>DASWOL010000126.1:0-30053 GCA_036398695.1 Cellulomonas sp. | reverse complement strand
CCAGCACGCGAAGGTCGCGACCTGAAGCAGGAAACGTATGAGAGGGATGAGTGGGGGAACGAGGAGCGCAGCGAGGTCTTCTGGGTGGTAGAAGTCCTCCTGCTCTGCTATGCCAAGGTGGCCCGCGACGGCGTGGCCTTCGCCCGGGAGAAGCACCACGACGTCGTCATCGTCGACACCGCCGGCCGGCTGGGCGTCGACGGCGAGCTGATGCAGCAGGCCGCGGACATCCGCGACGCCACCAGCCCGGACGAGATCCTGTTCGTGGTCGACGCGATGATCGGCCAGGACGCCGTCACCACCGCGCTGGCCTTCATGGAGGGCGTCGGGTTCGACGGCGTCGTGCTCACCAAGCTGGACGGCGACGCCCGCGGTGGCGCCGCGCTGTCCGTGGTCGGCGTCACGGGCAAGCCGGTGATGTTCGCCTCGACCGGCGAGAAGCTCACCGATTTCGAGACCTTCCATCCCGACCGGATGGCCTCCCGGATCCTCGACATGGGCGACGTCCTGACCCTGATCGAGCAGACGCAGAAGGCGTTCGACGCCGAGCAGACCGAGCGGATGGCCGGCAAGCTCGCCGCCGGCGAGGACTTCACGCTCGAGGACTTCCTGTCCCAGATGCAGCAGCTGCGCAACGCCGGCCCGCTGAAGAAGATGCTCGGGATGCTGCCTGGCATGGGGCAGATGCGCGAGGCGCTCGACAGCTTCGACGAGCGCGAGGTCGACCGGATCCAGGCGATCATCCAGTCGATGACGCCGGCCGAGCGCGACACCCCGAAGATCATCAACGGCTCCCGCCGCGCCCGGATCGCGCGCGGCTCGGGCATGCAGCCGTCCGACGTCAACCAGCTGCTGGACCGGTTCGACCAGGCGCAGAAGATGATGCGCCAGATGGCGAAGAGCGGCGGCGCGATGCCCGGGCTGGGCAACATGCCGAGCAGCGGCAAGAAGGCCAAGGGCCGGGCCGCCGCGCCGCAGAAGGTCAAGGGCAAGTCGGGCAACCCCGCCAAGCGCGCGCTCCAGGAGCAGGACGCCGCGGCACGTCGCGCAGGAACCGCGCCGGCCGCCCCTGCCGCGCCCGGCTCGGCCTTCGGCCTGGGCGCCAAGCCGTCCGACCCCGGCCAGCTGCCGCCGGGTCTCGGCGGGCTGTTCGGCGGCCGCTGAGGCGATGGCGCTCCATCTGCGCGGCCCGGTGCTGCTCGACGACGAGCGCGTGGCCGGGCAGGCCTGGGTGGTCGGCGACCGGATCACCTTCGAGCGACCGGCGGAGCCGGTGGACGGCGAGCTCGACGGCTGGGTGCTGCCCGGGCTGGTCGACGTGCACTGCCACGTGGGGCTCGCCGCAGGGGGCGCGGTGGACGCCGCGACGGCGCGGCAGCAGGCACTGGCCGACCGCGACTCGGGCGTGCTGCTCATCCGCGACGCCGGCTCGCCGTCGGACACCCGCTGGATGGACCGTCACCCCGAGCTGCCGCGCCTGCTGCGCGCCGGGCACCACCTCGCGCGGCCCAAGCGCTACCTGCGCCACTACGGCCGGGAGCTCGCGTCCCCCGACGAGCTGCCGGGCGCCGTCGTCGAGGAGGCGGCCCGTGGCGACGGCTGGGTGAAGGTGGTCGGCGACTGGATCGACCGCGACCTTGCCGGCGGTGGCGACCTTCGCCCGCTGTGGCCGGACGCGGCGGTGACCGAGGCGATCGCCGCCGCCCATGCCGCCGGCGCCCGGGTCACCGTCCACACCTTCGCCGGCGAGACGCTGGACACGCTGCTGGACGCCGGGGTCGACTGCCTGGAGCACGCGACGGGCGCCGACGCCCGGCAGATCGAGCGCATCGCCGCCGCGGGTGTTCCCGTGACCGCGACGATGCTCCAGGTGGACCGCTTCGAGGAGATCGCGGCGAGCGCCACGAGGTACCCCCTGTACGCCGCGCGGATGCGGCAGATGCACGCCGGGCGCCACCAGCACGTCCGCGACCTGTTCGACGCCGGTGTGCCGATCCTGGTGGGCACCGACGCCGGCGGCACCATCACGCACGGCCGGCTGCCCGACGAGGCCGCCGCGCTCGTCGCCGCCGGCATCCCGGCACCCGAGGTCGTCGCCGCCGCGAGCTGGCGCACGCGCGCCTGGCTCGGCGTCCCGTCGCTGTCGGAGGGCGCGCCGGCCGACCTGGCGGTCTACCCGGCGGACCCCCGGCAGGACATCCGGGTGCTCGCCGCCCCGGCCGCCGTCGTGCTGCGCGGCCGTCGCGTCGCGTAGTCCCGCGCGCGTCTGGCACAATGATCCGCTGTACTCGGCGGGCGCAGCCCCTCTACCTGCACCCGGCCGTGTCCCCGGACCGACCGCGCCCCATCCCCACGGGTCAGCGCGCGAGGACCACCCAAAGACATCAGGAGAACACCCGCTCGTGGCCACCAAGATCCGCCTGAAGCGCCTGGGCAAGATCCGCGCGCCGTACTACCGCATCGTCGTCGCCGACTCGCGCTCCCGCCGCGACGGCAAGGTGATCGAGGAGATCGGCAAGTACCACCCGACCGAGGACCCCTCGATCATCGAGGTGAACAGCGACCGCGCTCAGTACTGGCTCGGCGTCGGAGCCCAGCCGAGTGACCAGGTGCGCGTGCTGCTCAAGATCACCGGTGACTGGCAGAAGTTCAAGGGTCTGCCGGGCACCGAGGGCACCCTGCGGACCAAGGCCGGCAAGGTCGACCCGAAGGCTGCCGTCGAGGCCGCCGCCGCGGATGCCGAGCAGGTCAAGGCGAAGGCATCGGCGAAGAAGGCCGACGCCGACGCCGCTGCGGCCGTCGTGGCGGAACCGGCCGCCGAGGTCGAGGCGCCCGCCGAGGGCGAGCAGGCCTGACGTGCTCGCCGACGCGCTCGAGCATCTTGTGCGGGGCATCGTCGACCACCCGGACGACGTGCAGGTCCGCTCGGCCGCGCTGCGCCGCGGCGAGCTGCTCGAGGTGCGGGTCCACCCCGACGATCTCGGGCGCGTGATCGGGCGTGGTGGGCGCACGGCTCGCGCGCTGCGGACCGTGGTCAACGCCCTGTCGCGTGAGGGGTCCGTGCGCGTCGACGTCGTCGACGTCGACCGTCGCTGACAACGGGGGGCCACGTGCTGCTGACCGTCGCCCGCATCGGCCGCCCGCACGGCCTGCGCGGTGAGGTCGCGCTCGACGTGCGCACCGACGCGCCCGACGAGCGGCTGGCGCCCGGCTCCGTGCTGACGACCGAGCCGGCCTCGGCCGGGCCGCTGACGATCCTGCGCGCCCGCGTCCAGCAGGAGCGCTGGTTCGTCACGTTCGACGGGGTGGACGACCGCAGCGCCGCCGAGGCGCTCAACGGCGTCGAGCTGGTGGTCGACTCCGACGGCGTGTCCGCCGAGGACGACGAGGACGCCTGGTACCCGCACGAGCTCGTCGGCCTGCGTGCGGAGGGAACCGACGGCCGCGTCCTCGGCGAGATCCTCGGGCTGGAGCACGCCCCCGCGCACGACGTGCTGGTGCTGCGCGAGCCGGACGGCGCCCGCACGCTGGTGCCGTTCGTCCGCGCGATCGTCCCGGTGGTCGACGTGCCCGGTGGCCGCGTCGTGCTCGACCCGCCCGGCGGGTTGCTCGCCTCCGACGCCGCGAACCTCGTCGTGGCTGACGACCGTTCCGACGCCCCTTCCGACGACCGCTCTGACGAGCGAGCCCGCCACGGGTCCGACGAGCGGGCCGACGTGTTCGACGGGCCGGCCGACGACGGGTCCGACGACCGGGCCGACGGGTCGGAGCGCTGACGTGCGCGTCGACGTCGTGACGATCTTCCCCGAGTACCTCGCGCCGCTGGAGCTGGCGCTGGTCGGCAAGGCCCGTGCGACCGGCCTGCTCGACGTGCGGGTCCACGACCTGCGGGACTGGACCACCGACCGGCACCGCACGGTCGACGACACGCCGTTCGGCGGCGGCGCCGGGATGGTGATGCGGCCCGACGTCTGGGGCCAGGCGCTCGACGACCTGCTGGTCGACGGCCCGGCACACCTCGTGGTGCCGACCCCGTCGGGGGAGCCGTTCACCCAGCGTCGCGCGCAGGCGCTGGCGGCCGAGGACCGCCTGATCGTCGCCTGCGGCCGGTACGAGGGCATCGACGCCCGCCTGGTCGAGCGCTACCAGGACCGGATCCCGGTGACCGAGCTGTCCCTCGGCGACTACGTGCTCAACGGCGGCGAGGTCGCCGCGCTCGTCGTCGTCGAGGCGGTGGCGCGGCTGCTGCCGGGGGTCGTCGGCAACCCGGAGTCGCTGGTCGAGGAGTCGCACGGCGCCGACGGCCTGCTCGAGTACCCCGTCTACACCAAGCCCGCGTCGTGGCAGGGGCTCGACGTGCCGGAGGTGCTGCTGTCCGGCCATCACGGGAGGGTCGAGCGTTGGCGGCGCGACCAGGCGCTGGAGCGCACCGCCGCCCGCCGGCCGGACCTGCTGACCCGCCTGGAAGCCGCGGCGCTCGACAAGCACGACCGGCACACGCTCGGCGTCCTCGGCTGGGTCGTCGTGGGCAACCACCTGGAGCTCGTCCGCCCCGCCTGACCCCTGCGGCCCGGCAAGCTTTGCGGCCCTCCGGCCCCGCAAGCTCTCCGGACCTTGGGCCCTCCGGCCCCGCAAGCTCTCCGGTTCTCCGGCCCCGCAAGCTTTCCGGCCCTCCGGCCTCGGGCCCTCCGGCCCCCGCAAGCCCTCCAGCCGGCTCCCCGTCCCCTCCCGCCCGGCCCTCTCCGCCTCCCCCTGGCCCCTTCTGCCCCTCCAGTGGGCCCGAGTGGAGCCAACACGCGGCGACACGCCGCAGATCACGGTCACTTGGCTCCACTTGACCGGGGTGCACCGGGTGTCACCGGGTGTCAGCGGGTTGGCCGCGTCACCCGGCGTTGCCGGGTCGGACCAAGTGGGGCCGGGTGCGACCGGGTGCGACCGGGTGTTGCCGGGTGTTGCCGCGTGGCGGCGACCGTCATCACGGGGCGGTTGGGTGGGCCGGTGCCGCGTGTGGCACACTGGTCCGCTGGTGTGCGCCGATCGTGCCCCTCTGCCGCAGGGGAGGGTCGCACGGCGCCCGGGTTCTCCCGGTGAGCACCTGACCGTCACCCGGGCCCCCCGCCCCGCTCACCCGTGCACGACGAGCGGCGAGGGCGGCGCGACGACGTTCCTGGCCCGCGGCAGGACGAGAGAGCGACACCATCATGCACACCCTCGACTCCGTCGACGCGGCCTCGCTGCGCGACGACGTCCCCGACTTCCGGCCCGGCGACACCGTCAAGGTGAATGTCAAGGTCGTCGAGGGCAACCGGTCCCGCATCCAGGCCTTCCAGGGCGTCGTCATCGCCCGTCAGGGCAGCGGCGTGCGCGAGACGTTCACGGTTCGCAAGATCAGCTTCGGCGTCGGCGTGGAGCGCACCTTCCCGGTGCACGCCCCCACGGTCGACTCCGTCGACGTGGTCACCCGCGGCGACGTGCGGCGCGCGAAGCTGTACTACCTGCGCAACCTGCGCGGCAAGAAGGCCAAGATCCGCGAGCGTCGCGAGACGACGCCCCAGGCCTGACCCTGCTCGTTCCGGTGGGCGGTCCCGTCACGGGGCCGCCCACCGGCGTTTCCGGACGGTTCATGTCTCGCACGTGAGTCACGGCGCACCGAGCACAGCGGGGCGTGCGAGGCTGTGCGGGTGAGCCAGTCGCACCCCGACGGGCCGGCGCCCGAGGGGCCGGTGTGGACCCCCCGTGTGTTCGGCCCCCCCGCCGCACGCGACGGCGCGGTCCCGCTGCCAGGGCCCGAGGCGGTCGCGGCGAGCGTCCCCGTGGTCTCGTCGTACCCGGGCCCGCTGCCACCGGCCGACGAGCCGCCGGTGCCGCAGCGAGCTGCCGACGGAGGCACCCGCCGCAGCAGGCGCGGCCCCGACCGCAAGGCCGAGCCGCCCCGCTCCGGCCCGCTGTCGTGGCTGCGCGAGACCGCGATCGTGCTGGTCAGCGCCTTGGTGCTGTCGTTGCTCGTCAAGACCTTCCTGGTCCAGGCGTTCTGGATCCCGTCGCAGTCGATGCACGACACGCTCGTCGAGGACGACCGCATCCTCGTCAGCAAGCTCGCCCCTGGGCCGATGCAGCTGCACCGCGGCGACATCGTGGTGTTCAAGGACCCGGGAGGTTGGCTCACCGACCAGCCGGTGGTCCCGGTCACCGGCGTGCAGCGCGCGCTCAACGACGTGCTGACGTTCGTCGGGCTGCGGCCGGTCGACGCCGGTCAGCACCTGGTCAAGCGAGTGATCGGGGTCGCCGGGGACCACGTGGCGTGCGCCGGGGCCGGCAGTCCGATC
The DNA here is from genome assembly GCA_036398695.1 of Cellulomonas sp. Taxonomy (GTDB): domain Bacteria; phylum Actinomycetota; class Actinomycetes; order Actinomycetales; family Cellulomonadaceae; genus Cellulomonas. The sequence goes on along the minus strand of DASWOL010000126.1, from coordinate 23,727 downwards.
ACCGTCAACGGGGTGGCGCTGGACGAGCCGTACGTCGCGCCGCTCTCGCAGCCGTCGACGATGGCGTTCGACATCACCGTGCCGGCCGGCTCGCTGTGGGTGATGGGCGACAACCGCGACCACTCGGAGGACTCCCGCTACCACCAGGGCAACCCGGGCGGTGGGTCCATCCCCCTGGCGAACGTCGTCGGCGTCGCCTTCGTCATCGTGTGGCCGGCGGACCGGTGGACGGTGCTGCGCAACCCCGGCGCGACGTTCGCGGACGTGCCTGACCCGTCATGAGCACGACGTACGACGGTTCGGCGCAGGTGCAGGCGCAGGCGCAGGCACGGCCTCGTGGAGGTGCCGGGACGGCGACGGCCGCCGTACCGCACCTGCGCAACGAGCGACAGCTTCTCCGCGACGGGGCGACGCTCGTCGCCGGCATGGACGAGGTGGGCCGCGGATCTCTGGCCGGCCCGGTGAGCGTCGGGGTCGTCGTGATCGACGCCGTGACGCGGTCCGCACCGCGCGGCGTCGCCGACTCCAAGCTGCTGACGCCCGCGGCGCGCGAGGCGCTGCTGCCGGCGCTCGGCCGGTGGGGGCTGGCCCGTGCGGTGGGCCACGCGTCACCCGACGAGATCGACGCGGTGGGCATCCTCGCCGCGCTGCGGCTGGCGGGGCGTCGGGCGCTGGCACAGGCCGAGCTTGTGGTGGGCCCCGTGGACACGGTGCTGCTCGACGGCAACTACGACTGGCTGTCGGGCCCTGGGACGCTGTTCGACGAACCGGTGGTGGGGCCCGCCGTCCACCTGCGCATCAAGGCCGATCGCACGTGCGCGAGCGTCGCGGCGGCGAGCGTGATCGCCAAGTGCGAGCGCGATGCGCTCATGGTGGCCCTGTCCGACGAGCACCCGGCGTACCGCTGGGCCGAGAACAAGGGCTACGCGTCGCCCGAGCACCTCGCGGCGCTGCGCCGGCTGGGGCCGTGCCCGCTCCACCGCCGGTCGTGGCGACTGCCCCAGTGCGTTGGGGGGATGATGGGCGCGTGAGCGCGGAGGACCTGGAGAACTACGAGACCGACGCCGAGCTGGCCCTGTACCGCGAGTACCGGGACGTCGTGGGGCTGTTCTCCTACGTGGTGGAGACAGAGCGGCGGTTCTACCTGGCCAACCAGGTGGACCTGCAGGTGCGGTCCGCCGCGGGCGAGGTGTACTTCGAGGTGACTCTCGCGGACGCGTGGGTGTGGGACGTCTACCGGTCGGCCCGGTTCGTCAAGTCCGTGCGCGTGGTGACGTTCAAGGACGTCAACGTCGAGGAGCTCGCCAAGGCCGAGCTGGACCTCGGCGGCAGCGCCGGCTTCGCCCGGTAGGCACCACACCCGCAGGCGCCCGCCCGCGGCGGCAGGCCCGACGAGCGGCGTGAACCGTCCACAGCCCCGCGCCCAGGCCGCCGACCCACCCGGTCGGTCCGGCGGTCGGCGTGCCATGCCGTCGTCCCCGGCACCGTGTCCGTCCGGAGGTGGTCGCGATGCGCGCCAAGGATGCGGTGGGTCGGTACGGCGAGGACGTGGCGGTGCGGCACGCCCTCGCGCTGGGCTGGACGGTGCTGGACCGGAACTGGCGCTGCCCGGACGGCGAGCTGGACCTCGTCGCGCTCGACGGCACCGAGCTGGTGGTCGTGGAGGTGAAGACGCGCCGGTCGCAACGGTTCGGTCACCCGGCCGTGGCGGTCACCGCCGAGAAGCTGGCGCGGCTGCGTCGGTTGACGGCACGGTGGCTCGCCGCGCACGACGTGCGCCCCGCTTCCGTCCGCGTCGACGTCGTGGCGATCGTGGTGCCCGGCCGTGGTGCGGCCCAGGTCGACCACCTGGTCGGGGTGATCTGACGTGCTGCTGGGACGTACCCGTGCGGTCTGCCTGGTCGGTCTGTCGGGACACGTCGTCGACGTCGAGGCGCACCTGGCGCCCTCGTTGCCGGCCTTCACGCTCGTCGGGCTGCCGGACGCCGCGCTGGCGGAGGCCCGCGACCGGGTCCGCGCCGCCGTGACGTCCACCGGGCTGCCGTGGCCGAACCGCCGGATCACCGTGAACCTGTCTCCCGCTGCGCTGCCGAAGGCAGGTTCGGCCTTCGACGTGGCGATCGCGATGGCGATCCTCGCCGGTGCCGGGCTCGTCGATCCGCAGGGGGTCGCCTCGGCCGTCCACCTCGGCGAGCTCGGTCTCGACGACCGGCTGCGGCCGGTGCGCGGCGTGCTGCCGGCGGTCGCCGCCGCCGTCGCCGCGGGGGTGTCACGGGTCGTCGTGCCCGCGGGCAACGCGGCGGAGGCCCGGCTGGTGCCCGGTGCCGAGGTGGTCGGCGTGCACTGCCTCGCCGAGATCGCCGCGCGCTACGGCGCGGACGTCGACGTCCCGGACCCGGAACCCGTGCCGCACCTGGTGCCTGGCGGGCCGCCGGCCGGTGAGCCGGACCTCGCCGAGGTCATCGGCCAGACCGAGGCCCGCGCGTCTCTCGAGGTCGCGGCCGCGGGCGGCCACCACCTGCTGATGGTCGGGCCGCCCGGTGTCGGCAAGACGATGCTCGCGGCCCGGCTGCCGGGCCTGCTGCCGGACCTCGACGAGGACGCCGCGGTCGAGGTGACGGCGGTGCACTCGCTGGCCGGCCTGTTCGACCCGGCAGGAGGCCTGCTGCGGCGCCCGCCCTTCGAGGACCCGCACCACACCGCGACGCCCGCCTCGGTCGTCGGCGGCGGCTCCGGGATGCCACGGCCGGGAGCCGCCTCGCGCGCCCACCGCGGCGTCCTGCTGCTCGACGAGGCGCCCGAGTTCTCCACCGCCGTGCTCCAGACGCTGCGCCAGCCGCTCGAGCACGGCGAGGTGGTGCTGCACCGCGCGGTGGGGATCGCGCGGTACCCGGCACGCTTCCAGCTGGTGCTCGCGGCGAACCCGTGCCCGTGCGGCCAGTCGGTCGGCAAGGGGCTGGCGTGCAGCTGCACGCCGCACCAGCGCCGTCGGTACTTCGGCAAGCTGTCCGGACCGCTGCTCGACAGGGTGGACCTGCAGATCGAGGTCGGACCCACCCGGTCGACGGACTCGGCCGGCGAGCCCAGCGCAGCCGTCGCGGCCCGCGTGCGCGAGGCGCGGGCGGCCGCGGCGGCTCGGCTCGCCGGGACGGGCTGGCACACCAACGCCGAGGTTCCCGGCAGCTGGATCCGGCGTCGGCTTGGTGCCGACCGCCGCCTGATCGCCGACCTCGACCATGCCGTCGACATCGGCACGCTGTCGCTGCGCGGGGTGGACCGGGTGCTGCGGGTGGCGTGGACCGTCGCCGACCTCGCCGGACGCGACGCGCCGACGAAGCACGACATCGGCACGGCCGCGAACCTGCGGACGAGGGGGCACGGGCTGTGACGGGGTGGGACGACGACCTCGTGGCACGGGCGACGTGGTCGGCACTGGCCGAGCCGGGCGACGCGGCAGCGGGGGCCTTGGTGCGCACGCTCGGGGCACGCGGCGCGCTGGGATGGGTGGCGGGCGCGAGCCGGGGATCGCCCGACTGGGTGGCGCTGCCGGACCTGCCGGGCTCCGACAGGATGCGACTGGTCGGCGCTGCGCAGCGCTGGTCGGCCCGCAGCGACAGCCTGGACGCCCGGGCGATGCTGGAAGGCCTGGATCGCGCGGGAGGCACCCTCGTCGGCCCCGGCACGGATGCCTGGCCCACGGGCCTGGACGACCTGGGCGACGCAGCGCCGTTCGTGCTGTGGTGCCGGGGCGCCCCGCCGGGCGACCGCCCGGCGGTCGCTGTCGTCGGCTCGCGGGCCAGCACCGGCTACGGCGAGAGGGTGGCGTACGACATCAGTGAGGCGCTCGCGCGGCAGGGGGTCGCCGTCGTCTCGGGTGGCGCCTACGGGATCGACGCGGCGGCGCACCGGGGCGCGATCGCGGGCGGCGGGCCGACGGTCGTGGTCCTCGCCGGTGGCGTGGACCGCGGCTATCCGGCGGGCAATGCGCGGCTGTTCGAGGAGGCGGTCGCCAGCGGCGGCTCGGTCGTGTCCGAGGTCCCGCCGGGCGCGCTGCCGATGAAGTCGCGGTTCCTTCAGCGCAACCGGCTGATCGCCGCGGCGGCCGGCGCGACCGTCGTGGTCGAGGCTGCGTGGCGTTCCGGCGCCCTGTCGACGGCCCACCACGCGGCGGACCTGCTGCGCCCGGTCGGGGCGGTGCCCGGGCCGGTGACGTCCGTGGCGTCCGCGGGGTGCCACCGGCTGCTGCGGGAGGGGGCGGCGGTGTGCGTCACGGATGTCGACGAGGTGCTCGAGCTGCTTCCGGGAAGGCCCGGTCACGCCGGCGGCCTCGGTGCGCCGTCCGGTGGCGCGGAGGGCCTCCTCGGACAGGACGACGCCGGCCGGCTCGACCCGCTGAGCCGGCGGGTGCACGACGCGCTGGGCCTGCGTGCCGGCGCGCCCGACGAGATCGTCGCGGAGCGTGCCGGTGTCGGTGTCGCCGAGGCGAGGAGTGCCCTGGGCCTGCTCGAGCTCGCCGGCGTGGCGGCGCGGAGCCACGACGGCTGGCGTGCCGTGCGACCCCGCTCGGGGATGCGGTGACGGCCGTGCGGCCGATCGGGTGACGCCGGCCCGCGGGCGGCACCGAGGTCCAGCCATTCGGACCAACGCGACACGCCGGGGCACGCGCCTCCGTGGTGCGAGTGCGCCGTTGCTGAATACTCCAAGCGGGTGAAATGCGGTCCGCACACGAGTTGTTGGTCGTGAAAATCGGACAATAGCGGCGCATTCGCCCATGTTGTGCTGTATTCGTTGCCTTCGACCTCTTGATCTGCGCGTCTGCACCGGTCACGGTAAGCGTGTGCAGGTGAGCGGGATCACGTCGGGAGCGCGGCAGCGCACGGTTCTGCGTGCCGACTTCGCGGCACACCTGCGCTCCCAACGGGGCCTGTCGGAGCACACGGTGCGTGCCTATCTCGGCGATCTGGCCGACCTGTTCGGATTCGCGACGCGGCACGGTCGCACCACTGCCGACGCGATCGACCTCGCCATCCTGCGGGCGTGGCTGGCCTCGATGTCCACCAAGCACCTGGCCCGCGCCACCATGGCACGGCGGGCCGCCGCGGCGCGGACCTTCTTCGGCTGGGCGGTCCACACCGGCCGTCTCGAGCAGGACCCGACCACCCGGCTGGCCACCGCGAAGACCGCGACCCACCTGCCGACGGTGCTGCGCCAGGCCGAGGTCGCCACGCTCCTGGACACCGCTGCCGACCTCGCGCAGGATCTCGACCCCGTCGCGGTCCGCGACTGGGCGGCCGGCGAGCTGCTCTACGCGTCGGGTGTGCGCGTCGGCGAGCTGTGTGGCGCCGACGTCGCGGACCTCGACCTGGAGAACCGGTCGCTGCGCGTGGTGGGCAAGGGCGACAAGGAGCGCGTCGTCCCGTTCGGCAAGCCCGCGGCCGACGCGCTGACCGTCTGGCTGACGCAGGCCCGGCCCCGGCTCGCCGGGGCCGCCTCCGGCGACGCGTTGTTCCTCGGCGCCCGCGGTGGGCGCGTCGACCAGCGCCGGATGCGCGACGCGGTGCACGCGATGGCCCGCCGCGCCGGTGTCGACGACGTCGCCCCGCACGCTCTGCGGCACACCGCCGCGACCCACCTCCTCGAGCGCGGCTCGGACCTGCGCAGCGTGCAGGAGCTGCTGGGCCACGCCAGCCTCGGGACCACCCAGCGGTACACCCACGTCTCGGCCGAGCGACTGCGCTCGGCCTACCAGATCGCACACCCGCGCGCATGAGCGCCCGAACGGAGCCATCCATGACCACCGACGCCGACATCGCCGCACCCGTGCGCGTGCCCGCCGGGCGCTCCGCGCCGACCGCGCCCCGCGGGATCATCCCGCAGCCGCGCCGGTACCAGCAGCCGGCGGAGTACGTGCCGCCCGCGCTCGCCGGCGAGGACGAGGTCGAGACGCGCTGGCTCGACCTGAAGTCCACCGGCTCCCAGTCCGCACGCGAGTGGCTGATCATGCACTACGCGCCGCTGGTCTCGGCCGTCGCCGGCCGCGTCGGGCTGCGGCTGCCGAGCATGGTCGAGCACGCCGACCTCGTCTCGTGCGGCATGTTCGGCCTGATCGACGCGATCGAGAAGTACGAGCCGGGCCGTGCGGTGCGGTTCGAGTCGTACGCGTCGAGCCGGATCCGCGGTGCGATCATCGACGAGCTGCGGGCGATGGACTGGGTGCCCCGCTCCGTGCGCACCAAGGCCCGCGCCATCGACCGCGCCAGCAGCGAGCTCGAGGCCGCGCTGCACCGCACTCCGACGGACGGCGAGATCGCCGACAAGCTCGACGTGTCGATGGACGAGCTGCGCAGCGCGTTCACCCAGCTGTCGACCGTCAACCTCGTCGCGCTCGACGAGATGCTCGGCGGTGACGACCGGCCGGGCGCCGTCAGCCTGGGTGACACCCTCGGCGACGAGCGCGTCGCGGACCCGGCAGGGTCGGTCGACGCGCAGGAGACCACGTACCTGCTGGCTCGCGCGATCGAGCAGCTGTCCGAGCGAGAGCGGATGGTGGTCGTCCTCTACTACTACGAGGGCATGACCCTGGCGCAGATCGGCCGGGCGCTCGGCGTCACGGAGTCCCGGATCTCGCAGATGCACACGGCGGCGATGCAGCGGCTGCGCACGCGGTTGGCCGACGCCGAGCGCGGCTGAGCGTCCCTGGCTGATCGTCACTGCTCCGCGGGAAGCAGCACCACCGGGCCACCGCCGGGCAGCAGCGTGAGCGGGTCGACGTAGTCCGAGCCGTCGCGCACGCCCCAGTGCAGGCACGCCTGCACGCAGTGCGATCGGTCTGCCGACACCGTGCCGACCATGTCTCCTGCGGCAAGCTCCTGGCCGACGACGACCGAGGGGATGACCGGTTCGAGGCTGCTGCGCCGCCCGTCGGCGTGGACGACCGTCACGACACCGCGGTCGACGACGACCCCGGCGACCGCGACCGTGCCCGCGGCCGGGGTGAGCACCGCGGCCCCGAGGCCCAGGTCCAGGTCGACGCCTCGGTGTCCCGGCGCCCACGGCTGCGGCGGCCCGGCGAACGGCCTCACCACGGGCACCACCGTGGCGGTCGGCGCCCGGTATCTCTCGACGGGCGGCGCCGGCCCTCCCGCCGCTGCTGCGGGAGACAACGCCGGGACGGCGGCGCCGGCGGCGACGATCAGCCCGAGGGCGGCGGCCGGCCAGCCCCAGGCCGTGCCACGGGACGGCACGGCGGTAGCGGAACCGGGGGACGGAGCACCGGACGGCGCTGGGGCCACGGCAGGGGATGTGGCGAGAGGCCGGGCGAGAGGCCGGGCGATGGGCGCGGCGGGGGCCGGTGCAGGGGCTACGGCAGGGGGCACGGCGGTGGACGGGGCAGGAACCGCGGCAGGAACCACGGCACGAACCGCGGCAGCAACCGGGGCAGGAACCACGGCAGGAACCGCGGCAGGAACCGGGGCAGGTGACAGGGACGCAGCCGGAGCCCGGTCGCGGGCGGGTCGTCCAGGTCGCATGCCGCCCAGCGTGCACTGGACCGAGAGCGGGACAGGCGGCGCTGCGGCACCCGGGAAGCGGCGCACCACGTCGGCGGGCTGGGGACGGTTCAACCGGGGCCGGAACCAGGGCGGTCTTCGGGTAGAGTGTCCCCGCGACCGGTTCGAGCCGGTCGACTTCGCGCGCCTACTCCCGTCACCGCTCCTTCGCCTCGGCAGGCGAGGGGTCGACGACGGGGCCGTCGTCCGCAGCGGTCCGGGTCCTCACCCGGCGCGGTCCCCGGCAGGCGCCAGGGGCACCGGCCACCCGGCCGGGCCGACAACCGAGCAGCGGGACCCCCGGGACCCGCACGAGTGCGCGTGGCTCCGGCATCGACCGGGGCGTCGCGCCGGAAGGACGTGCCATGGCCGTCGTGACCATGCGCCAGCTGCTGGAGAGCGGTGTCCACTTCGGGCACCAGACCCGCCGCTGGAACCCCAAGATGAAGCGCTTCATCTTCACCGAGCGCAACGGCATCTACATCGTCGACCTGCAGCAGTCGCTCACCTACATCGACCGCGCCTACGACTTCGTCTCCGAGACGGTCGCCCACGGCGGGTCGGTGCTCTTCGTCGGGACGAAGAAGCAGGCCCAGGAGCCGGTGGCCGACCAGGCCGCACGGGTCGGGATGCCGTACGTCAACCAGCGCTGGCTGGGCGGCATGCTCACCAACTTCTCCACGGTCCACAAGCGGCTGCAGCGCCTCAAGGAGCTCGAGCAGATCGACTTCGACGACGTCGCGGCGTCGGGCCTGACCAAGAAGGAGCTGCTCGTCCTGCGGCGCGAGAAGGACAAGCTCGCGCGCACGCTCGGCGGCATCCGTGACATGGCCAAGGTGCCGTCCGCGGTGTGGATCGTCGACACCAACAAGGAGCACCTGGCGGTCGACGAGGCGCGCAAGCTGGGTATCCCGGTGGTCGCGATCCTCGACACCAACTGCGACCCCGACGTGGTCGACTACCCGATCCCGGGCAACGACGACGCGATCCGTGCGGTCCAGCTGCTCACCCGCGTCGTCGCCGACGCGGTGGCGGACGGCCTGCTCAAGCGCCACTCCGGTGCGGGCGCGGCCACCGAGGGCGAGGTCGTCGCCGAGGCCGAGCCGCTCGCCGAGTGGGAGCGCGAGCTGCTGGCCGGCGCGGAGGCGGACATCGCCGCCACGGTGGCCGGCGAGGAGCTGTCCGACGAGCCCGTGCTCTCCGAGTCGGTTGCCGAGGTCGCCGACGTCGTGGTGGACGAGCCGGCAGCGGACGTGGCGTCCGACGCGGTCGACGCGCCGGCGGCCGAGGTCGCCGACGTCGTGGTGGCCGAGCCGGTCGCCGAGGTCGCGGTCGAGGAGCCCGCCGTCGACGCGCCGGTGGCCGAGCCCGCGGTCGATGAGGCTGTGGTGGACGCGCCGGTCGCGGACGAGGCCGCCCCGGCCGACGACGACGCCGACCGCTGAAACCCCCACACTCCGACGACAGGACGGGAACAGAACTGATGGCGAACTACTCGGTGGCGGACCTCAAGGCGCTGCGCGAGAAGACGGGCGCCGGGATGCTCGACGTCAAGAAGGCGCTCGAGGAGGCCGACGGCGACTCCGCGAAGGCGGAGGAGATCATCCGGGTCAAGGGTCTCAAGGGCATCGGCAAGCGCGAGGGCCGCTCCGCCTCGGACGGTCTGGTCACGGCGCAGGTGGTGCCGCTGTCCTCGGGTGACGGCCAGGTGGGCGTCCTCGTCGAGATCAACTCGGAGACCGACTTCGTCGCCAAGAGCCAGCCGTTCCTCGCGCTGGCGGACCGCGTGATCACCGCCGCCGTCGCGTCGGGCGCGCGGGACGCCGACGCGCTGCTCGCCGCGGACGCCGACGGAGTCACGGTGCAGCAGGCCGTCGACGAGACCCAGGCGACCCTGGGCGAGAAGATCGTCGTGCGCCGCGTCGCCCGCGTCGCCGGCGAGCACGTCGAGGTCTACCTCCACAAGGTGAACAAGGACCTGCCGCCCCAGGTCGGCGTTCTCGTCGCCACCGACGCGGCCGGAGCGCCGGTCGCCCGCGACATCGCGACGCACATCGCGGCCTACTCGCCGACGTACCTGTCGCGCGACGAGGTGTCGCAGGACGTCATCGCCAGCGAGCGGCACATCGCCGAGGAGACCGCCCGCAACGAGGGCAAGCCCGAGGCCGCGCTGACGAAGATCGTCGAGGGCCGCCTCAACGGGTACTTCAAGGAGAACGTGCTGCTCGACCAGGCGTTCGCCAAGGACCCGAAGAAGTCGGTCGCGCAGGTGCTCGCCGAGGTCGGCGGCACGCTCACCGGCTTCGCCCGCTACCGCGTGGGCGCCTGAGCCAGCGCTGCGCGGCGGCCCCACAGCCCGGGGCCGCTGCGCAGCGCCACCCGGCCCGCCGTTCGACGCCTAGCGTGGAAGGACCCCTGAGAGTCCCGTGATGAGCCCTGTCAGCGAAGTCCCGCAGGTGGCCCCGGGCGTTACGCGCCGGGTGCTGCTCAAGCTCTCCGGCGAGGCGTTCGGCGGTGGTGCGGTCGGTGTCGACATCGGCGTCGTGCGCCGGATCGCCGAGGAGATCGCGACGGCCGTGCGCAGTGGCGTGCAGGTGGCGATCGTCGTCGGCGGTGGCAACTACTTCCGCGGCGCGGAGCTGGCGACCAACGGCATGGACCGCGCCCGGGCGGACTACATGGGCATGCTGGGCACGGTGATGAACTGCCTGGCGCTGCAGGACTTCCTCGAGCACGCCGGCGTGCACACCCGGGTGCAGACGGCCATCGCGATGGGGCAGGTCGCCGAGCCCTACATCCCGCTGCGCGCGATCCGCCACCTGGAGAAGGGTCGCGTCGTCATCTTCGGCGCCGGAGCCGGCATGCCGTACTTCTCCACCGACACCGTCTCGGTGCAGCGGGCCCTGGAGACGCACTGCGACGAGGTGCTCATGGGCAAGAACGGCGTGGACGGCGTCTACAGCGCCGACCCGCGGCGCGACCCGGACGCCGTGAAGCTGGATCACCTCACCTACACCGAGGCGCTGGTGAAGGGCCTCGAGGTGATGGACGCGACGGCGCTGTCGATGTGCCGCGACAACGACGTGACGATGGTGGTGTTCGGCCTCGAGAGCCCGGGGAACGTCACCCGGGCGCTCGAGGGTGAGAGGATCGGGACCCTGGTCACCGCGCACTGACCGCGCGCCGGCGCCACCCCCGCGTCGTCCTGCCAACCGATCGCAAGCACGAAGGAGCTCGCCGTGATCGACGACACCCTCCTCGAGGCCGAGGAGAAGATGGACAAGGCGATCGAGTTCGCCAAGGAGGAGTTCGCGGCCATCCGCACCGGACGTGCGAACGCCGCGATGTTCTCCAAGCTGCACGTCGACTACTACGGCAGCCCGACGCCGCTGCAGCAGCTGGCCTCGTTCAACATCCCGGAGGCCCGCACGGTGCTCATCAGCCCGTTCGACAAGTCCTCGATGCACGCCATCGAGAAGGCGATCCGGGACTCGGACCTCGGGGTGAACCCGACCGACGACGGCGGCGTGATCCGCGTCGTCCTGCCGCAGCTCACCGAGGAGCGGCGCAAGGACTACGTCAAGCTCGCCAAGTCGAAGGCGGAGGACGCCCGGGTGGCCGTGCGCAGCGTTCGCCGGCACGCCAAGGAGGAGCTGGACCGGATCGTCAAGGACGGCGAGGCGGGCGAGGACGAGGTGGTCCGCGCCGAGAAGGAGCTCGACTCGCTGACCAAGAAGCACGTCGACGCGGTCGACCACCTGCTCGCCACCAAGGAGAGCGAGCTGCTCGAGGTCTGATGTCGCAGCTCGCCGCCCCACGCACCCCGTCCCCGGGCCGTGACCTGCCGGTCGCGGTCGCGGTGGGTCTGGGCATGCTCGCGGTCGTCGCGGCGTCGCTGTTCATCCGCAAGGACGTGTTCGCGGGCCTCGTGGTCCTCGCGGTGTGCGGTGCGATGTGGGAGCTGGCCCGCGCGTTCTCGCGGGCGCAGGTGCACCTGCCGCTCGTGCCGCTGCTCGTCGGCACCGTCGGCATCCTCGTCTCCACGTACACCACCGGACCGCAGACGGGTCCGGAGGCGCTGGTCGTCGCCTTCCTGCTGACCGTCGGCGGCACCGTGGTCTGGCGTGTGCTGGACGGCTCAGGGCGTCCGGCGCTGCGCGACGCGGCGGCGGGGGCGTTCGCCACGGCGTACCTGCCCTTCCTCGCCGGGTTCGCGCTGCTGATGCTGGCCGAGAGCGACGGGCCGGCCCGGGTGGCGGTGTTCGTGCTGCTCGGCGTCGCGTGCGACACCGGCGGGTACACGGTGGGGGTGCTGCTGGGACGGCACCCGATGGCGCCCTCGGTGAGCCCGAAGAAGACGTGGGAGGGGCTGCTCGGCTCGCTCGTGCTCGCGTGCGTCGTCGGCGTGGTCGGCGCGCAGGTCGCGTTCCACGCCGAGCCGGTGGTCGGCGTGGTGCTCGGCCTGGCGACGGTGGCGACTGCCACCCTCGGCGACCTGTCGGAGTCGATGCTCAAGCGCGACCTCGGCCTGAAGGACATGGGCCACCTGCTGCCCGGCCACGGCGGGCTGCTCGACCGGCTGGACTCCCTGCTCCTCACCGCGCCGGCGGTGTGGCTGGTGCTCCGCCTCCTGGTGCCGGCACCGTGACGGGCACGCCGGTCCGGCTGGACCTGTCGTCGCCCGCGCGCGGCCCGCGCGGCAAGCCGCCGCGCCACTTCGCGGACCTCGCGCCCGACGAGCGCGCGGCGGCCCTGACCGAGCTGGGACAGCCGGCGTTCCGCGCCAAGCAGATCGCCACGCACTACTACACGCACCTGAGCGCGGACCCGGAGGCGATGACCGACGTGCCCGCCGCGGCGCGTGAGTCGATCGCGCAGGGACTGTTCCCGCCGCTGCTCGACAAGGTGCGCACCCTGACCGCGGACCGCGGCACGACGGTCAAGACGCTGTGGCGGATGTTCGACCACGCGCTCGTGGAGTCGGTCCTCATGCGCTACCCCGGACGCAGCACGCTGTGCGTGTCCAGCCAGGTGGGCTGCGGGCTGGCCTGCGCGTTCTGCGCCACTGGTCAGATGGGGTTGACGCGCAACCTGTCGACGGGCGAGATCGTCGAGCAGGTGCGCGTCGCCGCTCGCTCGCTGGCCGACGGCGAGCTGCCCGGCGGGCCGGCGCGACTGACGAACGTCGTCTTCATGGGGATGGGCGAGCCGCTGGCCAACTACAACGCCGTGCTGGCCGCGGTGCACCGGATCATCGACCCCGCGCCGGACGGCCTGGGCATCTCGGCGCGCAACGTCACGGTGTCGACGGTCGGCCTGGTCCCGGCGATCGACCGGCTCGCCGGCGAGGGCCTGCCGGTCACCCTGGCGCTGTCGTTGCACGCGCCGGACGACGAGCTGCGCAGCGAGATCGTGCCGGTCAACACGCGGTGGACGGTCGACGAGGCACTCGACTCCGCCCACGGCTACTTCCGGGCGACCGGCCGCCGGGTCTCGATCGAGTACGCGCTGATCCGTGACGTCAACGACCACGCCTGGCGCGCGGACCTGCTCGCCGAGAAGCTGCTCGCCCGCGGCAAGCACTGGGTGCACTGCAACCCGATCCCGATGAACCCGGTGCCGGGCTCGCGCTGGACGGCGAGCGATCCCGCGGTGGAGGCCGAGTTCGTGGCACGCTTGCGGGCGCACGGCATCCCGACCACGGTCCGCGACACGCGCGGCAGCGAGATCGACGGTGCCTGCGGGCAGCTGGCGGCGGACGAGTCGGAGGTCCGGGCGATGCGACGCACGGCAGCGCAGCGGCGCGCGGGCGGCCCGGACGACGGGAGCGCCGAGGGCGCAGTCGAGGAGGCGAACGAGTGAGCGACGGGATGTTCCGGACCGTGTCGAGCCTGCGGCACGGCTACGACCCCGACGAGGTGGACGAGTTCTTCGCGCACGCGCGCCAGATGTACGAGGCGGGGCCCGCCGGCGGGCTGTCCGGCAAGGACGTGCGCAGGGTGTCGTTCGACATGGTGCGGGGCGGGTACGTCACCGCCGCCGTCGACGCGGCGCTCGACCGGCTCGAGGCGGCGTTCGTCGCCCGCGCCCGCTCGGACTTCGTCGCGCAGCGCGGCCAGCAGGCGTGGCTGGGCCAGCTCGGCGAGCAGGCCCGCACCCTGTACGGCCGGCTGGGCCGTCCGGACGGGGAGAGGTTCGGCCCGCCCACGGGCCGAACGCCCGGCTACGAGCCGGCCGACGTCGACGCGCTGTGCCATCGCCTCGTCGCCTACTTCGACACTGGCGCGCCGCTGACGGCCGCCGAGGTGCGCACCGCGACCTTCCGGCGCCGCAACGGCCGGGACGGGTACGACGAGGCGTCGGTGGACGCCTTCTGCGGGCGCGCCGTCGAGGTGCTGCTCGGCGTGGAGTGAGAGCGCGATGAACCGGTCGGTGGTGCTGCTCGGCTCGACCGGCTCGATCGGCCGGCAGGCGGTGGACGTCGTCGCGCAGCACCCGGAGCGGTTCGACGTCGTCGGGCTGGCCGCCGGTGGCGGTCAGCCGGACCTGGTGGTGCGCCAGGCGCTGAGCCTCGGGGTGGACACCGTCGCGGTGTCCGACCAGGAGGTGGCGCTGCGGGTGCGCGACGCGCTGTCCGACGCGGGCTCGTCGGCCCGGGTGCTGGCCGGGCCGGACGCCGCGGCGCAGCTCGCGGGTCTGGGCGCCGACGTTGTGCTCAACGGCATCACGGGGTCGGTCGGGCTGCGGCCCACCCTCGCAGCCCTCGCCGCCGGCTCCACGCTGGCGCTGGCGAACAAGGAGTCGCTCGTCGTCGGCGGTGCGCTGGTGCGGGCGGCCTGCGTACGGCCCGGCCAGATCGTGCCGGTCGACTCCGAGCACTCGGCGATCGCGCAGGCCTTGCGCGCGGGGGTGCACGCCGAGGTGCGCCGCCTGGTGCTCACCGCGTCCGGCGGCCCGTTCCGCGGCAGCACCCGCGAGCAGCGGCGGACCGCGACGCCCGCCCAGGCGCTCGCCCATCCGACGTGGTCCATGGGCCCGGTGGTGACGATCAACTCGGCGACGATGGTCAACAAGGGCCTGGAGATGATCGAGGCCCACCTGCTGTTCGACGTGCCGGCCGACGACATCGTCGTGGTGGTGCATCCGCAGTCGGTGGTGCACTCGATGGTGGAGTTCGTCGACGGCTCCACGGTCGCCCAGGCGTCGCCGCCGGACATGCGCCTGCCCATCGCGCTGGGCCTGGCCTGGCCGGACAGGCTCGACCCGGTGGTGCCCGCCTGCGACTGGGCGGCGCCCACCGCGTGGTCGTTCGAGCCCCTCGACGAGGACGCGTTCCCCGCGGTGCGGCTCGCCCGCGCTGCGCTTGCCGCGTCGGCGACGCACCCGGCGGTCTACAACGCCGCGAACGAGCAGGCCGTCGCGGCGTTCCTGGCGCACCGGATCGGCTTCCTCGACATCGTCGAGACCGTGAGCCGTGTGCTCGACGAGCACACCGGGTTGGCCGCTCCGGACCTTGCCGCGGTGCTCGACGCGGAGCGCCGTGCCCGCACGCGGGCGGACGAGATCCTCGCCGGCCGCTAGCGTTGCGACAGCGCCGTGTCGATCTCGTCGCGCCGCGCCAGCACGATCCGGTCGAGCGCGTCGTCGGGCAGCGGGGCGTCGGGCCGGAAGCGGATGGTGCCCTTGGACACGTCGAACGCCGCCAGCGCGCCGGCCATCGCGGCGATGACCGGCGGGCTGAACGGGTACAGGCCGATATGGCTCTTGGTCACCACGACGGCGAGCAGCGGTCGTCCACGGTGACGCAGCGCCGGCATGCCGTAGCTGCGGCCTTCCTCGACGTCCGGCACGAGCTCGCGCGCCCGGTCCATCACCCGCGCCACGGCGTCACGCTCGGCACCGGCCAGGCTCGCCACGTAGTCGCCCACCTCGCCCACCTGCCGATCGTGCCATCTGCGCCCGTCGTCGCGCGCGGGAACGGCGTCAGTGCCCCAGCAGTGGAGCCATGAGCGAGGCGATCCTGCTGGGCCGCCCGGTGCGCCGCTCCTCGCCGTCGGCGAGCTCGGTCGCCCAGCGGGCCGCGGTGATCTCGGCCCACCGCACCGGCTCCGGCTCCCAGGCGGGCGACCTGTGTCCCACCCACGGCAGCCGCACCAGGGGGGTGTCGGCCCCCGTCACCAGGTCGGCCAGCGTGCGGCCGGCGAGGTTGGTCGTCGCCACGCCGTCCCCGACGTAGCCGCCGGCCCAGCCGATGCCCGTGTCGGCGTCGAAACCGACGGACGCGTGCCAGTCGCGCGGCACGCCGAGCGGGCCGCCCCAGCGGTGCGTCACGGCGAAGTCGCCGACCGCGGGGAACAGCTCGACGAGCGCGCGCTGCAGGTGCCGGTGCACGCGGTCGACCCTCTCGAACGACGGGTCGATCGCCGAGCCGGCGTGGTAGGGCGCGCCGCGGCCGCCGAAGGCGATCCGGTCGTCGGCCGTGCGCACGCCGTAGACGAGCAGGTGGCGGCCGTCGCTGAAGGTCTGCCCGCGGTCGAGGCCGATCTGGGCCCACACCTGCGCGGGCAGCGGCTCGGTGGCGATCATCAGCGAGTAGACCGGCACCACGTCGCGTCGCGAGCCGGGCAGCGACGCGGTCCAGGCCTCGGTGGCGCGCACCACGAACCGCGCACGCGCCGTGCCGCGGTCGGTGACTACGGCGCGCGGGGAGATGCGCAGCGCCCGGGTGTGCTCGGCGATCCGCACGCCGCGGCTCTCGGCGACGCGTGCCAGCCCGCGCGTCAGCCGCGCCGGCTGCACACGGGCGCAGTCGGGCGTGTAGGAGCCGCCGACCACCGCGGTGGCGCGCACGTGTCCGGCGACCGCCTCGGCATCGAGCAGCTGGTCCTCGTCGCCCCACGCGGCGGCGTCGGCGACCTCTTCCTCGATCCGCGCCAGCTGGGCGGCGCTGCGGGCCAGCACCACGGTCCCGCCGTAGGCGAAGTCGCACTCGATGCCCTCGGCACGCGCCACCCCGCCCACCTCGACCACGGTGTCCCGCATCGCGGCGCGCAGGCTCAGTGCCGCCTCGCGGCCGTGCCTGCGGGCCAGGGCGGCGGGACCCTGCGGGAACAGCGCCGAGCACCAGCCGCCGTTGCGTCCGGAGGCGCCGAAGCCGGCCACCTCCTGCTCGACCACGAGCACGTCGAGCGACGGGTCCGCCTCGTGCAGGTAGTAGGCGGTCCACAGCCCGGTGAGCCCGCCGCCGACGACGACGACGTCCGCGGTGGTGTCACCGTCCAGCGGCCGCCGTGGCGTCAGCTCGTCCGGATCGTCGTCGGCCAGCTGGTCCCACCACAGGGACAGGTCACGGGTCGCCACACGGGTCGCCACACGAGTCGCCACACGAGTCGCCACAGCCTCAGATCTTCTCCCACACCGCGGAGAGCACCCCGCGCAGGATCGACTCGATCTCGTCGAACTCGGCCGGGCCGATGGTCAGCGGCGGAGCGAGCTGGATCACGGGGTCGCCGCGGTCGTCGGCCCGGCAGTACAGCCCGGCTTCCCACAGGGCCGGCGAGAGGAAGTCGCGCAGCAGGTGGTCCGCCTCCTCGCCGGTGAACGTCTCCCGTGTCGCCTTGTCCTTGACCAGCTCGATCCCGTAGAAGTACCCCTCGCCCCGCACGTCGCCGACGATCGGCAGGTCCAGCAGCTTGTCCAGCGTGCGCCGGAAGACGGGGGCGTTCTCCTGGACGTGCTCGGTCAGGTGCTCGCGCTCGAACAGGTCGAGGTTGGCCATCGCGACGGCGGTGGACACCGGGTGCCCGCCGAACGTGAAGCCGTGCGGGAACATCGCGCCCGCGCGGAACGGCTCGTAGACCCGCTCCGAGGCGATGCACGCGCCGAGGGGGGAGTACCCGCTGGTCAGGCCCTTGGCGCAGGTGATGATGTCCGGCACGTAGCCGAAGTCGGTCGAGGCGAACAGCGAGCCGATCCGGCCGAAGGCGCAGATCACCTCGTCGGACACCAGCAGCACGTCCAGCTCGTCGCAGATCTCGCGGACGCGCTCGAAGTATCCGGGCGGCGGCGGGAAGCAGCCGCCGGCGTTCTGCACGGGCTCGAGGAACACGGCCGCGACCGAGTCGGGCCCCTCGAACTCGATGGCCTCCCGGATCCGCTCGGCCGCCCACTGGCCGAACGCCTTCGGGTCGTCGCGCAGGGGCTCCGGCGCTCGATAGATGTTCGTGTTCGGCACCTTGTGCGCGCCGGGGACGAGCGGCTCGAACGGCTCCTTGGCGAACGGCAGGCCGGTGATGGACAGCGCCCCGTGCGGCGTGCCGTGGTAGGCGATGGCCCGGGAGATCACCTTGTACTTGCCGGGCTTGCCCACGAGCTTCCAGTACTGCTTGGCCAGCTTCCACGCGGTCTCGACCGCCTCGCCGCCGCCGGTGGTGAAGAACACGTGGTTCAGGTCGCCCGGCGTGTGCTGGGCGAGTCGCTCGGCCAGGTCGATCGCGTGGGGGTGGGCGTAGCTCCACAGCGGGAAGTACGCCAGCTGCTCGGCCTGCTTGCGGGCGGCCTCGGCCAGCTCGGCGCGGCCGTGCCCGGCCTGCACCACGAACAGGCCGGCCAGTCCGTCGAAGTACCTGCGCCCCTTGTCGTCCCAGATGTGGTGGCCCTCGCCGCGCACCACGATGGGCACGCCGTGCTCGTCCCAGGCGTCCATGTGGGTGAAGTGACCCCAGAGGTGGGCACGGGCGGCGTCGCCGCGATCGGTGCCCAGGGGCGTGGTGCCGGTCATCGGGTCCCCCAGTTGTAGAGCTGCTTGTGCAGGCGCAGGTAGACGAAGGTCTCGGTCTCGCGCACGCCGGGCAGCGTGCGGATCGAGCCGTTGAGCAGGCGGAGCAGGTGGTCGTCGTCCTCGCAGACGATCTCAATCAGCACGTCGAAGGAGCCGGCCGTGACGACGACGTAGTCGACCTCGGGCAGCGCGGCGAGCTTGTCCGCGAGCCCGGCGAGGTCGCCGTCCGCACGCAGCCCCACCATCGCCTGGCGTGTGAAGCCCACCTGGAGCGGGTCGGTGACGGCGACGATCTGCACCACGCCGGTGTCGACCAGCCGCTGGACGCGTTGGCGCACGGCCGCCTCGGACAGGCCGATCGCCTTGCCGATGGCGGCGTACGAGCGGCGGCCGTCCTCCTGCAGCTGCTCGATGATCGCTTTCGAGACGTCGTCGAGGGGAACGTGACCGGTGGGACCTGGACGGCGTGCCATGGCATCGATCGTCCCGCACGGGCGGGGTGTCGTGCAAGCGAATCCGTCGTCGCGCGCCATGTGAACTTCTGATTTCGATGATGTAATGGCCTCGCACCACGGTATCGCGACGTGGCATGCTCTCCCCGGCACAGACCTGAGGCCGAGGGAGGCGACCGGTGAGCGACGCCGGCGAGCTGCACAACGTCATCGACGGCCGGGCGGTGCCGGCCCGCGAGGGTCGCACCAGCGCCGTGGTGGACCCGAGTACCGGCGTCGACTACGTCCGGGCACCACTGTCCGACGAGGCCGACGTCGACGCAGCGTACGCCGCCGCGTCGCGTGCCTTCGACTCGTGGCGGCTCACCACACCGGCAGAGCGCCAGCGCGCGCTGCTGCGGCTGGCGGACGCGATCGAGGCGCGGGCGGAGGAGTTCGTCGCGGTCGAGTCGCGCAACACCGGCAAGCCGCTGCACCTGACCCGCACGGACGAGCTGCCGCCGTGCGTGGACCAGCTGCGGTTCTTCGCCGGCGCGGCCCGGGTCCTCGACGGCCTGTCGGCGGGGGAGTACCTCGCCGGCCACACGTCGTGGGTGCGGCGCGAGCCGGTCGGCGTGGTGGGCCAGGTGACGCCGTGGAACTACCCGCTGATGATGGCGATCTGGAAGATCGCCCCGGCGCTCGCCGCCGGCAACACCGTGGTGCTCAAGCCGTCCGACACCACGCCCGCCTCGACCGTCCTGCTCGGCGACGTGGCGGCGCAGGTGCTGCCGCCCGGCGTGCTCAACGTGGTGTGCGGCGACCGCGACACCGGCCGGGCGCTCGTCGCGCACCCGCGCCCGGACATGGTGGCGATCACCGGGTCCGTGCGGGCCGGGTCGCAGGTGGCCTCCGCCGCCGCCGACGGGCTCAAGCGGGTGCACCTCGAGCTGGGCGGCAAGGCTCCGGTGGTCGTGTTCGCCGACGCCGACCTCGCCGCCGCGGCGGAGGGCATCGCGGGCGCCGGGTACTACAACGCCGGCCAGGACTGCACGGCCGCCACCCGGGTGCTGGTGGAGGCCGGCGCGCACGACGAGTTCGCGGCCGAGCTCGCCGCGGCGGCGCGGCGCCGCCGCACGGGGACGCCGGACCAGGAGGTCGACTACGGCCCGGTGAACAACGCGCTCCAGCTCGACCGCGTGCTCGGTTTCCTCGACCGGCTGCCGGACCATGCCGAGGTGCTGGCCGGCGGACACCGGGTGGCCCACGCGGGCTACTTCGTCGAGCCGACGGTGGTCGACGGGCTGCGTCAGGACGACGAGGCGAGCCAGGACGAGATCTTCGGGCCGGTGATCACCGTGCAGTGCTTCGACGGCGAGGCCGAGGCGATCCGCCTGGCCAACGGCGTGCGCTACGGCCTGTCGAGCTCGGTGTGGACCGCCGGCCACAGCCGGGCGCTGCGGGTGTCGCGTGCGCTGGACTTCGGCGTCGTGTGGATCAACACCCACCTGCCGTTCGTGGCGGAGATGCCGCACGGCGGGTTCAAGCAGTCGGGCTACGGCAAGGACCTGTCGATGTACGGCTTCGAGGACTACACGCGCATCAAGCACGTCATGTCCTCGCTCGAGGCCTGAGCCGGTCGGCCGAGGGCACCCGAGCATGCCTGCGAGCCCGCCCCCGAACGGCCCCGGCCTGCGTGGCCTCGTCGCCGCCGGACCCCCGCGGCACGCCGGCGACCCGCCTCGGCGACCGGCGCGGCGGTCAAGGCCTCCACACGCGCGAAACCCGTACGACACGTCGATGTTGCGTAGGTTTTTCGTTGTCAGTCGATCGATACACAACGGTTTCCCTGGGAACCCTGCATACTGGCCGCATCCGCCAGGATCCTGACAGGATTCGCCCCCCCTGGCTCGGTGCCGGAACCTCGACGCGCGAAAGGAAGCACATGCCTCGCCCGACCACGCCGGAGGACCCGATGGTCCGCGCGCTCGTCGCGCAGTCCCGAGCGCTCCGCACGCGCGACCTGTCCCGACGTTCCTTCCTCACCGGGCTGCTGGGAGCCGCGGGCGCCGCCGCGGTGCTGGCGGCCTGCGGCACGGGCGGGACGGCAGCGCCCAAGCCCGGTGCCTCCGGCGGGTCGCCGGCCCCGGCGAGCGGGCCCTTCCGCTGGGCGAACTGGACGCTGTATCTCGACCAGTCCGACGACGGCAAGAGCTACCCCACGCTGGACGCGTTCATCAAGCAGACCGGCATCCAGGTCGACTACTACGAGGACATCGAGGACAACGACTCGTTCTACGGCAAGGTCAAGGCCCAGCTGGCCGCCGGCCAGGACATCGGCTACGACATGGTGACGCTGACCGACTGGATGGCGGCGCGGTGGATCCGCCAGGGCTACGTGCAGAAGCTGGACCGCACGGCGATGCCCAACTGCGACGGCATCCTGGACAACCTCAAGTCCGTCGACTACGACCCCGGGCGCACCTACTCGATGACCTGGCAGTCGGGGATGACGGGACTGGCCTGGGACAAGCAGAAGCTGCCGAACGGCCTGCACTCGGTGGACGAACTGTGGTCCCCGGACATCAAGGGCCGCGTCGAGGTGCTCTCCGAGATGGAGGACACCCTCGGGCTGATCATGCAGTCGCAGGGCGTCGACCCGAGCTCGAAGAGCTGGGGCGACAGCGAGTTCGGCGCTGCGCTCGAGGTGCTCAAGACGCAGATCGCCTCCGGCCAGATCCGGCAGGTCAAGGGCAACTCGTACTCCCAGGACCTGGTGTCCGGCGACGCGGTGGCGTGCATCGCGTGGTCCGGCGACGTGCAGGCGCTCAACGTCGAGAACGACGACCGGTTCGGATTCGCCATCCCCGACTCCGGCGGCCAGCTGTGGAGCGACAACCTCATGGTGCCGACCACCACGTCTCGGGTGGTCGACGCGCAGAAGCTCATCAACTACTACTACGACCCCACGGTCGCGGCGACCGTCGCCGCGTGGGTGAACTACATCACCCCGGTCGCCGGCGCCAAGGAGGCGATGGCGGACGTGGCCCCCGACCTCGTCGACAACGAGCTGATCTTCCCCAGCGCGCAGACCCTGGCGAACGTCAAGATGTTCCGCACGCTGACGGCCGACGAGGAGACGCGGTACAACGGCCAGTTCCTCGACGCGGTCGGGGCCTGACGTGGCGGCGCCCGAGGCCGCGCTCGAGCTGTGGGGCGTGACGAAACGCTTCGGCGCGTTCACCGCCGTCGACGACCTCGACCTGACCATCCCGCGCGGCACGTTCTTCGCGCTGCTCGGACCGTCCGGGTGCGGCAAGACGACGACGCTGAGGATGGTCGCCGGGCTGGAGCAGCCGACGGCCGGCTCCATCTCGATCGAGGGACGTGACGTCACGGGCGTGCCGGCCCACAAGCGCCCGGTCAACACGGTGTTCCAGAGCTACGCGCTGTTCCCGCACCTGACGATCGCCGAGAACGTCGCGTTCGGGCTGCGGCGCCAGGGCGCCAAGGACGTGCAGGCCCGGGTGGCCGAGGCGCTCGAGCTCGTCGAGCTCGCCGGCCTGGGCGAGCGCAAGCCCACCCAGCTGTCCGGCGGCCAGCAGCAGCGCGTGGCGCTCGCCCGCGCCATCGTCAACCGGCCGGCCGTGCTGCTGCTCGACGAGCCTCTGGGTGCGCTGGACCTCAAGCTGCGCCGGCAGATGCAGCTGGAGCTCAAGAGGATCCAGACCGAGGTCGGCATCACGTTCGTCCACGTGACGCACGACCAGGAGGAGGCCATGACGATGGCCGACGGGGTCGCCGTGATGAACAAGGGTCGCATCGAGCAGATGGGCGCCCCGGAGGATCTCTACGAGCTGCCGCGCACGGCCTTCGTCGCGAACTTCCTCGGGCAGTCCAACCTGGTGCGCGGCACGGTGGTCGACGTGCGGTCGGACGGCGCGGTCGGCGTCGACGTCGCCGGCGAGCGCGTGCTGGTGCGGGCGGACCGCGCGGCGACCACCAGCGGGCAGGTGCTCCTCGGAGTCCGTCCGGAGAAGATCACGATGCTGGTCGAGGGCCAGGAGCCCGTCGCGGGCCAGAACGTCCTGGGACCCGGCCTCGTCACCGACGTCTCGTTCACCGGCGTCAGCACCCAGTACCAGGTGGACATCCCGGGCGTCGGCACGTTCGGCGTGTTCGCGCAGAACCTCGTCGGGTCGGCCACCGTGTCGCTCGGCTCGAAGGTCCGCCTCGCCTGGGCCGCCCGGTTCACCTTCGCCCTCGGCGGCGACGAGGACGCGACCGAGGGCACCTACGACGTGGACGACGAGCCGTGAGCGCGCCCGGCACGCTCCCGCGCCGCCGCCTCGATCGCGCGGGAGGCCCACGATGAGCCTCCTGGCGGGTCTCGGGGGCGGTGGCGGCGCCCAGGTCGCGCTGCCCAAGGAGAACCGCTCCCGGGCCTATCGCGGCCTGCTCGCGCCAGGACTGCTCTACCTCGTCGTCTTCTTCATCGTGCCGGTGGTCAGCCTGCTGGCCATGTCGCTCTACGTGCCGGTGGAGGGCGGGGAGCTCGGGGAGTACCAGCCGGCCCTGCGCTGGCAGAACTACCTGGACGCGCTCGGCCAGTTCTGGCAGCCGCTGCTGCGGTCGTTCTGGTTCGCCGCGCTGGCCACGGCGATCTGCCTGCTCATCGGCTACCCGATCGCCTACGCGATCGCGGTGCGGGCCAGGGCGCGCCCGCTGCTGCAGAACATGATGGTCATCCTCGTCGTCGCGCCGTTCTTCACGTCGTTCATCCTGCGGACCATCGCCTGGCGGCAGATCCTCGCCGACGAGGGGCCGGTGGTGGCGGCGCTGCAGTGGTTGCACGTGCTGCCACCGGGCGGGCGGCTGATGGCCACGCCCATCGCCGTCGTCTGCGGCCTGGCGTACGACTTCCTGCCGTTCATGGTGCTGCCGATCTACGCCAGCCTCGAGCGCCTCG
>DASWOL010000125.1:0-8548 GCA_036398695.1 Cellulomonas sp. | reverse complement strand
GGCCCGCTCCGGCACCCGCGCACTCGCGACGCAGCTGCGGTTCGACGCCGCGCACCCCGGCGACCGACCGGCCCTCGACGTCGTGGCGTCCACCGAGCACCGCGCCCTGGCCCGGGAGGCCGCCGCCCTGTCCATGGTGCTGCTGCGCAACGAGGCCGTGGACGGTGTGCCGGTGCTCCCCCTGGACGCCCGCGCCCTGCGTCGGCTGGCCGTGGTCGGGCGCCTGGCCGACGTCGCCAACACCGGTGACCACGGCTCGTCCGACGTCCGGGCGCCCGAGGTGGTCACGGCGCTCGCCGGGCTGCGCAGCGCCCTGCCCGGCGTCGAGGTCGTGCACGTGGCGGACGACGACCCGGCCGAGGCCGCCCGCGTCGCCGCCACGTGCGACGCCGCGGTGGTCGTGGCCGGCTACACCGCCGACGACGAGGGCGAGTACGCGGACACCAGCGCCATGACCGGCCCGGCCTTCGCCGCGTTGTTCCCACCGCCGCCCGAGGGGTCCGGGTCCGCCCCCACGGACCTCTCCGTCGCGGGTGGGAACGCCGCCGGCGCCGGCGGCGACCGCGTCCGGCTGACGCTGCGGGACGTCGACGAGGAGATCGTCCGCGCCGTCGGCGCCGCGAACCCGCGGACCGTCGTCGCCCTCGTCGCCGCAGGCGCGGTGCTCACCGAGTCGTGGCGCACCGCGGTGCCCGGCGTCCTGATGTCCTGGTACTCCGGGATGGCGGGCGGCCACGCGCTGGCCGACGTGCTGCTCGGCCGGGTCGACGCGTCGGGGCGGCTGCCGTTCTCGATCCCGACGAGCGAGGAGCACCTGCCGTGCTTCGACCGGGACGCCACGGCCATCACCTACGACCGCTGGCACGGGCAGCGCCTGCTCGACCACCTCGGGGTCGAGGCCGCGTTCCCGCTCGGGTTCGGCCTGTCATACACGAGCTTCACGATCGGCGCCCCCGAGGTGAAGCGCACCGGCGCGGAGTCGGCGAGCGTGACCGTCGAGGTGACGAACACCGGTGGGCGGTCCGGGCGGCACGTCGTGCAGGTGTACGGCACCCGCGGCGACGGCGGCGAGCGGTTCCTGCTGGGCTTCGCGCCCGTCGAGCTCGCCGCCGGCGCGGCGGCAGCGGTCGAGGTGCCGGTGTCCCTGCGGCCGTTGACCGTGTGGGACGACGCGAGCCGCACGCTGGTCCTCACGCCCGGCGACGTCGAGGTGATCGCGGCGGCCTACGCCGGGGACCCGGCGGCGACCAGCACGGTGCTCGCGCTCGCCTGAGGGGTCCTCGGGCGGGACCGGCGCCCGAGGACGCCAGGTGTCGGCCAGGTGGACCCGGCGTTACGGCCATGTTGCCGGCCGGGTGACGGAGCCGAGGTCGTCGCTCACCAGGCTCGTCACGGGGCGGGACCGGGGCGTCGGACCGGTCGGGTGCGCCGACAACATCGCGGCGTGAGGTTTGGCCGGGCCGCCGATGTCGCGGTGGCCCGGCTCGGGGGAGGCTGTACGCGGCGCTTCCCCCCAGGGCGCCGTTCCCCGACGGCGCGGACACGTACCGCTCGGCGGCGCGCGTCCCGCTCCCCCTGAGAGTCCGAGGAGCACCCAGTGAAGCGACACCACCTCCGGCGGCGCCGGGCGTTCGGCGTGTCCGCCGCCGTCGTCTCCGTCCTGGCCCTGACCGCCTGCGGCGGCGGCAGCGGCGACGACTCGACCGGCACCGCGTCCGGCGCAGCCAAGAACCCGCTCGTCATCAGCCTGGACAGCTCGGTCGACCTGCTCGACGCGCAGGCGTGGCGCACGCCGGCCGCGCAGGTCGCGACGGGCTCGCTGGTCGAGCAGCTCATCGAGCAGACCTACACGACGGACGGACTCGTGCGCACGGGCACCGACGAGTTCGAGGGTGCGCTGGCCGAGAGCTGGGACACCTCCGAGGACGGCAACACCCTGACGTTCCACCTGCGCGACGGCCTGAAGTTCGCCGACGGCACGCCCCTGACGGCGAAGGACGTCGTCTGGAGCTACCAGCGCAGCCTGCTCGGCCCCGGCTACGTCAAGGCACTGCTGCCCTTCGCGGGGGTCAAGACACCCGACGCGGTGACGGCGCCGGACGACTCGACCGTCGTCATCACGAGCGAGTACGCCACCCCGCTGCTCGACAAGATGATCGCGATGCAGCCGCTGGGCACGTTCTCCCAGACGACGGGCGAGGCCAACGCCACGGCCGAGGACCCGTGGGCCGGCACGTACTTCCACGACAACGCGAACTCCTCGGGCCCGTACACGGTGGGCTCGTACGACCCGACCACGCAGCTGGCTCTCACACCGAACCCGAACTACTACGACCAGGACAAGATCCTGAACTCGGGCGTGACGATCCAGTTCGTCTCCGACCCGTCCCAGCGTGCGCTGCTGCTGCGCAGCGGTGACATCGACCTGGCGCAGGGCCTTCCGCTGGACCAGGTCAGGGCGATGGCGGACGAGCCTGGGCTGAACGTGGTCTCCGAGCCGTCGAACCGCCTGGAGTACCTGGGCCTCAACACCTCCCAGGCGCCGTTCGACGACGCGCGGGTCCGCCAGGCCATCGCCTACGCGGTGCCCTACCAGGACCTCGTGGACCAGGTGCTGTACGGGTACGCGAACACCTCGACCGGCGTGGTGCCGGCGACGATGGACACGCACTCCGACGACGCCGGCACGTTCGAGACGGACCTCGACAAGGCGAAGGACCTGCTCGACGAGGCCGGCCTGCCCGACGGGTTCAGCTCGACGCTCTACTACAAGCAGTCGAGCGCGGTGGAGGGGTCCGCCGCGGTGTTCATCCAGGCGAACCTGAAGAAGATCGGGGTGGAGATCGACATCAAGCCGCTGACCGACGCCGACTTCACCACCCAGACAGGCGCCCGGTCGCTGTCGATGTACCTGAACAACTTCCTCGGCTGGGGCGCCGACCCGTTCTACCAGATGTACTACATGGCAGCGACGGGCTCGGGCACCAACTTCACCAGCTACTCCAACCCCGACCTGGACGCGCTGCTCGAGAAGGGCGCCGCGAGCGGCGACGCGGACGAGCGCACGGACATCTCGGCGCAGGCCCAGAAGATCCTGTTCGACGAGATGCCGATGATCCCGATCTGGAACCCGAACTGGACGTTCGTGGTCCGTGACGGGGTGTCGGGCCTCACGAAGGACAACACCGAGCAGCTGCGGCTGCAGTACCTCACCAAGGAGTGAGCCGACCGCGGGGCGTGTCGAGGACACGTCGGCGCGGAGCACGGGACAGAAGTCCGGGATGTACGATCCCGGACCGCCACAGCGGCCCGCACAGTCACTCCGGCCCCACGCTCCGCACCGGCTAGTCCCGGTGCACGCCCCGCGGCCCCGGCCCGCGTCCGCCGGCCCCCGTGCGGTCCGTCCCATCCCTCGTCGACAGGAGCCGTCCGTGACCCGCTACGTCCTGCGCCGCCTCGGCATCTCGGCGCTGACGGTCCTGGGTCTCGTGCTCGTCGTGTTCGTCGTCACGCGTGTCCTGCCGAGCGACGCGGCGGCGGCCCGCCTCGGACCCGAGGCGACCGCCGAGGACCTCGCCGCGCTGCGCACGCAGTACGGGCTGGACGACCCGGCGCTCGTGCAGCTGCGCGACTACCTGGTGCGTCTGGCGCACGGCGACCTCGGCTCGGCGGTCTCCACCGGCCGGGACGTCGCCACGGAGCTGTTCGCCCGGTTGCCCGCGACACTCGAGCTGGCGCTGTCCGCGCTGGTCGTCGCCGTCGTGATCGGTGTGCCGCTCGGGGTGCTCGGTGCCTCGCACCGCGGCCGCGCCGGAGACGTGGTGGCCCGCGTGTACGCGGTGCTGGGCTCGTCGATGGCCCCGTTCTGGCTGGGCCTGCTGCTGCTCTACGGCCTGTTCTACCTGGCGCGGCTGCTGCCCGGGCCCACGGGCCGTCTGCCGATCGGCACCAGCCCACCGCCCGACGTCACCGGCCTGTACGTGCTCGACGGGTTGCTGGCCGGGCAACCCGGGCTGGTCTGGCAGGCCCTGCGCTACCTGGCGCTGCCGGCCCTGACGCTCGGCATCGGCGCCTCGGCCGCCGTGGTGAAGATGGTGCGCTCGGCGCTCATCGCGACCGCCGGCACCGGCTACGTGCGCACCGCCCGCGCCTTCGGGGTGCCCCCGCGCACGGTGCTCTGGCGGGACCAGATGCGCAACGCCATGCTGCAGATCCTGACCTCGCTCGGCCTGGTGTTCAGCTTCCTGCTCGGCGGGAACGTGATCGTCGAGCAGCTGTTCAGCTGGCCCGGGACGGGCCGGCTCGCCTACGACGCGGTGCGCTCGAACGACCTGGAGATCCTGCAGGGCTACGCGATCGTGATCGGCATCCTCTACATCGCGCTCAACTTCGCCATCGACCTCGCGTACGGACTGATCGACCCGCGCATCCGGCTGGGAGGTTCCCGCTCATGACCGCCGCCCCCACCGCCGACCGGGTGCGCGTGCGCCGTCGGCGCCGCCGCCCGTTCCTCTGGACCGGCCTGGCCGTCCTGGCCGTGCTGCTCGTCGTGGGGGTCGTCGGCCCCTTCCTGGTCCCCGACCCGCTGGCCCTCGACCCGTCGAACGCCCTGCGGGCCCCCTCCGGCGCGCACTGGTTCGGCACCGACTACTACGGGCGCGACATCTTCTCGCGCGC
Source organism: Cellulomonas sp. (assembly GCA_036398695.1). Taxonomy (GTDB): domain Bacteria; phylum Actinomycetota; class Actinomycetes; order Actinomycetales; family Cellulomonadaceae; genus Cellulomonas. The sequence goes on along the minus strand of DASWOL010000125.1, from coordinate 3,871 downwards.
GGTGAACGCCATCCGCCTCGACCTGATGCTCGGTGTGAGCATCGCGCTGCTGGCCATGGTCGTCGGCTCAGCGATCGGCGTGGTCTCGGGCTACCTCGGCGGCCGCGTGGACGACGTCATCATGCGGGCCGTCGACGTCCTGATGTCGTTCCCCGGGTTCGTGCTGGCGATGATCCTGCTGCTGGCCATCGGTGAGAGCACGCCCAAGCTCGCGATCGCGCTGGCGGTCGCGGCGGTGCCGCCGTTCGTGCGACTGGTGCGGGCCGAGGCGCTCGCCCAGCGCGAGCTGGCGTACGTCGACGGAGCGCGGGTCTCCGGGGCCGGCCAGCTGCGGATCGCGTTCGGGCACGTGCTGCCGAACTCGCTGCGCCCCGCCGCCGTGCAGTTCACGCTCGTGTGCGGGTACTCGATCCTCAACGTCGCGGGGCTCGCGTACCTCGGCATCGGCATCCACGCCCCCACACCCGAGTGGGGCGTCATGGTCGCGGAGGGCGCGCAGAACATGCTGACCGGCCAGTGGTGGACCGCGTTCTTCCCCGGCCTGCTCATCGCGGTCGCGGTGATGGGCCTGCACTTCGTGGGCGACGACCTGGGAGGAGACCGATGAGCCACGCCACCACGACGGGGACCACGACGGCGCCGGTCCTGCAGATCGACGGCCTGTCCGTCGAGGTCGCGCGCACCGGCACCCCCTTGCTGCGGGACGTCCGCCTGACCGTCGGCGCTGGTGAGATCGTCGGCCTGGTCGGCGAGTCCGGCTCCGGCAAGTCGATGACGTCGCTGGCCGTGATGGGCATCCTGCCCGACGGGATCGAGGTCACCGGCGGGCGGATCCTGGTCGACGGGGTCGACGCGACCCGTACCGAGCGGCGGTCGGTCGCGCACCGGTTCGCCATGGTCTTCCAGAACCCCCAGGACTCGCTGAACCCCTTGATGCGGGTGGGCGACCAGATCGCCCGCATGGTGCGGCTGCACCAGGGCACCGACAAGTCCGGCGCTCGCGCGGAGACGGAGCGCCTGCTCGGCCGCGTGCACATCGCGGACGCCGCGCAGGTGGCCCGGCGCTACCCGCACCAGCTGTCCGGCGGCATGAGCCAGCGGGTGATGATCGCCATGGCGCTCGCCTGCCGGCCGCGGCTGCTCATCGCGGACGAGCCCACCACGGCGCTCGACGTGACGGTGCAGGCGCAGATCCTCATGCTCATCGGCGAGCTGGCCGACGAGACGGGCTGCGGCGTGCTGTTCATCACCCACGACCTCGGGGTCGTCGCGGAGGTCTGCGACCGCGTGGCGGTGCTCTACCGGGGCGACCTGGTGGAGACCGCGGGCGTCGTGGAGCTGTTCGCCGCGCCCCGGCACGAGTACACGCAGTACCTCGTGGCCGCGGGCGACGCACCGGCCGACGTTCCCGAGCCGGGCGCCGCGGACCGGACGGGAGGTGGCGGCCATGGCGCTGCTTGAGCTGCGGGGCGTCACGAAGACCTTCACCGGCCGGGGCCGCACCGTGCACGCGCTGCGCGGGGTGGACCTCGACGTCGACACCGCGCGGACCGTCGCGCTGGTCGGCGAGTCCGGCTCCGGCAAGTCGACGCTGGGCCGGGTCGTCGCCGGGCTGCACCGTGCCACCTCGGGCACCGCGTCGTTCGGCGGCTTCGACCTGCTCGAGGGGTCGTGGGACCGCGAGCGCCGCCGCTCCGTGCAGATGGTGTTCCAGCACCCCTTCCAGTCGCTGGACCCGCGGTGGACCGTCGAGCGCATCCTCGGCGAGCCGCTGGTCCGGCTGCAGGGCCTGCGCGGCGGGGTGGCGAGCGCCCGGGTGGACGAGCTGCTGGACATGGTGGGGCTCCCGCGCGAGATGCGCCGCCGGCTGCCGTCGGAGCTGTCCGGCGGGCAGCAGCAGCGCGTGGCCATCGCCCGCGCGCTGGCGCCGTCCCCGAACCTGGTGGTGCTCGACGAGCCCACCTCTGGCCTCGACCAGTCGGTCCGCGGCCGCATGGTGGCGCTGCTGCGCGAGCTCCAGGTCAGCACGCAGGCCGCCTACCTGTTCATCACGCACGACATCTCGGTGGTGCGCCGCATCGCCGACGAGGTGGTGGTCATGCACGAGGGGCTGGTCGTCGAGCGCGGCGCGCGCGACGACGTCCTGGACCGTCCCCGCGACCCCTACACCCAGGCGCTGCTGTCGGCCGTCCCGGTCACGGACCCGACGCAGCGCCGCCGCAGACTGCCGGCCGGGCCGGGCGGCGCAGCGCCGTCCCCGACCCGGGCGGTGCCAGCCGACAGTGCTACCGCCGATCCGGCCCCAGGCCGAGACGAGGAGGACCCGCGATGAAGTTCGGACTGGGCGTGCCGACCGGCACCGAAGGAATGATGTACCCGGTGCCGTACGCGGACCCGGACCAGGCGGTGCACATCGCCGTCGAGGCCGAACGGCTCGGGTTCGACTCGGTGTGGGGCAACGACCACATGACGACGCAGGCGTACGTCCGCGAGGAGTTCGACGCCCCGCCGCGCTTCTACGACCCGTACCTGTTCCTGTCGTACGTCGCCGCGCAGACCACGACGCTGCGACTGGCGACGGCCATCACGGTCATGGCGTTCCGGCACCCGGTGGTGGCGGCGAAGCAGGCGGCGACGCTCGACCAGCTCAGCGGCGGGCGGTTCATCCTCGGCGTCGGCATCGGGGCGTACCGCGAGGAGACGGAGGCCATGTGGCCCGGCGTCTCGCTGCACCGCGGCCGGCAGGCGGCGGAGTTCCTGGCGTCCCTGGAGACGCTGCTGCGGGACCGCCGCTCGTCGTTCCACGGCGAGTACATCTCCTTCGACGACATCGAGTCCTACCCCAAACCCGTGCAGACGCCGCTGCCGATCCTGTCGGGCGGCAACGCGGTGGGCTCCAGGCAGCGCGCCGCGCGGTTCGGCACGGGCTGGCTGCCCGCCGTGCTCACCCCGGCCGAGGTCGTGGCGGGCCTGGCGGACATCCGCCGCGAGGCCGAGGCGATCGGACGCGAGCTGCCCGCCGACTTCGACGTCGCGCCGCAGCTGTCGGTCGCGATGGGCAGCTCGACGGACGACGCCCTGGCGCGTTTCGAGACCACGCAGCTGTTCCAGCACATGCGCTCGCTGTCCGGCTCCACGCTCAAGGACCAGCAGGACGGGTTCGCCGCCCGCAACCTCATCGGCTCCACCGCGCAGATCCAGGACCGGGTCCACGCGTACGCCGAGGCCGGCGTCACGACCCTGTCCGCGCTGCTGTTCGCCTGCAACACCGTCGAGGAGACCCTCGACCAGATGGCGCAGTTCGCCGAGGAGGTCATCGCCCCCGTGAACGGCGCCGCCCCGACGAGCCCCTTCCCCACCAGCAGCCCCAGCACCCCGGCAGGAGCCGATCTGTGACCCTCACCCTCACCCCCCGCACCGAGCTGGTCGCCCAGCGCTCCGGCCGCCTGCGCCAGCACCTGGCCGACGCCCCGTTCGACGCGGTGCTCGCGCTGGGCATCGCGAACGTCGACTACGCCAGCGGCTACCGCTCGATGTCGGGCGCCGTGCACGCCACGTCCTCGGTGGCCGCGGTGCTCACCGCCGACCGCACCGTGCTCGCCGGCCCGGTGGCGGACTCGGCCCCGGCATTCGACGCCGGCATCGCGGATGACGACTTCGTCGCGTTCGGCCGGTTCTACTTCGAGTCGGACGGCGGCAGCGCCATGGCCACCCGGCTCGTGGACCAGCACGCCGACCACGCCTCGGCCATCGCCGAGGCCGTGCACCGCGTCGGCGCCGCCGCCGGGACCGTCGCCCTGGACGACGCGGCGTGCCCGGCGCCGCTGCGCGCCGCGCTCGTCGCGGCCCTGCCCGACGTTCGCTGGGTCGA
>DASWOL010000124.1:0-10568 GCA_036398695.1 Cellulomonas sp. | reverse complement strand
GTACGTGCCGAGCGAGGGGGAGGCGTACTCGTCCATGAGGGCTCCTGGGAAGCGGGTGAGACCGACCCTAGTGTTCCGGGCCGGGCTCAGGACCGCGGCTCGGACTCGCCGAGCTCGGCGGCCATCGCGACGGGGACGTCGACCTCGTCGTCCAGCAGCTCGAGGGTGCCGGTGACACGGCCGGCTGCCCGCAGGTCGGTCAGGGCCGCCTCGATGCCGGGGCGCAGCGCGGCGGGCAGGGCGAGCGTCACCGACAGCAGCGGGGTGCGCATCGACACCTTGGCCTCGGACTTCACCTTGCGCAGCGCGGCGAGGGCCGTGCCGGCGGCAGTGACGACGGCAGGGTCGGCACCCGCGGCGACCGTCCGCAGCGTGGCGGCGTCCGGCCACTGCTGGCGGTGCACCGAGCCGGTGCGCCACCACGACCAGACCTCCTCGGTGGCGAAGGGCAGCACCGGCGCGAACAGGCGCAGCAGCACGTCGAGGGCCAGGCCGAGGGCGGCCCGCGCGGACCGGGCGCCGGCCAGGGTGTGCGCGAGGGTGTGGGCGAGGGCGTCGGCCGGCGAGTCGGCCGACGTGTCGGCGAGAGACTGGGCCGCCGCGGTGCCGGCCTCGCGGCCGCCGGCGCCGTAGGCACGGTCCTTGACGAGCTCGAGGTAGTCGTCGCAGAACGTCCAGAAGAACGACTCGGTCAGCTCCAGCGCCCGCGTGTGGTCGTACGACTCGAGCGCGGCGGTCGCGCCGTCGACCACCACCGCGAGCCCGGCGAGCATCGCGCGATCCAGCGGGTCGGTGACGAGCGTGGGATCCAGGGGCACGTCCAGCGGGCTGTCCCCGAAGCTCAGCGCGAACTTGCTCGCGTTGAGCACCTTGATGGCCAGCCGGCGGCCGATCTTCATCTGGCCCACCTCGAACGCCGCGTCGGTGCCGAGCTTGGCGGAGGCCGCCCAGTACCGGACCGCGTCGGAGCCGTGCTCGACGAGCAGGTCCATCGGGGTGACCACGTTGCCCTTGGACTTGCTCATCTTCTTGCGGTCGGGGTCGAGGATGAACCCGCTGATCGCGGCGTGGGCCCACGGCAGGGTGCCGTGCTCGAAGTGCGAGCGCACCACGGTGGAGAACAGCCAGGTGCGGATGATGTCCTGCGCCTGGGGCCGCAGGTCCATGGGGAACACCCGGGAGAACAGGTCCGGGTCGGCCAGCCAGCCGCCGGCGATGTGCGGGGACAGCGAGCTGGTGGCCCACGTGTCCATGACGTCCGGGTCGCCGGCGAAGCCGCCCGGCACGCCGCGCTGCTCCGGCGAGTAGCCGGCGGGCACCTCCGAGGCGGGGTCGAGCGGCAGCGCGGACTCGTCGGGCACGATCGGGTGGTCGTGGTCCGGCTCGCCGGCGTCGTCCAACGGGTACCAGACCGGGAACGGCACCCCGAAGAACCGCTGCCGGGAGACCAGCCAGTCGCCGTTGAGCCCGCCGACCCAGTTCTCGTAGCGCACCCGCATGAACTCCGGGTTGAAGTCCAGCTCGGCGCCGCGCGCCATGAGGGCCGCCCGGATGTTCTCATCGCGCCCGCCGTTGCGGATGTACCACTGGCGGCTGGTGACGATCTCGAGGGGCTTGTCGCCCTTCTCGTAGAAGTTCGCCTTGCGCTGGGTCGCCACCGGCTCGCCGTCCAGGTCGCCCGCCGCACGGAGCTGGCCGACGACGGCCTCGCGCGCCGAGTACGTCGTCTTGCCGGCGAGCTCGTCGTACGCGGCCCGGCCCGACGAGGACGAGATCCACTCCGGGGTGTCGCGGTGCAGGCGCCCGTCCCGGCCGACGACCGAGCGGGTGGGCAGCTGCAGCTCGCGCCACCACTGGACGTCGGTCAGGTCGCCGAAGGTGCAGCACATGGCGATTCCGGCGCCCTTGTCCGGCTCGGCCGCGGGGTGGGCGAGCACGGGCACCTCGACGCCGAACACCGGGCTGGTGACGGTGGTGCCGAACAGGGCCTGGTAGCGCTCGTCGTCCGGGTGGGCGATGAGGGCGACGCAGGCGGGCAGCAGCTCGGGGCGTGTGGTCTCGATGTGGACCGGCAGCCCGTCCGGGCGATGGAACGCCACGCGGTGGAAGAACCCGGGGTAGTCCCGCGCCTCGAGCTCGGCCTGCGCGACCGCGGTCTGGAACGTGACGTCCCACAGCCCGGGCGCCTCGGCCTGGTACGCCTCGCCGCGGGCGAGGTTGCGCAGGAAGGCGGCCTGGGCGACGGCGCGCGCGTGCTCGCCGATGGTCTGGTAGGTCATCGACCAGTCGACCGACAGGCCGAGCCGGCGCCACAGCGCCTCGAACTGCTGCTCGTCCTCGCCCGACAGCCGCACGCACAGCTCGATGAAGTTGCGGCGCGAGACCGGCACCTGGTCCCTGGCGGACTTCCCGCCGCCGGCATCGCCCTCGTGCGGAGGCACGAAGCCCTCGACGTAGGGCAGCGAGGGGTCGCAGCGCACGCCGTAGTAGTTCTGCACGCGGCGCTCGGTGGGCAGGCCGTTGTCGTCCCAGCCCATCGGGTAGAACACCTCGGCGCCGCGCATCCGCTGGAACCGGGCCACCACGTCGGTGTGCGTGTAGCTGAACACGTGGCCCACGTGCAGCGACCCGGACACGGTGGGCGGCGGGGTGTCGATCGCGTACACCTGCTCGCGGGACTTCGACCGGTCGAAGGCGTAGGTGCCCTGCTCCTGCCAGGTGGCGGCCCAGCGGTCCTCGATGCCCTCCAGCGACACCTTCTCGGGTACCGCGCGTGCGACGAGGGTCGCCGGGTCGGTGGTCACGGGACGGGTCGCGTCGGACATGGGGGCCATTTTCGCAGATGGCGGGGCGGCGTCGCGCCGCCGGGGGTCAGGCGGGCTCGTGGCTGCCGAGCCAGTCGAGCGCGGGCGCCGCCAGGGCGGCCCACACCCGCCAGGTGTGCCCACCGACGTCCCTCAGCTGCACGGTCGCCGTCACGCCCGGGCCCACCGTCGCGGCGAGCGCCTGGGCGTCGGCGGCCGTGGTGCCGTCCTGGCGGCTCGCGGCGACGAAGAGCGAGACGGGTGGGCTCGCGCCGGCGGCGACCAGGGTGCGCAGGTCGTTGGCGGGCGCGTCACGCGCCTGGTCGAGCGCGGGGGAGTCGGCGGCGTCGTCGCACGCGATCGCGATCGCGGAGCCCACGTGCGCCGGGTCGGTGACGGCCAGCCGCACGGCGCAGTAGGCGCCGGTGGACAGCCCGATCGCGGTCCAACGGCCGGGTGCGACGTCGAAGTTCGCGCGGACCAACCCCTCCACGTCCCGCATGAGCCATGTCGCCACCTGGGGTCCGCCGGGCACGTCGGCGCAGTCCCAGTTCCGTCCCTCGAGGTTCGTGGTGGCCGTCACCACCAAGGTCGGCGGCAGCCGCCCGTCTGCGGTCCGCGAGGCCACACCGGAGGGGAGGTCGAGGCCGTTGATCGCCGTCACGGGCGTGCCGGGATAGCCGCCGAGGGCGAGGAGCACGCGGTATCCGCCCGGGAGGCGGGGGTCGTAGTCCGGCGGGGTCCACACCAGGATGTCGCCCGTGACCGCGGAGGCGGCACCGTGGGTGCGCACCCGCCACACGCCGCCTGACCAGGTGAACGGACCGCGGGCCTCGGCGTCGTGCGCCGGGTGCACCGTGACGGCGGCGCGAGCCGCCGAGGATGTCGCCGAGCCGGCCGAGCTGTTCGCCAAGGTGGCCGAGCTGTTCGCCGAGTTCGCCGCTGAGTTGGCATTGTCGGCGGTCGGCACCGTGCCGCCGACGTCCTGGAGGATGCCGGCGACGTCCGTCCAGGTGGCGAAGAAGCCGTCCTGGCGGTTGATCGCCACCCCCACCACGGCGACGGCCGTCGCCTGGCACAGCAGCACCAGACCCAGGCGCTGCAGGACGCGCAGCACGGCCGGTCCGCGCACGCGGGACCATGCTCCGAGCGTCGCGGCGACCGTGGCTGCCGTGAGCACGATCGCGACGACGAGCACGGCGGTGCTCTGCGGCCCCCACACGGTTCGCATCGTAGGGGGCCCGGTGCTGGACCGTACGGCGGAAGCGGTGGAGCTGCTGTGCCCGAGCGGCTCAGGAGGCGTCGGCCGCGCGGCGGGCGCGGTACGCCGCGACGTGGGCGCGGTTGGCGCAGTTGTTGACGTCGCAGAACCGGCGCGAGCGGTTGCGCGACAGGTCGACGAGCACGGCCTGGCAGTCGGCGGCGGCGCACACGGCCACGCGGCCGTACTCGTCGGACCGGATGACGTCGACGAACGCCATCGCCGCCTCGACGATGATCCGCTGGGCGACCGGCGCCTCCAGCGGCGTGGCGTGCAGGTGCCAGTCCCACTGGTCGTGACGGGTGAGGTAGGGCAGGGCCTGCGCCTCGCGCAGCATGGCGTTGACCATCTCGGCCGCCTCGTCGCGGCCGGCGGAGAACAGCGGCCGCAGCCGGTCGCGCACCGCGCGCACCTGGGCGACCTCCGCGTCGTCGCGATCGCGCCGGCCGGTGTAGCCGTACTGCGCGTAGAACCGGTCCAAGTCGGCCACGGAGGACATCGCGTCGGCGCCGTCCCGCCGTAACCCGGTGTTCACCAACGAGGCCGCTGCCTGCAGCGCAGCCTCGGTGTCAGGGGCAAAAGTCAAGTTGACTCCTGTCGAGTCGGGCCCGTAGTGTCACGCGCGAAGAAATGGTTGACGCCTGACGCGCGATCCTACGCGGACCACCGGGCGCGACGGAGCAGACGGAGCGGGAGGCTCGCTGTGCCCGGGAACGGCAGCCGGCGGACCGGCCTGGTGGTCAGTCTTGTCGCGGCCCTGGGGTTCTCGACGAGCGGGCCGGCCGTCAAGCCCCTTCTCGAGGCCGGCTGGACCCCCGGCGGCGCCATGCTGGTGCGGCTGTCGCTGGGCTCGCTGCTGCTGGCCGGCCCTGCGCTGTGGGCGCTGCACGGCCGGTACCACGTGCTGCGCGACGAGTGGCGCGCCTTGCTCGTCTTCGGCGTCCTGTCGGTCGGCTGCGGTTCGACCATGTACTACCTGGCGGTGGACAGGCTGCCGATCGCCGTCGCCCTGCTCGTCGAGTACACCGCGCCCCTGCTGCTGCTGGCGCTCGCCTGGGTGCGCACCCGGCGACGTCCGTCGGGGGCCGTGCTCGCCGGTGCCGCGCTGGCGGCCGGAGGGCTGGTGCTGGTGCTGGACGTCGCGGGGAAGGTCCACCTGGACCCCGTCGGCCTGCTGTTCGCCTCGATCGCCGCCATCGGCAACGCCTCGTACTGGGCGGTCGCCGCCAAGCCGCTGGCCGTGCCGCCGGTGACGCTGGCGGGTGCCGGCATGGTGATCGGGGCCGCGACAGTGGGGCTCCTCGGCCTCACGGGGCTGCTGCCGTTCGCGATGCCCGCCGTGCAGGTGGTGGTGCTGGGAGCGCACCTGTCGTGGCTGGTGCCGGTGCTCGTGGTCGGCATCCTGCCGACCGCCCTGTCCTTCGGCATCAGCGCGGTCGCGGTGAGGATGCTCGGCGAGCGCGTCGCGTCCTTCGTCGCCCTGGCCGAGGTGCTGTTCGCGGTGGTGCTGGCCTGGCTCTTGCTGGGGCAGGCGCCGTTGCCGGTTCAGATCCTCGGCGCCGCCTTCGTCGTCGGCGGCGTGACGCTGGTGCGGCACGGCTCGGGAATCGGCGCGCACGGGGTGGGGCTCACAAGGCCCGCCGTGGTCGAGGCGTTCGACGGCGACGCGACTGCCGGCGCGACTCGCGACGCGACTGCTGACGTGACCGGCGACGCGAGTGGCGACGCGCCCGCCGACCTGCTCACGCTGGACCGCATCTCGGCCTGAGCCCGCGAGAGGCGCGCGGCGAGGATCACCGCCGCGTCGTGCGGACGCCGCACCCCGGCGGTGCGGGCCACGCCCAGGCCGACGATGACCGCGCCGAGCAGCGGACCGGCCGCGCACACCGCCATCGCCTGGTGCGCACCGACGTGCTCGGACACCCACCCGACGATCAGCCCGGACGTCCCCTGCGCCCCGAGCGAGACGAGCATGTACAGCGCCATGATGCGACCGCGCAGCTCGCCGGCCACCGTGGTCTGCACCAGCGTGTTGCCGCCGGTGATGTACAGCAGCGTCACGGTGCCGAGCACCACCAGGACCACGAGGAACGGCCCGTGCGTCCGCAGCGTGGCCAGGACCAGCTGGGCGGTGCCGATCAGCGCCGCCAGCACCACGAGCTGGCGCAGCCGCACCCGCCGGCGACGCGTCGAGGCGAGTGCGCCGGTCACCGCGCCGAGCCCGAGCATCGAGGTGAGCAGCGCGTACCCGGAGGCGCCGTTGCGGAACACGGTGTCGGTGTAGGACGCCAGCACGGTCGCCATGTTGACGCCCGTGATCGCCACGAACCCGATGAGCACCACCGGCCAGAGGATGGTCGGCGTGCGCCGCACGTACGCCAGCCCTTCCCGCAGCTGGCCCTTGGCCCGCGCCACGACGGGAGCCGCGGTGAGCTCCTCGGGGTGCATCGCGGCGAGCAGGACGACGGCGGCCAGGCAGGCGGTCGCGTTGACGACGAACGCCCAGCCGTTGCCGAACGCGCCGATCAGCCCGCCGGCCACCGCGGGCCCGACGAGGGCGCCGAGCTGGAACACCGCGGAGTTGAGGCTGATCGCCTGGCGCAGGTTGGTGGGCCCCGCGACCTCGTGGACGAACGCCTGCCGTGCCGGGTTGTCGAACACCGTCGCGGTGCCGGAGAGCAGGGCGGCGGCGAGGATGTGCCAGGCGGCGACGTGGTGGGACAGCGTGAGGGCGCCGACCAGGCCGGTCGAGATGCCGAACACGGTCTGGGTCACCATGAGCACCGTGCGCCGGTCGAGCCGGTCGGCGACGACGCCGCCCAGCAGGCCGAACGCCACCATCGGGGCGAACTGGAGGGCCACCGTCAGGCCCACCATCGCGGTCGAGCCGGTCAGGGTGAGCATCAGCCAGTCCTGCGCCACCCGGGCGGCCCAGCCTGCCGTGTTCGTCAGGACCTGGGAGATGACGTAGAGCCGGTAGTTGCGCACCTGGAGCGGACCGAAGGAGTCGCGCAGGGCCATGCGGGGGACGGGAACAGAGGTGGGTGGGCGCGTCTGTGCGCTGGTAGCCGGAGGCAAGGTGGGGGTCCTGGTTCGGGAGCGGCTGAGTTCGTATCGATTCGACCCCGGGCACGTTACGGCCTCCGGGAGGCGTTCCTCCACTCCGTGTCGGTTGCTGGGAAGCGCGTTCCCGTGGTCGTGCGCTGCGGGGTTAGTCTCGCGATGCGCGCGGCCCGACGACGTCGGACGAGCTTGGAGGCCGGCGCGGTCCGGACGAGAGAAGAGGGTGTCCTCGTGGCGAGCAACCTGACGGTGGGGTACGCGGCGGCCCTGGAGCAGTTCCACCCGACCGAGGCGGTCGAGCTGGCGGCCTACGCCGAGCAGCACGGGTTCAGCGGTGTGATGGCCGCCGACCACTTCCAGCCGTGGGTGCCGGCGCAGGGGCAGTCGGCGTTCGTGTGGAACGTGCTGACCGCCGTCGGCGAGCGGACCACCGGCGACTTCGGCCCGGGCGTCACCGCGCCGACCTTCCGATACCACCCCGCGGTGGTGGCGCAGGCCTCGGCGACCCTGGCGGCGATGTACCCGGGCCGGCACTGGCTGGGTCTGGGCTCCGGCGAGGCGCTCAACGAGCACGTCACCGGCGAGTACTGGCCGGAGGCGCCCGAGCGGATCAACCGCATGTTCGAGGCGATCGAGATCATCGGCAAGCTGTTCTCGTCGTCGGCCGCAGGCAAGGACACGAAGTTCGCCGGGCAGTTCTACAAGCTCGAGTCGACGCGGCTGTGGACCATGCCCGAGCAGCCGCCGGAGATTCTCGTGGCGACCGCCGGGCCGGTGACCGCCAAGCGGGCCGGCCGCCACGTCGACGGGCTCATCACCGTGGGCGCACCCCTGGAGAAGATCGGCGGGCTGTTCGCCAAGTTCGCCGAGGGTGCGCGTGAGGCGGGCAAGGACCCGGACACCATGCCGAAGGTGCTCCAGCTGCACCTGTCCTGGGCGGCGACCGACGAGCAGGCCATGGCCAACGCCGTGCACGAGTGGCCCAACGGCGGCATGAAGTTCGGCAAGGGCGACGTGCGCTCGCCGTTCGACTTCGAGGCGATGGCCAAGCTGGTGCGGCCGGAGGACTTCGCCGGCCGCATGGTGGTCTCCGCCGACCCGGACGAGCACCGGGCCGAGATCCAGAAGTACGTCGACCTGGGCTTCGACCGGATCTACCTGCACAACGTCGGCCGCAACCAGCGCGACTGGATCGAGGTCTTCGGGCGGGACGTCCTCCCCGCGCTTCACCGGTGACGGCGCTCACCCTCGCCGCGGGGGTGCGCGATGAGTGAGCTGGCGGTGTGGTCTCCGGAGGGGATGCCAGAGGTGGTGGCGGGGGACCGCCTGGTGCAGCTGGTCGGGGACCTGCTCGCGGCGGATGCCGCCGCCCACCCGGGGCATGCGCTGGTGGACGGCGACGTCGTCGTCGTCACCTCCAAGGTGGTCTCCAAGGCAGAGGGTCGGGCGGTCCCGGCAGGCGACCGCGAGCAGGCGATCACCGACGAGACCGTGCGGGTGGTCGCCACGCGGGCGCACGCGCGCGGGGTGACGCGCATCGTGGAGAACCGGCTCGGACTCGTGATGGCGGCTGCGGGTGTCGACGCGTCGAACACGCCTGGCGGGACGGTGCTGCTGCTGCCGCAGGACCCGGACGCGTCGGCACGCGGGCTGCGCGCCGGGCTGGCCGCCCGCTTCGGGGTCAGGCTCGCCGTGGTCGTCACGGACACGGCGGGCAGGCCGTGGCGGGAGGGCCAGACCGACATCGCCATCGGCGCGGCGGGGCTCCAGGTGCTTGACGACCTGCGCGGGACGTGGGACACGTTCGGCCGCACGCTCGAGGTGACCGTCGCTGCGGTGGCCGACGAGGTCGCCTCGGCCGCCGAGCTTGTCAAGGGTAAGGTGTCGGGACGGCCCGTCGCGGTGGTGCGAGGCGTCGGGCATCGGGTGACCGACGAGGACGGCCCCGGTGCGCGTGCCCTCGTGCGGGCGCCGGAGCAGGACATGTTCCGCCTGGGGACGGCCGAGGCCTTCGAGGCGGGACGACGGTCGGTGCTGGGCGGTGCGCCGCCGGACGGCGAGGAGGGCCCGAACTAGTGCCCCGAACGGCTCCCGTGCCACCACGCCGGCTGCAAGGATCAGCCCCATGATCGTGGTGACGACGAACGACATCCCGGGCTATCGCGTCAACGCCGTGCTCGGCGAGGTGATGGGCCTGACAGTCCGGTCGACGAACATCGGCGGGACGTTCGTCGCCGGCCTGCGGTCGATCGGCGGCGGCGAGATCACCGAGTTCACCAAGATCATGTACGAGTCGCGCTCCGAGGTGATGCACCGCATGGTCACCGAGGCCGAGCAGCGGGGCGCGAACGCGATCCTGATGTTCCGGTTCGACAACGGGGCGATCGGGCAGTTCTCCGAGGTGTGCGCGTACGGCACGGCGGTGGTCGTCGAGCCGATCGCCGCCGGCGAGCCGGGGTCGACGACGCAGTCGGCGCAGCAGGCCGTGCCGCGCACCTGACGGGGGGCGGGCGTCGGCCGGCACCGGCTGGCACCGGCTGGCACCGGCTGGCACCGGGTCGAGACGGTCGTCCTCGCCGTGTCTGCGTGCCATGCCCACGCTCGTCGGGCAGGGTGACGCGGGGAGGTGGTCGTGTGGCTCGTCGAGCGTCGCGATCCGGCAGGCCCGCGCGGGGCCGCAGCCGTGCCGGCACGTGGGTGGTCGGGGTCGTCGCCGTGCTGGCCGTCGGGGGTGTCGCGGCCACCTGGGTGGCGGTGCGCAACCCCGTCGCGCCGCCCACGGCCGGCCCGCCGGTCTCGTCGCCCGCGACGCCCTCCACGCGCCCGAGCACGACTCCGGCGCCGACCTCGTCGCCCACGTCCTCGTCGGCCCCTGCCGACCCGCTCGCGGGCTGGACGGTCGAGCAGAAGGTGGGCCAGCTGTTCGTCGTCGGGCTGGACCTGGGGACGGCGAAGCAGGTGAGCACCGACGCGGTGACCCAGGACCACGTGGGGAACGTGTTCCTGCACGGACGGTCCACGGCTGGTGTCGACGCGGTGCGGGCACAGGTGGACGGGTTCACCGCACTGGTGTCGGCGGCGACGACGCACGGCGAGCCGATGCTCGTCGCCGTGGACCAGGAGGGCGGCAAGGTCCAGTCGCTCCAGGGTCCTGGGTTCTCGACCATCCCGGCCGCCACCGAGCAGGCCACGGTGGCGCCTGCCCAGCTGAAGGCGCAGGCCACGGCGTGGGGGCGGGAGCTGGCGGCCGCGGGCGTCAACTGGAACCTGGCGCCGGTGATGGACCTGGTGCCGGCGTCGTCGGCGGCGAAGAACCCGCCCATCGGGGCGCTGCAGCGCAGCTACGGCTTCACGGCGGACTCGGTGACCACGCATGCCGGAGCCGTTCTCGCCGGGATGTCGGCCGCGGGCGTCGGGACGGCGATCAAGCACTTCCCGGG
>DASWOL010000123.1:0-70158 GCA_036398695.1 Cellulomonas sp. | reverse complement strand
TGGGACTGGCACAACCGGAGATGGTCGCGCTCACGAGCGACGGCGAGAGGCTGCGCCGCGGCGACGTGGTCGCGACGCTCACCGGCCCGGTGCAGGTGATGCTGGTGGCCGAGCGGACGGCGCTCAACCTCGTCTCCCGGGCGTCCGGCGTCGCGACGCACACCCGGAGGTTCGCCGACGCCCTGGCCGGCACCGGGGCCCGTGTCCTCGACACCCGCAAGACGACTCCGGGCCTGCGCGTGCTCGAGAAGTACGCGGTGCGCTGCGGAGGCGGCACCAACAAGCGGATGGGCCTGTACGACGTCGCGATGGTCAAGGACAACCACGTCGCGGCGGCGGGCGGCTCGGTGACGGCGGCCGTGGCGGCGATCCGCGACCGGTTCCCCGGGGTGCCCATCCAGGTCGAGGCGGACACCCTGGCCCAGGCGATGGAGGCGCTCGACGCCGGCGCGGACTTCCTGCTGCTCGACAACATGCCGACGCCGCTGCTGGGCGAGGTGGTCGCCGCCGTGCGCGCGCGCGAGCCCGAGACGGGCCACGTCGAGCTCGAGGCGACCGGCAACCTCACGCTGGACCGCGCGCGCGAGGTCGCCGCCACCGGGGTGGACTACCTGTCGGTCGGCGCCCTGACCCATTCGTCGCCCATCCTCGACCTGGCCCTCGACCTCGACCCGATGGGCCGACCGTAGAATCTGCCGGTGACCTCGCTCGACACCCCCGCCCCCGACGACGTCCCGGAGCAGATCGCGGTCCGGCTCGCCAAGCGGGAGCGGCTGCTCGCCGCGGGCACCGCGCCCTACCCGGTGGGCGTGCCGCGCACGGCGACGATCGCGGCGGTGCGCGCCGCCCACCCGGACCTGGCGCCGGGCGAGGAGACGGACGACGAGGCGGGCGTCGCCGGTCGCGTCGTCTTCCTGCGGAACACCGGGCGCTTGTGCTTCGTCACGCTCCAGGACGGCGCGGGCGTGCGGCTGCAGGCGATGCTGTCGGAGAACGCGGTGGGCGCCGAGGCGCTCGCGGCCTTCAAGGCGGACGTCGACCTCGGCGACCACCTGTTCGTCCACGGGCGCGTGGTGTGCTCCCGGCGCGGCGAGCTGTCCGTGATGGCCGACGAGTGGCGGCTGGCCGGCAAGGCGATCCGGCCGCTGCCGAACCTCTACGAGGGCGCCGAGCTGTCCGACGAGGCGCGGGTGCGCCAGCGGTACGTCGACCTCATCGTGCGCCAGGGCGCGCGCGACATGGCCCGCCGCCGGGCCGCCGTGGTGCGCTCGCTGCGCGAGAACTTCTGGCGGCGGGACTTCGTCGAGGTCGAGACGCCGATGCTCCAGGTGCGGCCCGAGGGCGCCGCCGCCCGCCAGTTCGAGACGCACATGAACGCGTTCGACATCCCGCTGTTCCTGCGGATCGCGCCTGAGCTGTTCCTCAAGCGCGCAGCCGTCGGCGGCGTGGAGCGCGTGTTCGAGATCAACCGGAACTTCCGCAACGAGGGCGTGGACTCCACGCACGCTCCGGAGTTCGCGATGCTGGAGGCCTACGAGGCCTACGGCGACTACGACACGATGGCCGCCCTGACGCAGGACCTGGTCCAGACCGCCGCGCGCGACGCGTTCGGATCCACGGTGGTGACGCTCGCCGACGGCGCCGAGTACGACGTCGGCGGAGACTGGACCCGCCTGACGATGTACGAGTCGCTGTCGGGTGCGATCGGCGAGCAGATCACGCACGACACACCCGACGACGTGCTGGCGAAACTGCTCGACCGCGCGGTAATCGAGTTGGCACCGGCGCAGGTCAACCACGGAAAGATGGTCGAGTCGCTGTGGGAGCACCACGTCGGCGAGCACCTTGTCGCACCCACGTTCGTGCGTGATTTCCCGGTGGAGACCTCGCCGTTGACACGCGACCACCGCAGCAAGCAAGGACTCGTCGAGAAGTGGGACCTGTATGTGCGTGGGATGGAGCTCGCCACCGCGTACTCCGAGCTGGTGGACCCCGTGATCCAGCGCCAACGGTTCGAGGCGCAGGCGCTGCTGGCCGCCCGCGGGGACGACGAGGCGATGCGGATCGACGAGGACTTCCTGGCCGCGATGGAGCACGCCATGCCGCCCTCGGGCGGCATGGGCATGGGCATCGACCGGCTGCTCATCGCGCTGACCGGCCAGGGCATCCGCGAGACCATCCTGTTTCCGCTGACCAAGCCGCTGTGACGGGACCACGGCGATGAGCGGCTGGCAGGAGGTGCTCGCGGCGCTCGCGCCGTCCGTCGGAGTGGGGCTGCTGTTCTGGCTGGCGATCCGCGCGCTGATGAATGCCGATGCGAAGGAGCGCCGTGTGGAGGCTGAATTGCGGGCCGCGGAACGCGCCGTGAAGGGCAAAAAGGAGGAGGATCGCGGCGCGTAGCGTTTGACGGGAGATATCTCGGGTGCCATGCTGACGGGCAACCGCGATCCGCGCATTCGGCAACGGGAGAATGAAATGGCTCAGAAGGTACAGGTCCTGCTGGTCGACGACATCGACGGCGGTCCCGCTGACGAGACGGTCACCTTTGGTCTCGACGGTGTCAGCTATGAGATCGACCTGACCACCGCGAACGCCGCGAAGCTGCGCGACGCGTTCGGACCGTGGGTCGGTCACGGACGGAAGGTCGGCGGGCGCGCGGCGCGCGCCGCATCGGCGCGGCCCCGCTCGTCGCGCGGTGACGCGCAGGCGATCCGCGACTGGGCGAAGGCCCATGGCCACCAGGTCTCCGAGCGCGGCCGCATCTCGGCCGAGGTGAAGGCCGCCTACGAGGCAGCGCACTGACGAACCCGGACTGACGACGAGGCCCGGCCGCCCGCACAGGGTGGCTGGGCCTCGTCGCGTTCGTCGTCCCTCGACAGCGCCCGAGGGTCCGCCGCTGCAGGCAGGGCTCGCCTCGGACGCTGCCGCGTGCGTCACGCGGTGCGCTCGACGACGAGGCCGCGTGCGTCAGGCGGTGCGCTCGACGACGAGGTCGCGCGCGGCCGCGTACTGCTCGCGGACGTGCGGAGTCGCCTCGCCGGTGAGCAGCTCGGGCTCCGACTCGACGTGCCACTCCGGGGGCGTGGCGCCTCCGGAGAGTACCCACGCCGCCTGCCTGGCGGCGCCGTCCGCGACGTACTCGCCGGCGGGGGGCACGACGACGTCGAGCCCGAGCACCGACGGTGCGAGCGCTCGCACGGCCGCCGACTTCGCCCCGCCGCCGACGAGGAACGCCCGGTGGACCGGGACGCCGAGCGCGCGCTGGGCGTCGATGCCGTCGGCCAGCGAGCAGAGCAGCCCCTCGATCGCCGCGCGGGCGACGTGCGCCGGCGTGCTGTTGTCCAGCCGCATGCCGTGCAGCGCCGCGGTGGCGCGCGGCCGGTTCGGGGTGCGCTCGCCCTCGAAGTACGGGACCAGGACGAGCCCGTCGGCACCCGCCGGCACGGACAGGGCGAGCTGTGCGAGCTCGTCGTACCCGACGCCCAGGAGGCGGCAGGCCCAGTCGAGGATCCGGGACGCGTTGAGCGTCACCGACAGCGGCAGGTAGTTCCCCGTCGCGTCGGCGAACCCGGCGACCAGGCCGGAGGGATCGGCCACCGGGGAGGCGGACACGGCGCCGACGACGCCCGACGTGCCGATCGACACGGACACGTCACCCGGGGTCAGGCCCAGGGCGAGCGCGGCTCCGGCGTTGTCGCCGGCTCCCGGCCCCAGCAGCGCACCGCCGCCGGCGAGGCGCCCGCCGGCCTCGGCCGGGCCGAGCACGCGAGGCACGGCCGGCACGCTGCCGAGCGCCAGCTCGAGCAGGTCGGTGCGGTAGGCCTCGTCGAACGGCGACCAGTACCCGGTGCCCGAGACGTCCGACCGGTCGGTCACGAGGGTGTCGAACCCGGTGGCGCCGGACAGCTTCCACGTCAGCCAGTCGTGCGGCAGGCACACCGCTTCGACCTTGGCGGCGTTGGCCGGCTCGTGGTCACGCAGCCAGCGCAGCTTGGTGATGGTCAGCGAGGCGACGAGCACCGAGCCGCACGCCTGCGCGGACGCCGCGGGCCCGCCCATCTCGGAGATGAGGTCGAGGGCCGCGTCCGCGGAGCGGGTGTCGTTCCACAGCAGCGCGTCCCGGACCACCTCGCCGGAGGCGTCCAGGGTGACCATCCCGTGCTGCTGACCGCCCACGGAGACCGCGGCGACGTCGTCGAGGCCGCCCGCCTCGGCGACGGCGATCTGGAGGGCATCCCACCAGTGCCGCGGGGCGACCTCGGTGCCGTCGGGATGGGAGGCGCGGCCGGATCGCACCAGCGCTCCCGTGTCCGCGTCACGCACCACGACCTTGCACGACTGCGTGGACGAGTCCACGCCGGCGACCAGTGCCATGTCATTCCTCCACGTCGAAGAACGGCCCGAAATCCCCGACGTCCGCACCCGTGGTGGCCGGCGCGACCACGGGTGCGGACGTCGGGTGGGAAGGGGAAGGGAAGGAGAAGGGAAGGAGTTAGGAGATGAGGTGCTTGAGGGCGAGCTGGTGCAGGCGCACCAGGCCGTACTCGCGCTCGCCGGCGGCGTCGACGTCGAACTCCTCACGGGTGGAGGTGTCGGCGAGGAACTGCTCGAAGGTCTCGCCGGCGCCCAGCGTGGTCTCGCCGAGCTCGAAGATGCCGGCGTACTTCTGGGCCTCCTTGACCTCGGGGTCGGCCCGGTACTCGGCGGCCTTCTGCGCGAGGATCGTGTAGGTCTCGATGTTCGCCTTCGCGGAGTCCCACACGCCGTTGGGGCCCTCGGTGCGCGACGGCTTGTAGTCGAAGTGGCGGGCGCCGGTGTACCGCGGGCCGCCGTTCGGGAAGCCGTTCTCCAGCAGGTCGACCGTGAAGAACGCGCTCAGCAGGTCGCCGTGGCCGAACACGAGGTCCTGGTCGAACTTCGGGCCGTGCTGGCCGTTGAGGTCGATGTGGAACAGCTTGCCGCAGTAGAGGGCGAGCGCCAGGCCGTGCGTGTAGTTGAGCGTCGCCATCTGCTCGTGGCCGGTCTCGGGGTTGAGGCCCACGATGTCGCCGTTGTCCAGCGTGGCGATGAGCGCCAGCGCGTGGCCGATCGACGGCAGGAAGATGTCGCCGCGCGGCTCGTTGGGCTTCGGCTCGAGGGCGATCTTCAGGTCGTAGCCCTCGTGCTTGATGTACGCGGCGACGGTGTCGATGCCCTCGGCGTAGCGGGCGTGCGCGGCGTGCAGGTCCTTCGAGTTGTCGTACTCGACGCCCTCGCGGCCGCCCCACATCACGAACGTCTTGGCGCCGAGCTCGGCGGCGAGGTCGATGTTGCGCAGCACCTTGCGCAGGCCGAAGCGCCGGATCGAGCGGTCGTTCGAGGTGAACGCGCCGTCCTTGAACACCGGGTGGGTGAAGGTGTTGGTGGTCACCATCTCGATGACCAGGCCGGTCTCGTCGGCCGCCTTCTTCACGGCGTCGATGCGGGCGCGGCGGTCCGCGTCATCGGCGTCGAACGGGAACACGTCGTTGTCGTGGAACGTGAAGCCCCACGCGCCGATCTCGGCCAGCTTGTGGATCGACTCCACCGGGTCGAGCACCGGACGGGTCGGGTCACCGAACGGGTCCTGTGCCCGCCAGCCGACGGTCCAGAGGCCGAACGAGTACTTGATTGCGGGCGTCTCAGCCACGGCAGATCTCCTCATCGAGAGAGTGGGGAACGGGGAGTCGGGTGATTAGTTCCCGTCGTGAATTTATGCCGCCTGCGCGATAGGGTCAAGCCGTGCGGACGACGGCTGACGCGTGGAGCCAGGCGCGCGCCGGCCGGCGCGCGGGTCCGACCGGGGTGGCCCGCAGCGAGCACCTCCGCGAGCACAACCTGTCCATGGCGCTGGCCTACGTCCTGGAGGCGCCCGAGCCTCCGTCACGGGCGCAGCTCGCCGCCGGCACCGGCCTGGCCCGGCCGTCCGTCACCCCGATCGTCGACCAGCTGGTCCGGGCCGGGATGGTCCGCGAGCTGGTGCCGCGCCCGGCGGTGCGCGCCGGCCGGCCGGCCGTGCCGCTGGCCCCCGCGCAGGGCACGTTCGCCGGGATCGGCATGGAGGTCAACGTCGACTATCTCGGCCTGCGCGCCGTGGACCTGTCGGGCGAGGTGCTCGTCGAGCGCGTCGAGGCCGACGACCTGCGGCGCCAGGACCCCGCGCTGGTGCTGGGGCGCCTGGCCGGCCTGCTGGAGCAGGCGGTGCGCCGGCTGCGCGCCGAGGGCGTGCGCGTGGTCGGGACCTCGCTGGCGCTGCCCGGGCTCGTCGACTCCGATCACGGCCCGCTGCGGCTCGCGCCGAACCTCGACTGGCGGGACGTGGACGTCGTCGGGCTGCTCGCTCAGCGGCCCGGGCTGGACGGCCTGCTGCCCACCCTGGCCAACGAGGCCAACCTCGCCGCCCGTGCCGAGGCGCGGGCGCGCCGGTTGCGCGGCACGCCGAGCTTCGTCTACGTCTCCGGCGAGATCGGCGTCGGTGGTGCGCTGGTGCTCGACGGTGAGATCTTCGGCGGCCGGCACGGCTGGAGCGGTGAGATCGGGCACGTCGTCGTGGACCCCAGCGCGCCCGGCGGGCCGGCCCGCGGCACGCTCGAGGCGCGCGCCGGCCAGGAGGCGATGCTGCGCGGCGCGGGCCTGCCGCCCTCCGCGACCGTCCACGACCTCGCGGCGGCGCTGGCCGCAGGAGATGCGCGGGCGGCGTTCGCCGTGGCCAGCGCGGCCCGCGCGCTCGGTGTCGCGCTGGCGGGCGTGCTCAACACGGTGGACGTCGACGAGGTGGTGCTCGGCGGCACGTTCGGCCAGCTGTACGCGCACGTGCACCACGACGTCGAGCGAGCGCTCGACGAGATGGTCATCACGGCGCCCTGGTCCACGCCGACGGTGAGCCAGGCCCGCGCCGGCCAGTTCCCGGCGATGACGGGCGGGACCATCGCGGCGCTGCGCCGGCTGGTGGCCTCGCCCTCGGCGTGGTTCCCGGAGGACCACGACCGCGCCGTGGCCGTGGACCGTCCGCACGCCGGTGCGCCGGACGGCGACCGCGCGGCCGGCGCCACGAACGGTGCGGCGCCGGGAGCTCCCCGCTAGGGGCGAGATCGGCGGCACCGCCTTTCCCTTGGGCGTCGACCTGCCGGTCGACGCGCCGGTCGCTGCCGGTCGCTGCCGGTCGGTGCCGGCCCAGCCGCTAGTGGAGCGCTCGTGCCAGGGCGACGACTCGCGCGACGTCGGCCTCGTCCGTCCACACGTGCGTGGCGATCCGCGCGAGCGTGCGGCCGTCAGGAGCGGTGCCGGTCCACAGCCGCAGCGCGGACGCCTCGGCGGCATCCCGCAGCGCGGCCAGCGGAACGGGCACGACGAACGCGCGAATGCGCGCCGGGCGCAGCGGTGCCGAGCCGGTGGGTCGCCACCCCGCCGCCTCGAGCTCGTCGGTCGCCAGGTCGGCCAGCGCGGCGGCCCGTTCCAGGTCCCCGGCGAGCCCCCACCGCGTCCACTCCTCCACCGCCTCGGGCAGCCCGAGCGTCGGCGCCGGGTCCCAGGTGCCGCGCCACGCGAAGCGCGCCGCCAGGTCCTCGTCGTAGTGGAGCGCGACGGCCGCCGGCCGGACGACGTCGAGGACCGGCGACGACAGCCAGAGGAAGCCGCACGGCCGCGGCACGGGAAGCCACTTGTGCAACGAGCCGAACGCGGCGAGGACCCCGCTGCCGGCGACGTCCCACGACTCGTGGCCGACGAGGTGTGCGGCGTCGAGCACCACCGACGCACCCCGGGCCGCGGCGAGGCCGGCCACCTCGGCCACCGGCACCCGCAGCGCGGTCGACGAGGTGATGGCCGACACGACGAAATAGCGGGTGTCGCGCGGCGCCGAGTCCAGCGTCTCCAGGAGCGAGGCGGGCGTGGCGGGCACCGGCGTGGTGAGCACGGTGCAGCGGGCCCCGGCGCGGGCGCAGCGCTCGCGCCACCCGCGCAGCACCGACTCGTACTCGACGTCGAGCAGCGCCACGCCCTCGCCGGGGGCCAGCGGCAGCGACGTCGCCAGCGCACCGGACGCCTCCGTCGCGTTGGCGACCAGCGCGACCTGGCCCGGGTCCGCGCCCAGCAGCTCGGCGACGAGTCGGCGCACGGGCGCCAGGTCGCCCGTCAGCCCGTCGCCGAGGCGGACCGCGGGGTCGCGCTCGATCCGCCGGTGCTGCTCGGCCAGGCGATCGAGGGCGGTGAGCGTCGGCGCGCCGAACGACGCGTGGTTGAGCTGGACGAACGCCGGGTCGAAGCCGAACTCGGCGGTGCGTTGCGCGATCGTGTGGCGGCCCTCCGGGCGAGCGGCGCCGTCCGCCGCGTCGTGCCCAGCATGCCGTGGCGACCGGCGCGAACGGGCGACGGCCACGCCGTAGGCTCCCGGCTCGTGACCTCGCAGGCGCTCTGGATCGGCACCTACCCGCCCGCCGGCATCGGCACGCCGCCGGGCCAGGGAGAGGGCGTGTACCGCGTCGAGCTCGACACGGCGACGGGAGCGCTCGGCGACCCGCGGCGGGTGGTGGAGACGCCCGCGCCGTCATTCGTCGTGCGGCACCCGGCGGCGCCGGTGCTCTACGTCACCGACGAGAGCGAGCGGGGCGCCGTCGCCGCGTTCCGCGTGGACGGCGATCGTCCGGAGTCGCTCGGAGCTGTCTCGTCGGGCGGCGCCTACCCGTGCCACCTGCTCGTCGACGGCGACCGCCTGTATGCGGCGAACTACGGCGACGGCGCGCTCGGGGTGCTGCGGCTGGCGGCGGACGGGACGTTCGCGTCCGACGAGCCGCAGGTGCTGCGCCACACGGGCTCCGGTCCGGTGGCCGACCGTCAGGGCGGGCCGCACGCGCACTTCGTGGCGGCCGCACCGGGTGGCCACGTGCTGGTGGTCGACCTCGGGACCGACGAGGTGCGGCGCTATGGGCGAACGTCCGGTGGGCTGGAGCCGGTCGGGATCGCCGCGACGCTTCCGGCCGGGACCGGGGCGCGGCACCTGGTGTTCCGGGCAGGGTTCCGTCACGACACGGCCGACGAGCGCACACGCTTCGCCGCGTCCGACGAGGGCGCGTGGTTCGCGTACCTCACCGGCGAGCTGGACGCGACCGTGCACGTCCTGGCGTGGGACCCGTCGACGGACACGGGCGAGCTGGTGCAGACCGTGCCGGCGCCGGCATGCGGTGCCTGGCGCGACCCGGCGCCGGCCGACCGACCGGGGGCGTGCGGTGGCGACCTGCGGGCGCGCTGGGCCGGCGATGCGACCCCGGCGCCGTCGCACCTCACGCTCGACGCCGGTGAGCTGGTGGTCGGCGTGCGCGGGGTCGAGGTCCTGTCGCGATTCACGGTCGGCACCGACGGGCTGCTGACGCATCGCGTGGACCAGCCGTTGCCGGCACGGGTCCCCCGGCACTTCGCGGTCGTCGGCGGGTGGACCGTCGTGGCCGAGCAGGTGCCCGGTGCCGTGACCGTGCTGGACCGCGACGGGGTCGTCGCGTCGTCGCGCGCGGTTCCCTCGGCGGCCTGTGTCGTGCCCGCCATGTGAGCGATAGCCTTCCGCCGACCGGGCAGCGCAGCTCACCCGCGATCCCTTCCTGGAGGCCGCCATGACCCTCGTCACGCACTGGATCGACGGCAAGGAGGCGGTGTCCTCTGGGGACCGCACGCAGGCGATCCTCGACCCGGCGGCGGGCGAGCAGATCGCCACGCTCGGCCTCGGCACGGCGGACGACGTGGACCGTGCGGTCGCCTCGGCGCTCGCTGCGGCGCAGGCGTGGAGCGAGGCGTCGGTGGCCAAGCGGGCCACCGTGCTGTTCCGCTTCCGCGAGCTGCTCGCCGCCGCCGCGCCCGAGCTGGCTCGGCTCGTCAGCCGCGAGCACGGCAAGACGGTCCCCGACGCCAAGGGCGAGATCGGTCGCGGGCTCGAGGTCGTCGAGTACGCCTGCGGCGTGCCGCAGCTCCTCAAGGGCGAGTTCTCCGAGCAGGCCGCCACCGGCATCGACGTGTTCAGCTTCCGGCAGCCGCTCGGCGTGGTGGCCGGCATCACGCCGTTCAACTTCCCCGTGATGGTGCCGTTGTGGATGAGCCCCGTCGCGATCGCCACGGGCAACGCGTTCGTCCTCAAGCCGTCGGAGCGCGACCCGTCCGCCTCGCTCGTCCTGGCCCGGCTGTGGCAGGAGGCCGGCCTGCCGGACGGTGTGTTCTCCGTGGTGCAGGGTGACAAGGAGGTCGTCGACGCGCTGCTGAGGCATCCCGACGTGGCGGCCGTCTCCTTCGTCGGCTCGACGCCCGTCGCCCGGTACGTCCACGCGACCGCGACCGCCGCGGGCAAGCGTGTCCAGGCGCTCGGGGGCGCGAAGAACCACGGGGTGGTCCTCGCGGACGCCGACCTCGACGACGCCGCCGACCAGCTTGCCGCCGCTGCGTTCGGCGCGGCGGGGGAGCGCTGCATGGCGCTGTCCGTCGCGGTGGTCCAGGACTCCGTGGCCGACGAGCTCGTCGCGAAGGTGGCTGAGCGGGCCCGCGCCGTGAAGGTCGCCCGCGGCGACACCCCGGGAGCCGACATGGGCCCCGTCATCACGGCGGACGCCAAGGCGCGCATCGAGGGCCTCATCACCTCGGGCGAGCGGCAGGGCGCACAGGTGGTGGTCGACGGCCGCGGGTTCGTCGTCCCCGGCTGCGAGGGCGGGTTCTTCGTCGGGCCGACCGTGCTCGACCACGTGCGCACGGACCAGGAGGTCTACCGCGAGGAGGTCTTCGGTCCGGTGCTCGACGTGGTGCGCGTCAAGGACCTCGCCGAGGCGGTCGAGGTGATCAACGCCAACCCTTACGGCAACGGCACCGCGATCTTCACCGGGTCCGGCGAGGCGGCCCGGACGTTCGCCCGCGCGGTCAGCGTGGGTATGGTCGGCGTCAACGTGCCGATCCCGGTCCCGGTGGCGTGGCACTCGTTCGGCGGCTGGAAGGCCTCGCTGTTCGGCGAGAGCCACGTCTACGGCCCCGAAGGCGTGCGGTTCTACACGCGCGGCAAGGTGGTCACCCAGCGCTGGCCGCACCGCGAGAGCGCGACGACGGCGTCGTTCCACTTCTCGTCGGACGCCCAGAAATAGGTGGCCGCGGGGCTCAGGCGACCGGGCCGGTGGACCGCGCCTCGTCCATCTGGGGCTTGAGGCCGACGGCCAGCGCATAGACCCGGTCGTCGAGTCGGCTGATGTCCGCCTTCAGCTCGACCCGCAGGTCGGCGATGTCTGCCTTGAGCTCGGTGCGCACATCGGCGAGGTCTGCCCTGACCTCGGCGCGCAGCTCCGCGATGTCTGCCTTCACCTCGGTCCGCAAGACCGCGATGTCGCCCTTGAGCTCGGTGCGCAGGTCGGCGATGTCGGTCTTGAGCTCGGTGCGCAGGTCGGCGACGTCGGTCTTGAGCTCGGTGCGCAGATCGGCGATGTCAGTCTTGAGCTCGGTGCGCAGGCCGGCGATGTCGCCCTTGAGCTCGGTGCGTAGGTCGGCGATGTCGCCCTTGAGCTCCGCGCGGTTGGCGCCGAGCTCGCGCTCGATGCGGCCGAACCCGGCGCGCAGCGGCGCGTAGATCCCGAGGGCGACCACGAGCAGGCCTCCGAGCGAGACCCAGGTGTCCAGCGACAACGTCACCACTCCTTCAGTCTGGGGCAGGCGGCCCCGGCGCCGCCAACGCGATGCTCGCCCGGGCGGGTCGTGGACCGGCGCGAAGGACGCGACGAGCGCGCGGCGCACCAACCCACCGTGGGCTGTGGGCGGCTCGGCTCGTGCCGGACGTCCCGCGGGCGAGAGCGCCCGGCGACTCGGCGACAATGGAGCGGTGACCACCCAGCAGGCACCCCGCGTCGCCATGCTGTCGGTGCACACCTCGCCCCTCGACCAGCCCGGCACCGGCGACGCCGGCGGGATGAACGTCTACGTCCTCGAGCTGGCTCGGGCGTTGGCCGCTCGCGGCGCGCGCATCGAGATCTTCACGCGTGCGACCTCGTCGGACCAGCCGGCGACGGTGGTGCTCGAGGGCGCGGACGCCGACGGCCGCCCGCTGGCGCCCGACGAGGCGAGGGCGGTGCTCGTCGCCGACGAGGTGCCGGCCGGCGTCACCCCTCCGGTTCTGGTGCACCACGTCCCTGCGGGCCCCTTCGAGCGCCTGGACAAGGCGGACCTGCCGGGCCTGCTGTGCGGCATGACCGCCGGCGTGCTGCGCACCCAGGCGGCTCGGCGCCCCGGCTGGTACCAGGTGGTCCACTCGCACTACTGGCTGTCCGGGCAGGTCGGCATCGCGGCCGCGCGCCGCTGGGACGTGCCCCTCGTCCACACCGCGCACACCCTGGCGCGCGTGAAGAACCGGGCACTGGCGCCCGGCGACACCGCTGAGCCCGCGGCGCGTGAGCGGGGCGAGGAGCAGGTGGTCCGCGCCGCGGACGCCCTCGTGGCCAGCACGCCGGCCGAGGCGCGCGAGCTGGTCGGCCTCTACGGTGCCGACCCGGCACGTGTGCACGTCGTGGAGCCCGGCGTCGACCTCGACCGGTTCCGCCCCGGCGCCCCCGGCGCCCAGCGGGCCGCCCGCGTCGCGCTCGGCCTGCCGCTGGACCGCCGCATCGTGCTGTTCGCGGGCCGCGTGCAGCCGCTGAAGGCACCCGACGTGCTGGTGCGCGCGCTCGGCGTGCTGCGCGCCACCGGGCACGACGTCCCGCTGCTCGTCGTGCTCGGCGGCCCGAGCGGGCGGGCCACCGCGGTGCGCGAGCTCAGGACCCTCGCGGAGAGCCTCGGCGTGGCCGACGACCTCGTCGTGCACCCGCCGGCGGCGCGCACCGACCTGGTGCGCTGGTACCACGCGGCGGACCTGGTCGCGATGCCCTCGCGATCGGAGTCGTTCGGACTGGTGGCGGCGGAGGCGCAGGCCAGCGGGGTGCCGGTGGTCGCGGCGGCGGTCGGCGGGCTCAGGACGATCGTCGACGACGGGGTCAGCGGACGCCTGGTGGCGGGTCACGACCCGGCGCTCTGGGCGCAGGTGCTGGCGCAGGCGCTGGCCGACGACGAGCTGCTCGCCGCCTGGGCGAAGGCGGCCCGGCCGGCGGCCGAGCGGTTCGGCTGGGACGCCGCCGCCGACCAGGTGCTCAAGGTCTACGCCGTCGCCGCGGAGTGCCGCCGCGACGCCTGATGCCGTCGCCGCGGAGTGCCGCCGCGACGCCTGATGCCGGTGCCGCGGAGTGCCGCCGCGACGCCTGATCGCCGGCGCCGCGGCCGTACCGCCGGGACGGTCGTCCCCCGGCACCCCCGGTCGCGCCGGGGGAGAATGGCCCCATGACCTACACCCTCGTGCTGCTCCGCCATGGCGAGAGCGAATGGAACGCGAAGAACCTGTTCACCGGCTGGGTCGACGTGGCGCTGTCGGAGAAGGGGGTCGAGGAGGCCAAGCGCGGCGGCCGGCTCCTCAAGGACGCCGGGATCGCGCCGGACGTGCTGCACACCTCGCTGCTGCGCCGGGCGATCACCACCGCGAACTACGCCCTCGACGTGGCCGACCTGCTGTGGATCCCGGTGAAGCGCAGCTGGCGGCTCAACGAGCGGCACTACGGCGCGCTCCAGTGCAAGGACAAGAAGCAGATCCGCGACGAGTACGGCGAGGAGCAGTTCATGCTCTGGCGCCGCTCGTACGACGTGCCGCCGCCGGACATCGCGCTCGGCTCCGAGTTCAGCCAGGACGGCGACCCGCGCTACGCCGGTGAGCCGATCCCGCGGGCCGAAGCGCTCAAGCAGGTCCTCGAGCGGGCGCTGCCCTACTGGCACTCGGACCTCGTGCCGGACCTCCGGGCCGGCAAGACCGTGCTGGTCGCCGCGCACGGCAACTCCATCCGCGCCATCGTCAAGTACCTCGACGACGTCGACGACGCGACGATCGCCGGCATCAACATCCCCACCGGCATCCCGCTCGTCTACCACCTCGACGAGACCACGCTGAAGCCGACCAACCCCGGTGGCACCTACCTCGACCCGGATGCCGCGGCCGCGTCGATCGCGGCAGTGGCCAACCAGGGCAAGTAGCCGTCCGACGAACCGCGAGGCGCCGCTCCCCACGTGGGGGCGGCGCCTTCGTCGTCTCCCTCCGATGCCGCCACGCGTGTGACCGGTGTGGCCCATGCGACTGATGAGACGTCACACCTGCACCAGGTGTCGCACCAGTCGCACGTGTGGCGGGGTTGGTCGGGCGCGCGGGCTCCGACCGAACCGAGAGGTCAGCCGTGGATGTGCAGCGGCTCCCCGGCCGACAGGTCGCCGGTGACGAGGAAGACGATGCGACGGGCGATGGACACGCCGTGGTCGCCGAACCGCTCGTAGTACCGGCCGAGAAGCGTGACGTCGACGGTCTGCTGCGGCGTCGCGCTCCAGCCACCGCCGAGCATCGCCGTGAACGTGTCCGAGTGCAGGTCGTCCAGCCGGTCGTCGTCGGTCTCGATGTTCTCGGCGAGGGCGAGGTCGCGCGTCTCGAGCAGGGTGACGATGCGCTGCGCGAGCCGGCGGGCGGCGACGTCCATCTCGGTGAACGTCCCGGCGAGCGACTGCGGCACGGCCTGGCGCGGGTAGCGGCCGCGCGCGATCTCGGCGATGTGCCGGGCGAGGTCGCCCATCCGCTCGAGGGTCGCGCTCATCCGCAGTGCGGAGACCACCACGCGCAGGTCCGTGGCGACCGGCTGCTGCTGGGCGAGCAGGTGGATGCACCGCTCGTCGAGCTGCCGCTCGAGCTGGTCGATCGCGAGGTCGTCGACGATGACGGACTCGGCGAGCGCCAGGTCGCTCGTCGCGAGCGCCTGTCCGGCCGAGGCGATCGCATGCTCCACGCGGTGGGCCATCGCCTCCAGGTCGTCGCCGACGGCCTTGAGCTCGGCGTCGAAGATCTCGCGCATCTATGTCCTCTTTCGTCACGGGTGGCAGAGTCAAGGGTCCCATCGACAGGTGAACGGTAGGACCACGGGCGGTGAACAGTGGGCGGCGTGCCCGTGCCCCGGCCGCGCGGCGGACAGGGCCGCTCCGCACGCGTCCTAGTGTGGACGCGTGGAGGGTGTGAGCGGATTCATCGGCGGCCTGATCGGGCTGCTGGTCGGCGTCGCCGCCACAGCCGCGTTCTGGTGGAGCGAGCGGGCACTGCGTCGTCTGCCCGAGCAGCCCGAGCCCGAGCTCGACGACGGTTTGGTGCGCGCGCTCGCCGTGCTGCGCTCGGCCGCCGTGGTCCTGGACGACGAGGACCGTGTGGTGCGGGCGAGCCCACCGGCGCAGGCGCTCGGCCTGGTCCGCGACGGGCGCCTGGTCCACGCGGCGATCCGCGAGATGGTGGCCGACGTGCGACGCGACGGGGTGATCGTCGACTCCGAGCTTGACCTGCCGCGCGGCCCGGTGGGCCCCGGCACCATGCTGCTCCAGGTGCGCGTGGCACAGGCGACTCCGCAGCACCTCCTGGTGCTCGCCGAGGACCTCACCGGGGCACGCAAGCTGGAGACGATGCGCCGCGACTTCGTGGTCAACATCTCGCACGAGCTGAAGACCCCGGTGGGTGCGTTGTCCCTGCTCGCGGAGACGGTCCAGGACGCGGCCGACGACCCCGAGGCGGTGCGACGCTTCGCCGCCCGCATGCAGGCCGAGGCGGGCCGCCTGTCGCAGCTGGTCCAGGAGATCATCGAGCTGTCGCGCCTGCAGACCGCCGGAGCCCTGGAGGAGCTGAGGCTGGTCGAGCTCGACACGGTGCTGGCCGACGCCGCCGACCGCGCCCAGACCACAGCCGCCGCCCGCAAGATCACCATCGACGTGGGCGGGCAGACCGGCGTCCGGGTGTTCGGGGACCGGAACCTGCTGGTCACCGCCGTGCGCAACCTGCTGGACAACGCGGTGGCGTACTCGCCGGAGGCGACACGCGTCGGCGTCGGCGTGCGCGTCGTCGACGACATCGTGGAGATCGCCGTGGTCGACTCGGGCGTCGGCATCCCGGCCGACGAGCAGGACCGGATCTTCGAGCGGTTCTACCGGGTGGATCCGGCACGGTCGCGAGACACCGGCGGCACGGGCCTGGGCCTGTCGATCGTCAAGCACGTCGCGGCCGACCACGGCGGCGAGGTGACCGTGTGGTCGCAGCCCGGCCGGGGGTCCACCTTCACGCTGCGCCTGCCCAAGGCCGAGGTCCCGGCCCCGACAGCCCCCGACGACGAGGACACACCCTCGGCGCCGTCCGACACCGACGTCCCCCGGCCTCGTAGTCTGACCGGCCCACGTGCACGAAGGAGCACCGTGTGACCCGCATCCTGCTCGTCGAGGACGAGGAGTCCTACCGCGAGCCCCTGGCCTACCTGCTCGGCAAGGAGGGGTACGACGTCTCGACCGCCGCGACGGGCCCCGACGCGCTGATCCGGTTCGACGACGAGGGCGCCGACCTGGTGCTGCTCGACCTCATGCTGCCCGGGCTGCCGGGCACCGAGGTGTGCCGCCGGCTGCGCGCGGTCTCCGAGGTGCCGATCATCATGCTCACCGCGAAGGACGGCGAGATCGACAAGGTCGTCGGGCTGGAGCTCGGCGCCGACGACTACGTGACCAAGCCGTACTCGTCGCGCGAGCTGCTCGCCCGGATCCGCGCGGTGCTGCGCCGCCGCGAGGGCTCCCGCCTGCCCGACGAGGTCGAGGAGGGCGACGAGCTGGTCCTGGGCCCGGTCGAGATGGACGTCGACCGGCACGTGGTGCGTGTGCGCGGCGAGCAGGTCGGGTTCCCGCTCAAGGAGTTCGAGCTCCTCGAACTTCTGCTGCGCAACCCGGGCCGGGTGCTGACCCGCGGCCAGCTGATCGACCGGATCTGGGGCTCGGACTACGTCGGGGACACCAAGACGCTGGACGTCCACGTCAAGCGCATCCGGGCGAAGATCGAGGACGACCCGTCGGTGCCCAAGCTGCTGACGACGGTGCGCGGGCTGGGGTACAAGCTCTCGGCCGAGTGACGGGTGCGCCCGAGGGGCGATTCGTTATCCAACCGGCCCACTCGTCGCCCACCGTTCACCTGGGGTTCACCCTGAGCGGGCGGACCGGTCACCTGGGTTTCCTACTGTCGTCGCCGACAAGCGCCGTATCGGCGCGACGACAACAGGATGGGAACACAGTGAAGCGAACGCATGCAGTGGGCGCCGCCATGCTGGCCGGGCTGACCGCCCTGGCGCTGGCCGCTTGTGGGTCGGACGACAACACCGGCGGCACCGCGTCGTCGGCCCCGGCCTCGGGCGCGACCACCTCTGCCGCCGCGCCGACGACCCCTGCGGTCACGCTCAGCGGCACGCTCAACGGTGGTGGCTCCTCCGCGCAGGGCAACGCGCAGAAGGCGTGGGTCGCCGGGTTCCAGACCGCGAACTCGGGCGTGACCGTCAACTACACGGTCAGCGACTCGGGCTCCGGTCGCAAGGGCTTCCTCGACGGCTCCCTCGACTACGCCGGCTCCGACGGCGCGCTCTCGACCGCGGAGCTGACGCAGTCGAAGGCCCGCTGCTTCGGTGGCTCCGGCATCGACCTGCCGAACTACATCAGCCCCATCGCCATCGCCTTCAACCTCTCCGGCGTGACGACCCTCAACCTCAAGCCCGAGACGATCGCGAAGATCTTCAACGGCACCATCACCACGTGGAACGACCCGGCGATCACGGCGGACAACTCCGGCGTCTCGCTCTCGGGCCCCATCACCGTGGTGCACCGCTCGGACGACTCGGGCACGTCGAAGAACTTCGAGGACTACCTCCACCAGACGGCCCCCGACGTGTGGACCTATGACGTCACGAACACCTGGCCGGTCCAGGTGGGCCAGGGCGCCAACGGCACCCAGGGCGTGGTCCAGACGATCATGTCGGCCGCCGGAACCATCGGCTACGCCGACGCGTCGGGCGTCGACCCGTCGCTCGGCAAGGTGTCGATCGGCGTCGGCAGCGCGTTCGTCGCTCCGACGGCCGACGCGGCCGCCGCGATCGTCAGCGCTTCGCCGCTGGACACCACGCGGGCGGCGAACGACATCGTCGTGAACCTCGACCGCAAGTCGACGGCCGCGGGTGTGTACCCGGCGGTGCTGCTGTCCTACCTCGTGGTGTGCGACACGTACGACACGCAGGCGAAGGTCGACCTGGTCTCCGGCTTCGCGAACTACGTGACCGGGGCCGACGGGCAGAGCGCCGCGGCGAAGGCCGCGGGTTCGGCCGCCCTGTCGACCGACCTGGCGGCTAAGGTCGCCACGGCGGTCGCGTCGATCAAGGTCAAGGGCTGAGCTAGCAGGGGCAGGACGGTCCTGACAGCCTCACCGGTGGTGGCCGGCCGAACGGCCGGCCACCACCGGCGTCCGTTCCGACAGGAGTGAGTGTGGCCTCGACCATGACCGCGGCCCCGACGCCGGCCAAGGCGGCACCGCCCGCGCGGCGCCGCAAGCACACCGACCGCGGCTTCGACCGCGGCTTCCGGTGGCTGTCCGTCGCGGCGGGGGTGCTCATCCTCGTCGTCCTCGCCGCAGTGGCGGCGTTCCTCGTCATCCAGGGCCTGCCCGCGATCCGGGCGCACGACCTGGCGTCGCAGGTCACCTGGATCCCGCGCGGCGGCAACCTCTGGTCCCTCGTCGGGCCGCTGGTGTTCGGCACGGTCCTGGCCGCCGTCGTCTCGCTGGTGATCGCGGTGCCGGTGTCCGTGGGCATCGCGCTGTTCATCTCGCACTACGCGCCTCGCCGGCTTGCCAACGTGCTGGGCTACGTCATCGACCTGCTCGCCGCGATCCCGTCGGTCGTCTTCGGCCTGTGGGGCGTGCTGGTCTTCGCACCGCACGTGCGCGGGGTCTGGCAGTTCCTCGTGCGCTGGCTCGGGTGGTTCCCGCTGTTCGCGGGCGACTCCCAGGGCAACGCCTCGAACCCGCCCCGGGTGCTGCTGACCGCCTCGGTGGTGCTGGCCGTGATGATCCTGCCGATCATCACCGCGGTGAGCCGCGAGGTGTTCCTCCAGACGCCACGGCTGCACGAGGAGGCGGCCCTCGCCCTCGGCGCCACACGCTGGGAGCTCGTCCGGATGGCCGTGCTGCCCTTCGGGCGCTCGGGCGTCATCTCCGCGTCGATGCTCGGCCTGGGCCGCGCCCTCGGCGAGACGATGGCGGTCCTGATGATCCTGTCGCCCGGGTTCACGTACTCCTGGAAGATGCTCGTCGCGAGCCAGCAGCAGACGATCGCGGCGAACATCGCGGCGAAGTTCAACGACGCTGACGACATGGGGCGCTCGACGCTGATCGCCACCGGCCTCGCGCTGTTCCTCATCACCCTGCTGGTCAACATGGCGGCGCGCTGGATCGTCTCGCGCCGCAAGGACTTCTCGGGAGCGAACTGACATGGCGGCCACCGGAACCGCACCGCTGCCCGAGACGGACGTCGAGGCCCTGCGCCGGGCGCTGTCGAGCGTCGACGCCGGCAGGCGTCGCAAGGACATGACGATGCGGGTGCTCGTCTACGTCGCGTTCGTCCTGGCGATCATCCCGCTCGTCTCGCTGGTCTGGTCCGTGCTCGGCCAGGGCATGGGGCGCTTCAACTGGTACTTCCTCACCCACTCGATGCGGAACATCGTGGGCGGCATGGACGCCGGCGGCGTCTACCACGCGATCCTCGGCACGGTGCTCATCACGCTGCTGGCGACGATCATCTCGGTGCCCATCGGCCTGCTGACCTCGATCTACCTCGTCGAGTACGGCAGCGGACACCTCGCCCGCGCGGTGACCTTCTTCGTGGACGTCATGACGGGCATCCCGTCGGTGGTCGCCGGCCTGTTCTCGTTCGCACTCTTCTACCTGGTGGTCGGCGGCCAGCATGCGCGCAGCGGGTTCGCCGGTGCCGTCGCGCTCTCGGTGCTGATGATCCCGGTGGTCATCCGCTCGTCGGAGGAGATGCTGGGGCTCGTGCCGAACCAGCTGCGCGAGGCGTCGCTGGCTCTCGGTGTCCCCAAATGGCTGACGATCGTCAGGGTGGTGCTGCGCACGGCGATCGCGGGCCTGACCACCGGCGTGATGCTCGCCATCGCCCGCGTCATCGGTGAGACGGCGCCGCTGATCCTCACGGTGGGCTTCACGGACTCGATCAACCGGAACGTCTTCAGCGGCAACATGATGACGCTGCCGGTGTACGTCTACTCGCAGTACGCGGCCGGCCTGGTGCCCTGCCAGCCGGCCGACACCAGCTGCATCTCCACGATCAACCACGACCGCGCGTGGTCCGCGGCCCTCACGCTGATCCTGGTCGTCATGCTGCTCAACCTCGTGGCGCGCCTGGTCAGCCGGTTCTTCGCGCCCAAGACCCGGGCCTGACGCCCCGACCCGACCAAGGAGCACTGGACATGGCACAGCGCATCGACGCCAAGGACCTCAACATCTACTACGGCGACTTCCTCGCGGTGGCGGGCGTCAACATGTCGATCGAGCCGCGGTCGGTGACCGCCCTGATCGGCCCGTCGGGGTGCGGCAAGTCCACGTTCCTGCGCTCCATCAACCGGATGCACGAGGTGATCCCCGGCGCGCGCGTCGAGGGCACCGTCGCGATGGACGGCATCGACCTGTACGGGCCGGACGTCGACCCGGTCGCGGTCCGCCGCCAGATCGGCATGGTGTTCCAGCGGCCGAACCCGTTCCCGACGATGTCGATCGCCGAGAACGTCCTGGCGGGCGTGCGCCTCAACAACAAGCGGATGGCGAAGTCCGAGGCGGAGGGCCTCGTCGAGCAGGCGCTGACCAGCGCCAACCTCTGGAAAGAGGTGAAGGACCGCCTGAGCCGGCCGGGCTCGGGCCTGTCCGGCGGGCAGCAGCAGCGGCTCTGCATCGCTCGTGCCATCGCGGTCCAGCCTCAGGTCCTTCTCATGGACGAGCCCTGCTCGGCGCTCGACCCGATCTCCACGCTGGCGATCGAGGACCTCATCGCCGAGCTCAAGGCGAGCTACACCATCGTCATCGTCACGCACAACATGCAGCAGGCGGCCCGCGTCTCGGACCGGACCGGCTTCTTCAACCTCGAGGCGACGGGCAAGCCGGGCAGGCTGATCGAGATCGACGACACCGCGGCGGTCTTCTCCTCCCCGCGGGAGAAGCAGACCGAGGACTACATCTCCGGCCGCTTCGGCTGACGGGCGCGAGCGGCGGACCGCAGGGGGGTCAGCCGCCGGCGACGGCCGTGTACTGCGGATCGGCCGCGTCGAGGACGGGCACCTGGACGTGCACGGTGCCGGCGGCGGGCGTCGCGAGCGTGACGTCGAGCAGCGCTCCGGGCGCCGCCGCGACGGTGGGCAGGGGGACGTTCTTGCCCGTGCCGCTGCCGGTGCCGATGAGCACCGACGAACCGGCCGGCACCGTGACCTCCGTCGACGAGTCGCCCACGGTCAGGGTGACGTCGGCGTCCGCGCTGCCGGAGTTGACCAGCGCACCGGACAATGCCCCGGGCGCCCCCGCCGCGGTGGTGACCGCCAGCAGGTTCTCCGCCCGCACGTCACCCAGCAGCACCCGCACGCCGTCCGAGGCGGCGTAGGGGCGGTCCGTCTGGATCGGGTTGGTCGCCGAGCAGCCGGCGAGCACGAGCGCCGATGCGAGTGCGGGTGCGAGCGCGAGTGCCACGACCGTCGCCGGCCGGCGCAGCGGGCGAGAACCAGTCACAGAGCCCTCCTAGGACCTTGGTCGCAGACGCGACCAGAGTACCGGCGTGCCGCCGGGTCGGTGACCGGTCGAAGCCCAGGTGGCGGCCATGCCGCCTGACCTGCGCGGACGGCTCCCCCCGGCCGGAGGGGGACGGTGGCCCGTGGTACCCTGGACCGGGCCTGGAAGGGGAATCCACCACATGACTTTCACTGTTGGGGAGACCGTCGTCTACCCGCACCACGGTGCAGCGTTGATCGAAGAGATCAAGACCCGGACCATTCGCGGTGAGGACAAGGTCTACCTCAAGCTGCGCGTCGCGCAGGGCGACCTGACGATCGAGGTGCCTGCGGAGAACGTGGACCTCGTGGGCGTCCGCGACGTCGTGGGCCAGGAAGGTCTGGACCGGGTGTTCGAGGTGCTGCGCGCCCCGTACACCGAGGAGCCGACCAACTGGTCGCGCCGGTTCAAGGCGAACCTCGAGAAGCTGGCGTCCGGTGACGTGATCAAGGTCGCCGAGGTGGTGCGCGACCTGTCCCGCCGGGACGCCGACCGTGGCCTGTCCGCGGGCGAGAAGCGCATGCTGGCGAAGGCGCGGCACATCCTCGTCTCCGAGCTCGCCCTGGCCGAGCACACCGAAGAGGTCCAGGCCGAGGCGCTGCTCGACGAGGTTCTCGCCTCCTGACGCGCAGACGGCCATGACGGTCGCCGCGGTCCTCGTCGCCGCCGGGAACGGCTCCCGGCTCGGGCACACGCTCCCGAAGGCCTTCGTCCCGCTGGACGGGGTTCCCCTCGTCGTGCATGCCGCTCGTGGCCTGCTCACGGTGCCGGGCGTGACCGCGGTCGTCGTCGTCGTGCCGCCGGACCGCACCGACGCCGCCCGTGAGCTCGTGGCCGGGCTGTCCGCGGCTCTCGTCGTGGTACCCGGCGGCGTGACGCGCCAGGCATCCGTCGCTGCCGGGCTGGCGGCGCTGCCCGACGAGGCCGACGTGGTGCTGGTGCACGACGCGGCGCGGCCCTTCGCGCCCGTGGAGATGGTCGACCGGGTGATCGCCGCCGTGCGCGCCGGCCACCCTGCCGTGATCCCTGCACTGCCGGTGACGGACACGATCAAGCGGGTCGGGCCGGGCGACACCACGGGCGCCCCGGTCCTCGAGACCGTCCCCCGCGGTCCGCTGCGCGCAGTGCAGACTCCCCAGGGGTTCGCCAGGGAGGTCCTGCTCGCCGCCCACACCGCAGCCGCCGGGCTGGCGGACGACGAGGCCACCGCCGCCTCCGACGACGCCGCCCTCGTCGAGGCGCGCGGCGTGCCGGTCTGGGTGGTGCCGGGAGACGAGCGCGCCGCCAAGATCACCACGCCGTCGGACCTGGCTGTCGCGCACCGCCTCGCCGTCCGGACGGAGCCGATCGGATGACCGGGCGCGCTCTCCTCGCCCGGACCGGCCCGGCGTGCCGGGCCGCGCGGCCCCGCGTGCCAGGCTCGCCGCAGGCTGCCGGATGCGAAAGAGGGTGGGTGCGGTGAGCGGGTTCCGGGTCGGGGTCGGGGTCGACGTGCATGCCGTCGATCCGTCGCCGGCGGCGGGCGTGCTGCACCTCGCCGGCCTCGACTGGCCGGGCGAGCGGCCGTTGGCCGGACACTCGGACGGCGATGTGGCGGCGCATGCCGCCGCGGACGCGCTGCTGTCGGCCGCCGGGCTCGGCGACCTCGGTTCGCAGATCGGCACGTCCGACCCGCACTGGGCCGGTGCGTCCGGCGTGGCGATC
Source organism: Cellulomonas sp. (assembly GCA_036398695.1). Classification (GTDB taxonomy): domain Bacteria; phylum Actinomycetota; class Actinomycetes; order Actinomycetales; family Cellulomonadaceae; genus Cellulomonas. The sequence continues at coordinate 46,718 of DASWOL010000123.1, read as the reverse complement.
CTCGGCGAGATCGCTCGCCGGGTTCGCGCCGGCGGGTTCGAGGTGGGCAATGTCGCGGTGCAGGTGATCGGCAACCGGCCGAAGCTCGGCCCGCGGCGCGCCGAGGCCGAGGCGGCTCTGTCCGCAGCCGTGGGCGCCCCGGTGTCGGTCTCCGCGACCACCAGTGACGGCCTGGGCCTGACCGGCCGAGGTGAGGGCGTCGCGGCGATCGCGACCGCGCTGGTCGTCGTTCGTCGTGGCTCCTAGTCCCGGCGGTCGACGAAGTCCGCAACCCCCGGCGCCGGGTTTCCGGTCCGATAGTTCTGGGACAGAATGAAGAAGTGAGCAGCACGCCCTCCGTGCGCGGCGAGAGACCGCGGCCGGCGGCGGTGCGCGACCATCCGAACGCCGGGTGGTTCGCGGTCGCGACCGTCTGCTTCGGTGCGTTCATGGGCCAGCTGGACGCCAGCATCGTCACGCTGGCGTTCCCGGCCCTGCAGCACGAGTTCGGGCGGCCCCTCGCTGCGGTGCAGTGGGTGTCGCTGTCCTACCTCGTGGCGCTCGTCGGGCTGCTCGCCGCAGCCGGGCGGGTGGCGGACGCCGCCGGTCGCAAGCGGATGTACCTGTGGGGGTTCGCGGTGTTCACCGCGGCCTCGGTGGGCTGCGGACTCGCTCCCGGCCTCGGCTGGCTCGTGGGGTTCCGCGTGGTGCAGGCGGGCGGGGCGGCGATGCTCCAGGCCAACAGCGTCGCCCTCGTCGTCGGGTCGGTGCCCCGAGACCGGATGCGCGCGGCGCTCGGCGTGCAGGCGGCGGCGCAGGCGCTGGGCCTGGCGCTCGGGCCCGCGGCCGGAGCGCTGCTCGTCAGCACGGCGGGGTGGCGCTGGGTGTTCCTCGTCAACGCACCCGTGGGCGTGGTGGGCTGGGCGGCGGGACGGTACCTGCTGCCGCGCACGCGTGAGCGCACACCGCTCGGCCGGTTCGACGGGGCCGGCCTGGCGCTGGTCGTCGTCGCCTCGGCGGCGCTGCTCCTCGCGCTGTCGGTCGTGTCCGGCCTTGCGGTGCCGGGCTGGGTGGCGGCCGCCCTCGTCGCGCTCGCCGTTTTCGCGGCCGCCGGGCTGGTGCGGCGCGAGCGGCAGACGACGAGCCCGCTGGTGGACCTGCGCCTGCTGCGGCCGCGAGCCGTGTCGCTCGGGCTGGTCGGGGCGCTGGCCGGCTATCTGGTGCTGTTCGGGCCGCTCACCCTGTTTCCCCAGGTGCTCGGCGCCCACGGGTCGGCCGGCCTGGTGCTCACCTGCCTGCCGGCCGGGTTCGGGCTCGGAGCGGTCGGCGCGGGGCGGGTGCTGCCGCGCCGGCTCGGCCTTCGCGGGCTCGCGACGGTCGGCACGATCGCGGCCGCGGCCGGCTGCGCGGCGCTCGCGGTGACGCCGCACACCGCCGTGGTCGTCGGGGCTCTGCTCGCGCTCGTCGGGCTGGGCCTGGGGATTTTCGTCCCGGCCAACAACTCCGCGATCATGGGTGCCGTGCCGGAGCGGGCTGCAGCGAGCGGCGGAGGGCTGGTCAACATGGCACGCGGGTTCGGCACGGCGCTGGGGGTGGCCCTGGTCGCCTACTCGCTGCACGCCGGCGGCGCCGCCCACGGCACCGCCGTGGCGCTGTGGGCCCTGGCGGGAGTTGCGGTGGCGGGTGGTGTCGCCGCGGCGGGGGCGACCGTCAGGGGCGCGGCATGAGCGACGCCGACCGCGCGGGGCCGGACCCGGGAGCCGAAGCGCCGGAGCCGGGCGCCGAGCCGGACGTGAAGCTGGGCGTGGAGCCGGACGCGAGACCGGGCGTGGAACCGGACGTAGATGTCGCGCGCGAGCCCGAGCTCGCGGACGTCGTGGCGCGACTGCGCCGGGCGATGCGGCGCGCCTGGCGCGCGAAGGACGAGGGCAACCCGCTCTCGGTGGCGCAGCTCGAGCTGCTGACCTCGCTGCAGGAGAGGCCCGGATCGCGGCCCGGCCAGCTCGCCCGGGCGCTGCGACTGGCGCCCAACTCGGTCACCACGCTGGTCAACGGCCTGCAGGGCCGCGGCCTGGTGACGCGCGCGGAGGGCGCGACCGACCGGCGCACCGTGCACCTGACGCTGTCCGCCGCGGGCCAGGAGGCGGTGCGGCGGTGGCAGTCGACCAACGCCGACATCCTGCGCGATGCCGTCGCCCAGCTCGGGGCACCGAGCCGTGACGCCCTCACCGGGCTGCTGCCGGTGCTGCGCGAGCTCGTCGAGACGATCGACAGAGCAACCGACGGAGCCACCGACCGCAACGGTGGCTAGAGGCCGGCACGCGGCCGGAACAGGTCCGCCTCGAAGCGATAGGCGTCGCCCCGGTACCGGTTGGTGCCGACGAGCACGGGCACACCGTCCTCGGTGTAGGCCACCTCGTGGCTGAGCAGGATCGGTGCCCCGACCGGCACCTGGAGCAGCCGGGCGGTCGCGTCGTCGGCGGCGTCGGCCTGCACCCAGTAGGCGGACCGATGGATCCACACGTCGCAGAGGCGGGACAGCTCCTCGTACAGCGAACGATCGGTAAGGTCCGCCCGCGCCAGCGCGGGAGCGCGCTCGTGCACCAGGACCACGACGTCGTAGCACACGGGCGGACCCTCCATGCCGCGCAGCCGGTCGATCTGGATGACGGCTGCCGCAGGCGCGATCCGCAGCTCGTCGGCCTCGTCGAACGTCGCGGGCCGGACCTCCTGGCGCAGCACGGTCGTCGTGGGGCGCAGACCGCGAGCGCGGACCATCTCGGTGAACGACTGCAGCGTGCTGGGTGGCTCGCCGAGCACCTGCTCGGGCACGAACCACCCGCGCTGGGCCGAGCTCTCGAGCCGGCCCTCGGTGGCGAGGCGGCCCAGTGCCCGCCGGGCGGTCACCCGGCTGACCCCGAGCCGTCCCGCCAGGTCGCGCTCCCCGGGCAGGCGGGACCCGGGTCCGTAGACGCCGTGGTCGATGTCCTGCTTGAGCGAGCGGTATGCGCGCTCGGTCGCCTCTGCCACGGGCCAACGGTACCAGTATCAGACCAGTGATACCTAGTGGTCCTTTTTTGGTTCGGTACTGGACTATCTGGTCTAAGTTGTACTACGGTCCGACATGGCCGCGGAGCACAGTGGCTCCACCGGGCACGACCCCGGCCGAGCGGTCACGAAGGCAACGGAGCGCGACGTGAGCATTCATCGGACGGTTGTCGGTGCCGTGGCCGTGGCCGCGGCGGGCCTGCTCGTCGTGGGCTGCGCCCCCGGCCCGTCGGCGGCACCGACGCCGACGCAGGAGTCGACGGGAAGCGTGTCCACCGACGTCGCCGCCGCCGGCGACGTCACCCTCAAGCTGACCGACTTCTGGGGCGGCGCCGAGGGCGAGTGGATCGACGACCTCATCAAGCAGTTCGAGACGAAGTACCCGAACGTCACCATCGACCGCACGCAGCAGGACTGGGGCCAGCTGACCTCGACCCTCAACCTGCAGATGTCCGGCAACGACGGCCCCGACATCGCCACCGCGAACAACGGGTGGCAGTCCCTGGGCACCCTGGCCAAGGGCCACCTGATCCTCAACCTCGACCAGTACGCGCAGGCCTACGGCTGGGGTTCGATCATTCCCGACACGATCGCCCGGCAGAACGAGTTCACCACCGACTTCAGCCAGATCGGCACGGGTTCGTTGTTCTCAACCCCGGTGGCGCGCGTCTCGATGATCGGCATCTACTACAACACAGCCAAGCTCCAGCAGCTGGGCGTCCAGCCGCCGACGACGCTCGCGGAGTTCGAGGCGGCGGCCGCGAAGGCCAAGGCCGCCGGCGAGATCCCGATCGCCTACGGCAGCCAGGACTCACCCACGGCGGTGCTGCTCGCGGTGCAGGCGCTGTACGCCTCGGCGCAGAAGATCAACGACTTCACGTTCGACGTCCCGTCCGTCACGGCCGACCAGGTCGGTCTGAAGGAGGCGGCGCAGACCGTGGAGAAGTGGAACACCGACGGCTGGTTCACCCCCAACCACGAGGGCATCGACTACCAGACCGCGGTCGCGAACTTCGTCGGGGGCCAGGGCGTCTTCCGCTTCGAGTACACCGGCTCGCTCGGCCTGACCGCGGACCAGCAGGGCAAGTTCGGGTACATCCAGCTGCCCCAGGCGTCGGGAGACGCGACGGTCGGCGTCGGGGCCGCACCCGCGGCGATGGTGATCTCGTCCAAGTGCGCGCACCCGGAGGTCGCGGCGGCCTTCCTCGACTTCCTCATGTCGAAGGACGCGGCCCAGGCCTCGGTCGACCACCAGATGATCCCGTTGCTGTCGAACGACGTGACGGTCCCGGACAGCATGGCCACCCTGAAGACGGAGGCCGCGGGAGCCGCCGCGATTGGCAAGTCCGACGGCTTCGTCCCCTACTTCGACTGGACCAGCCCGACGATGCTCGACACGCTGGTCCAGCAGATGCAGCTGCTCTACGGCGGCAAGGCGACACCCGACGACCTCGTCAAGGCCGTCGACGCCGACCGCAGCACCTTCCTGACTCAGCTCGGCCAGTGACGACCTCCGTGCCGATGCCGACCGTCGCCGCCCCGGCCTCCACCGCGAGGCCTGAGACGAGCTCGCAGACCCGCCGGGTGCGCCGTGGACTGCACGCGCGCACCCGGTGGGTCGGGCTGGCCTTCGTGGCGCTGCCCCTGGTGTTCTACGCCGGGGTGGTGCTGGTGCCGCTCGCGCGTGCCTTGCAGTTCTCGTTCTACGACTGGGACGGCGTCTCTGCGGCGCGGTGGGTAGGCCTGCGCAACTACGTCGATTTCGTCACGGACCCGGTGCTGCGGTCGACCCTGGGGCACGTCCTCGTGCTCATCGTCTTCTTCTCGTTGCTGCCGATCACACTCGGGCTGCTCACGTCGTCGCTCATCACGCGGGGTCACCAGCCGGGGATGGCGATCTACCGGTTCGTCTACTTCCTGCCGCAGGTGCTGACGAGTGTGGTCGTCGCGCTGGTGTTCAAGTGGATCTACGGGCCGGAGGGCACGCTGAACACGCTGCTGCGGGCGGTGGGGCTCGGCGGCCTGACCCGCAGCTGGCTCGGCGACTTCACGTGGGCGCTGCCCTCGCTCGGCCTGATCGGGACCTGGGTGACCTTCGGGTTCTGCATGGTGCTCTTCGTCGCCGGCGCGTCGTCGATCCCGCTCGAGCTGTACGAGGCCGCGAAGATGGACGGCGCCGGGCCGGTGCGCGAGTTCTTCACGGTGACGCTTCCCGGCCTGCGCGGCTACGTCGCGGTGGCCCTGACGTTGACGATCACGTCGGCCCTGCGCACGTTCGACCTCGTCTGGGTGACGACTCACGGTGGGCCCGGCACCAGCACGTTGACGCCGGCCGTGGCGCTGTACCGGGCCGCGTTCCAGAACCCGCGTGTCGGGGCCGCCGCGGCGATCGGCATCGTCATGGCGCTGCTCTGCCTGGCGATCGCCATGGCGATCGGCCGGATCTCGGAGAAGGACTGACGTGATCTCCCGCACCGAGCGCGCGCTCAACTACGTGATCCTCACCGTGCTTGCGGTAGTCGTGCTGCTGCCGGTGGCGATCTTCCTCGCCGCCGCGGTCAGCCCCGACCGCGTCGGACGTCCTCGCCTCGACTCGTTCGTCTGGAGCAACTTCGCCGTCGCCTGGCAGCAGGCGGGCTTCTCACGCGCCATGACGGTGTCGTTGGTCATCACCGTCAGCGCGGTCGTCGGCCAACTGGTGCTCGCGGTGCTCGGCGGGTTCGGGTTCGGGGTGCTCGGCGTGGCAGGCGAGAAGGTGCTCTACCCGCTGGTGGTGCTCGGCCTGATGGTGTCGACCGAGGCGATCATCGTGCCGCTCTATTACCAGTTCCGAGATCTCGGTCTGACCAACTCGATCCCGGGCCTGATCCTCATCCAGGTCGGGATGGGCGTGCCGTTCGGGGTGTTCTGGATGCGAACGGCGTTCCGCGCGCTGCCGCGGTCGCTGTTCGAGTCAGCCGAGCTGGACGGCGCCGGCCCGGTGCGGACGCTGACCCGGATGGCACTGCCGCTGGTTCGCCCGGCGATCATCACGCTGATGCTGCTGTCGTTCATGTGGACGTGGAACGACTACTTCCTGTCCCTGGTGTTCCTCCAGGGCGACAACCTGCCGGCGACCGTCGCCCTGGGCGTGTTCCAGGGCCGCTACCTCACCCAGTTCAACCTCATGGCGGCAGGTGGCCTCATCGTGGCGGCGCCGGTGCTGCTCCTCTACGTCGTGTTCCAGCGCAGGTTCATCGCCGGGATGCTCGCGGGGGCGCTCAAGGAGTAGTCGTCGCCGTCACCAGCCGCAGTCCCCACGCGCCACCCTGGAGTAGTCATGCCCATTCTTCCTACCGTCCTCGCCGACCCGGAGGTCGTTGCCGCCGTCGTCGCCGAGCGCGTGCTCGACGCCATCCGGCGCACCGCCGACGAGGGGCGCGCCTTCGTGCTCGGATGCCCGACCGGGCGAACGCCCGCGCCCGTCTACCGCGAGCTGGCCACTCTGTGCACGCGGACGAGGACCGACCTCGACCACCTGGTGGTCGCACTGATGGACGACTACGTGCTCCCCGACGGCGACGGCTACCGCGCGGTGCCCGAGGACCGGTCGTACAGCTGCGTCGGGTACGCGCAGCGCGTGATTCTCGGCCCGCTCATCGAGGCGTCCGCGGCGACCGGTGCCGCTGCCCCGAGAACGCTGTGGCATGCGGACCCGGCGAACCCGGCGACGTACGACGAGCAGTTGGCGGACGCCGGAGGGATCGACCTCTTCCTCCTGGCGTCCGGGGCCTCGGACGGTCACGTCGCGTTCAACCCGCCCGGCTCGGACCGCGGCTCGACGACGCGGATCGTCACGCTGTCCGACGACACGCGGAGGGACAACATGACGACCTTCCCGGACTTCCGCACGCTCGAGCAGGTGCCGCGGCACGGTCTGACTGTCGGGATCTCGACCATCGTCGACCGGTCGCGTGAGCTGGTGATGATCGTCACCGGCGCCGACAAGACCACGGCCTTCCGCCGCCTGACCGCGGCGCAGCGGTACGAGCCGGACTGGCCGGCGACCGCCTTCGTCGAGGGCAGGCGCACCAGCCTCTACGCGGACCGCGCAGCCGCGGGACTGTGACCACCGAGAGAACAGGAAGCACGAAGCGATGGCAGCGATCAAGCTCGTCTACGTCGGCGGCGGCTCGTCCCGGGCGGCAGGCACGATGGCCTCCTTCCTCGAGCACGGCGCCGAGTTCGCCGGTTCCGAGGTCGTGCTGGTCGACCTCGACCCGGACCACCTGGAGGTCGTCCGTCGCATCGCGCAGCGCATCGTCGAGGTCAAAGGCCTCGACGTCGCGGTGCGGGCGACGACCGACCGCCGGGCGGCGCTCACCGACGCGGATGCCGTGCTGGCCAGCTTCCGCCCCGGCGACTTCGCCGCCCGGGCGCTCGACGAGCGGATCCCGCTGAAGCACGGCGTCATCGGTCAGGAGACCCAAGGCCCGGGCGGCTTCTTCATGGCGCTGCGCTCGCTGCACGTGTTCGCCGGGCTGGTCGACGACCTGCACGCCGTGGCGCCGAAGGCGGTGGTCTTCAACTACACCAACCCGGTCAACATCGTCTCTCAGGCGATCACCCGGTTCACGGACATCCCGATCTGGTCCATGTGCGAAGGCCCCATCGTCTTCCCGGACGGGGTGCTGCGCGCGGCCGGCCTCGATCCGTCGCGGGCGGACGTGACGATGGCCGGCGTCAACCACAACTGCTGGTCGACCGAGCACACCTACGACGGGGCCGATCTGATGCCCCTGCTCGACCAGGCCTGGGAGGCGCGCCGCGACGACCCGGCCTTGGACGTGCACGCCAAGCGCATGCTCCACCTCGCCGTGGCGATGCGCTCGGTGCCGGCGGAGTACTTCCAGTACTACTACTTCCGCGAGGAGGTGCTGCGCGAGATGCAGGGTGCGCGCCGCACGCGCTCCGAGGTGATCATGGATGCGCTTCCCGGGTACTGGCGTCACTACCGCGAGCAGGCGGAGGCCGACGTGCCGACCCTCGACCCGGACCGCTCCCGTGGCGGCATCCACGAGCTGGAGCTGGCACTCGACGTGATGAGCGCCCACTACAACGACACGGGCGCCCGGTTGCCCGTCAACCTTCCGAACGTCGGCGAGGCACTGCCCGGATTCGACGAGGACGTCGTCGTCGAGATGTGGTGCACCGTCGATGCGGCGGGTGTGCACCCCGAGCCGCAAGAGCCGCTGCCGCACGCCGTGCGCGGCATCACCCAGACCCTCGCCGAGTACCAGTACCTCGCGGCCGAGGCGGCGTGGCGCGGAAGGCGCGCAGACGCGGTGCGCGCGCTGACGGCGAACCCGATGGTGCCGACGCTGACGGTCGCCGAGGAGCTGTACGACGAGATGGCGGCGGCGCACGCCGCCTATCTGCCGGAGCGTCTGCTCCGGTGACCGATGCCCTGCTCGCCGTCGATGCGGGCAACTCCAAGACCATCGCCGTCGTGGTCGACCCGGCCGGTGCCGTGCTCGGACGCGGCCGGGGCGGACGCGGCGACATCTACGGCGCGGCCAGCGCAGCCGAAGCCCGGGCCGCGGTGTTCGCTGCGGCGCGGGGGGCGCTGGACGAGGCGGGTGTCGCGCCGGGGGACGTCCGCGCCGCCGCGTTCCGGCTCGCCGGCGTCGACTGGCCCGAGGACCGCACGGGCTGGGAGGGCTGGATCGACACCGAGCTGCCCGGCATGCGCCGGCGCTCCGTGCTCAACGACGGGTTCGCGACGCTCCGGCTCGGAGACCCGTCCGGTGTCGGGCTCGGCATCACCGTCGGCACCGGTCCGGCACTGGCCGCACGCTCGAACGACGGCCAGGAGGCCTGCTCCGGCTGGTGGGTGTTCGACGACCTGGGCGGCGCGGGAATCGCGCATGCTGCCCTCGCGGCTGTGCACCGCTCCTGGATGGGGCTTGGCCCGGCGACGTGCCTGACGGCCGAGCTGCTCGAGCTGTTCGACGTGCCTGACCCCTACGAGCTGCGGCACTCGTTCACCCGCCGGTTCGGCGCCCGGCCCGAGAGCGAGCAGTGGGCCGCCGCCCGGGTGGTGCTCGCGGCAGCAGCCGACGGCGACGACGTGGCGCGCCGCATCGTCGAGCACCAGGCGGCCGCGTTGGTCGGCTACGGCCGATGGGTGGCGCTCCAGGTGGGTGCCGACCTGACGGACGGGCACCTGCCGGTCGTGCTCAACGGCTCGGTCGCCACGTCGGAGCACGGCGCGCTGCGTGAGGCGCTGCTGTCCGAGCTGGCGGTTCGGTACCCCGGCACGCCGGTGCGGGTCGCCGGTGGCGCGCCGCTCGCCGGTTGCGTGCTCGACGCCATCGCGGAAAGCGGGCGACCGGTCGATGGACCACTCGTCGCACACGTCGTAGCGACCATCCGGGCCGAGGACTTCCCGGCCGCATGACCACGTCACGAGGAGGGTCGATGGCACCGGACGCCACGAAGGTCGTCCCACGCCTGTCGCTGGAGGAGAAGGCAGCTCTCCTGTCCGGCGACGGCGACTGGCACACCCGCGCCCTGCCCCATGTGGGGCTTGCGGCTGTGGAGCTCGCCGACGGCCCGAACGGCCTGCGCGTCGAGACGGGTGTCGACATGGTCTGGGTGCCGTCGACCTGCTTCCCGACAGGCTCGGCGCTCGGGGCGACCTGGGACCGCGACATCGTCCGCCGCGTCGCAGTGGCCCTCGGCGAGGAAGCGGTGGCGATGGGTGTCGGCCTGCTGCTGGGGCCGGGTATCAACATGAAGCGGACGCCGCTGTGCGGGCGCAACTTCGAGTACTTCGCCGAGGACCCGGTGGTCGCCGGCACGCTGGGTGCTGCCTACGTCGAGGGCGTCCAGTCGACCGGCGTCGGAGCGTGCCTGAAGCACTTCGCGGCGAACAACCAGGAGACCGACCGCACCACCGTCTCGGTCGAGGCCGACGAGCGGACCCTGCGCGAGACGTACCTGGCCGCCTTCGAGCGGGTCGTCCACCGTGCCCAGCCGTGGGCCGTCATGTGCTCGTACAACCGGATCGGGGGCGTTCACGCGTCGCAGCACCATTGGCTGCTCACCGAGGTGCTGCGCGACGAATGGGGCTACGACGGTCTCGTCGTGTCCGACTGGGACGCGGTGCACGACCCGGTGGCCGCTGTCCGCGCCGGTCTCGACCTGGCGATGCCGGGCACCGCCGGCCGCAGCGCCGCGGCGTTGGTCGCCGCAGTGCGCGCGGGGGCGCTCGACGAGACGGACGTCGACCGGGCTGCCCGGCGCGTCGTGGAGCTCGTGGCCCGGGCGTGCCCCGACGGCTCGCCACGCAACAGCCCGGTGCGAGACCTCGGCGTCAGCCCCGGTGCACGGCTGTCCGACGAGCAGCGAGCGCTGCTGCGCGCCGACGAGCACCACGCGCTGGCACGGGAGGCGGCCGCCGCCGCGATCACCCTCCTGCGCAACGAGGGCGGGGTGCTGCCGCTCGACTTGGTCTCGGAGCAGACGATCGCGGTGATCGGCGGCTACGCCCGTGTACCGCGAATCCAGGGGGGCGGCTCCGCGGGCGTGGATCCGCTGCAGGTCGACGTGCCGCTCGAGGCGCTGCGCGCCATCGCCGGCGAGCGGGTCCGGTACGCGCAGGGCTACGAGATCGCGGAGACGGACTACTACACCGAACGGCGATTCGACCCCGACCCCGCCCTGGCCGCCCGGCTGGCCGACGAGGCGATCGCGCTGGCCGGGTCGAGCGACGTCGTCGTCGCCTTCGTCGGAGTGCCGCTCGCGTCGGAGTCCGAGGCGTCCGACCGCGCGACGCTGGCGCTGCCGTACGACCAGGTGGCGTTGCTGGAGAGGCTCGGCGCCCTCGGCCGGCCGCTCGTCGTCGTGCTGGCGGCGGGCTCCGCAGTGACCATGGACGGCTGGCACGACGCGACGGTCGCGATCCTGCTGACGTGGCTCGGCGGCCAGGGCGCCGGCAAGGCCGTAGCCGACGCGCTGTTCGGCCGGACGAACCCGTCCGGGCGGCTCGCGGAGACCTTCCCGCTGCGCTTGGCCGACACCCCGGCGTACCTCAACTTTCCCGGTGAGGCCGGCCAGGTCCGGTACGGCGAGGGGGTGTTCATCGGCTACCGCTGGTACGACGCACGCGACCAGCGCGTTCGCTATCCCTTCGGGCACGGTCTGTCGTACACGTGGTTCGACTACGACGACCTCGCGGTGGCCCTGGTCGACCCGGAGACCGGCGGTCTGCGCGTGGAGGTGACCGTGACCAACGCGGGTCCGGTCGCCGGGGCCGAGGTGGTCCAGCTCTACATCGGCGACCCTGGCTCGGCAGTGCCGCGGCCGGTACGGGAGCTGCGCGGGTTCGAGAAGGTCTCACTGGCACCGGGTGAGTCCGCCCGGGTGGGGTTCGACCTCGCCGCGCGCGACGTCGCCTACTTCGGCGACGGCGCGTGGCGGGTCAGGGGCGGCTCGCTCGTCGTCGAGGTCGGTGCCTCCTCGCGCGACCTTCGCGCACGTGCGACGGTCGACGTCCCCGATCTCTGCCTGCCCGTGCACGAGGCAGGCGGGCCTCACGGCGCGACCGGCCCCAGCACGCGGTCGACGTAGGCGTTGGAGAAGAGCGCCGCCGGGTCGAGCGCCGCACGCACGCGACGCACGTCGCCCATCCGCGGGTACAGGTCGAAGAGGCGGTCCGCATCCAGCGTGTGGAGCTTGCCCCAGTGCGGCCGGCCGTCCACCTGCGCCACGATCCGCTCGACGGCCGCGAAGTACGCCTCGTAGGGCATCCGCCAGTACTGGTGCACCGCGACGTACGCGGTGTCGCGCCCGGTCGCCGTCGACAGCCACAGGTCGTCGGCCGCCGCGAAGCGCACCTCCACGGGGAACGGCACCTCGGCGTCGTGCGTCCGCGTCCACCTGTCGATCTCCTCGAGCACGCCCCGCACGGTGGCGCGCGGCACCGCGTACTCCATCTCCCGGAACCGCACGCGGCGCGGGGAGACGAACACGTCGTGCGAGGACGCCGTGTACGTACGCGCGCCAAGAGCGTGCGCACTGAGCGCGTTGAGGGCGCGCACCGCGCGCGGCGCCGCCGTGGCAACGCGGTTGACCACCTCGAACACCCCGTTGGACAGCAGCTCGTCGTCCAGCCAGCCGCGGACCGCGGACAACGGCCGGCGCACCTCGTCCGGCACGCGGTTGTTCCGCTTGGTCAGCGCCTGGCGCGTGTGGCAGAACCAGTAGAACTCGAAGTGGTCGTTGGTCTCGACGAGGCCGTCCAGGCCGTCGAGCACGTCGTCGAGCGGCAGCGGCTCCTCCCGCGCCTCGAGCCGGAACGCCGGCACCGCGGCCATCGTGACGGCAGCCAGCACGCCGGCCGAACCGAGGCCGAGCCGGGCGAGCTCGAAGGCCTCGTCGCACGGGCCCAGCTCGACGATCTCGCCGGCCGCCGTGACCAGCTGGACCCCCACCACCTGGGCGGCCATGCCCCGCAGGTGGGCACCCGTGCCGTGCGTCCCGGTGCTGATGGCCCCGGCCAGCGTCTGGTGGTCGATGTCGCCCATGTTCTCCATGGCCAGCCCCCGGGCGGCGAGCAGGGCGGACAGGTCGGCGAGCCGGATGCCGGCTCCCACGGTGACGAAAGTGCGGCCGTCGGGCTGCTGCACCACCCCTTCGAGCGTGCACATGCCTGCCAGGTCGAGCTGGACGCCGTCGGCGACCGCGGCGCCGGTGAACGAGTGACCGGACCCAACCGCGCGCACCGTGAGCCCCTCGGAGACCGCCCGGCGGATCGCGTCGGCCACCCCGCCCGCGTCGACGGGCCGCTCGACCCGTCGCGGCGTCACACGCTGCGTCCGTGCCCAGTTCTCCCACGAACGGGACGCCATGACCGGCACTATCACCTGGGCATGTGTCCAGGTCAAGTGAGGGGCTGACTTGACTTGTGTCACGAGCGGGGTTTGTGATGACTCCAGCGTGCGGCTTCGTGCGGTCCGCGCGGCGACGGGAGGGGGACGCATGAAGCGGCTACCGATCGCCGAGCGTCGCGAGCAGCTCATCGAGGCTGCGATCGCCGTCGCAAGCCGGGACGGCATCGACGCCGCCACGGTGCGGGCCGTCGCGGCGGAGGCCGGCGTCTCGCTCGGCGTGGTCCACTACTGCTTCCAGGACAAGGACGAGCTCCTCGACGCGATGGCGCACCAGATCACGCGCCAGAACCTCACGCAGAGCCTCATCGAGATGCCGGTGAGCGGCGATCCCGCGTCGATCGTCACCAACGCGCTCGACCTGCTGTGGAGCGGGATCAGCGCGACGCGCGGCTCGCAGCTGCTCAGTTACGAGCTCACCACCTACTCGATGCGGCACCCCGAGGTGCGGCAGGTCTCCGTCAACCAATACCTCGTCAGCCTGGAGGCGGCCCGGCAGTTCCTCGGGGCGATGGCGCGCTCCGCCAGCATCGAATGGACTCTGCCCCTCGACGTCATGGCGCGGCTCGTCGTCATGATGACCGACGGCGTGGTGCTCGCCTGGCTCGCGGACGGCGACGGGCAGGCCGCGCGGGTGACGCTGGGCGTGTTCGCCGACTTCCTGGCGTCGCACGTGCGTCCCGTCGGCGGTGTGGTGCCCACCCAGATGGCTGCCTTCGGCGATACGACGGCGTGAGCGGGCCGGGTGCCATGGGCTCCGCCGTCACCGGAGCCGCTCGCCGGGCCCGGGGTTCCACCGCGGCCGGCTTCGCCGCCCAGGGCCTGGCGTACGCGCTCGTCCTGACCAGCCTGCCCGCGTTCGAGCACCGGTACTCGGTCGGGACCGGCGCGATCACCGTGGTCATCCTCCTGGTCTGTGCCATGGCCGCCGTCGGCACGGTGCTGGCCGACCGGATGGCCCGCGGCACCGGCGGCTCGCGCGGAGCGCTGACGCTGGGGCTGGCGACCCTGGTCGTCGCGCTCGCCTGGGTGTCGTCGGCGCCGGCGTTCGCGGCGGCCGTCGTCGGCTTCCTCTGCTACGGCCTCGGCCTCGGACTCGTCGATGCCGGCGGCAACATGCAGGCCGTCGCCGTGCAGCACGCGTACGGGCGGTCGCTGCTCGCCTCGTTCCACGGCGCCTTCTCCGCCGCCGGGATCGTCGGCGCCCTGCTCGTCTCCGTCACCAGCGGCCGCTGGCCCGAGCGGCCGGTGATCTGGGTGCTGCCGCTGGGTGTGCCCGTCGCGGTGGCGGCGGCGCTGCTCGTCGTCCGTTGGGGATGGCGGGGAGCCGGCGGGAGCGCGTCGCTGGAGGCCGTGTCCGCCGGACGGCACGTGCCGTGGCGGCCGGTGCTGCTGCTCGGCGTCTGCGTCGTCGCGTACTACATCGCCGACTCCGCGGTGTCGTCCTGGAGCGCGTTGTTCCTCGACGACCTGCGGGCGGCCGGCCCGGTGCGCCCGCTCGGGTACGCGGCGTACCTCGGCGCCGGGCTGGTGACCCGCGTGCTGGGCGACCGGGCGGTGCAGCGCTGGGGCCGGGCGGCGGTGGTGCGCTCCGCCGGCGTGCTCGGAGCGATCGCGATGGTCGGGATCGTCGCCGCTCACGCGCCGTGGACGGCGGTGCTCGCGTTCGGCGTGACGGGTGTGCTCTCGGTGGTGCCGCCGCTGGCGTTCTCCGCGGCCGGCGACGTCGCACCGGGAGCGGCGGACCTCGTCGTGGCGCGGCTCAACTACTTCAACTACGTCGGGGTGGTGCTCGGCGGAGTGCTCGTGGGTGCCGTCGGGACCGTCGCGAGCCTGCGTGTGGGGTTCCTCGTGCCCGCGGTGCTGGTGCTCGCGGTTCCCTTGGTCGCGGGTGTGGTGCGGATCCCGGGCCCGGGGGCCGGCGGCCGTCGGGCCGCTGCGACGGGTGCTGTGACCGTCGCTGCGCACGGTGCCGTCACGGGTGCTGCGTCCGGTGCTGCGTCCGGTGCTGCCACCGTTTCGGCGCCCGGTTCGGCGACCGGTGCCGCGACCGGTTCCGCGACCGGTGCCGCGACCGGTTCCGCCTCCGGTTCCCCGGCAGGCCCCGCGTCCGACGAGGCCCCGGCGTGACGACCGGCGACGCTCTGACCGCGGCGACGGCCGGCCTGCCGGCCCCCCTCGTCGCGGTCGACCTCGACGCGCTGGAGGCCAACCTCGAGGATCTGCTGCGCCGGGCGGGCGGCCGGCCGTTGCGGGTGGCCAGCAAGTCGGTGCGCGTGCGGGCGGTGCTCGAGATGGTCCTGGCCCGCAGGGAGGTGGTCGGCGTGATGGCGTACTCCCCGTGGGAGGCGCGCTGGCTCGCCGGTCTCGGCGTCGCCGACATCCTGATGGGCTACCCCACCGCCGACGACGGCGCGCTCGACGCCCTCGCCTCCGACGCGGCCGCGGCGGCGGCGGTGACGCTCATGGTGGACCACGTGGCGCAGGCGGTCCGTGCCTCCCGGGCCGCGGTGGCGCACGGCCGCACGCTGCGCGTCTGCCTCGACGTCGATGCCTCGCTGCGGCTGCTGGGCGGCCGGGTGCACCTCGGCGTGCGGCGCTCGCCGGTGCACGCGCCCGACGAGGTCGCCGCACTGGCCGCCGCGGTCGCCCGGATGCCCGGGCTGGCGGTGCGGGGGCTGATGTTCTACGAGGCGCAGGTCGCGGGCCTGCCCGACTCCTCGCCCGCGGTGCGGGCGGTCAAGCGCCTGTCGCTCGCGGACCTGGCGCGTCGCCGGGGCGCCGCGGTGGCCGCCGTCACCCGCGAGGTGGGTGCCCTGACGCTGGTCAACGGCGGCGGCACCGGCTCGGTCGAGGCGACGGCCGCCGACGCGGCGGTCACCGAAGTGACCGCCGGCTCGGGACTCTACGGGCCGACGCTGTTCGACGGCTACCGCGGCTTCCTGCCGCGGCCGGCGGCGTTCGTCGGGCTCGACGTGGTGCGCCTGCCCGGACCCGGGTTCGCCACCGTGTTCGGCGGCGGATACGTCGCCTCGGGGCCCGCTGCGCCCTCCCGCCTGCCGCGCCCGGTGTGGCCGGCCGGGTTGCGGCTCACCGGCCGCGAAGGCGCCGGTGAGGTCCAGACGCCGCTGCGGCTCGCCCGCGGTCGCGAGCTGGGCGTCGGGGACCGGGTGTGGTTCCGGCACGCCAAGGCGGGCGAGGTGATGGAGCGGTTCGCGCAGGTGCACCTGGTCAGGTCCGGCCGGCTCGAGCGCACCGTCCCCACCTACCGCGGCGAGGGCAAGGCCTTCGGCTGAGCGGAGGCGCGTTCCTCGTGGGCGCGTTCCTCGGGGGCTTGCGCGCCGGGGACGGCCGGCCGGGTCGTGCGGGGTCGCGCCGAATCGCGCCTGGTCGCGCCGGGTCGTGCGGGGTCGCGCCTGATCGCGCCTGATCGCGCCTGGTCGCGCCGGGTCGTGCGGGGTCGCGCGGGTCGTGGCTGGTCGTGTCGCTCCGTCGAAGCGGTGCACGCCGCCGTGCGGAGCGCGCCGGCGCCGCGACGGCTGTGACGTCGTCCCGCCCGGTCGGCGCCGCGACCTGCGTGAGCGGGGCACCGGTAGCCTTGCCCGCGTGACCCTGCGGCTGTTCGACTCCGCCACCCGCACCCTGCGCGACTTCGTCCCGCTGGTGCCCGGGCAGGTCGGCATCTACCTGTGCGGGGCAACCGTGCAGGCGCCGCCGCACGTGGGGCACATCCGGTCCGCCGTCGCCTTCGACGTCCTGGTCCGCTGGCTGCGCCGCACCGGGCACCAGGTGACGATGGTGCGCAACGTCACCGACATCGACGACAAGATCCTTGCCAAGGCCGAGCTGGCGGGCCGGCCGTGGTGGGCGTTCGCGCTGGCGAACGAGCGCGCCTTCACCGCCGCGTACGACGCGCTGGGCGTGCTGCCGCCCGACTACGAGCCACGCGCCACGGGCCACGTGCCGGACATGGTGGACCTGATGCGCAGGCTGGTGGACTCCGGTCACGCGTACCAGGCCGCGCCGGGCGACGTGTACTTCGACGTCCGGTCCTGGCCGCGCTACGGCGAGCTGACCAACCAGCGGCTGGACGACATGGCGGACGCGCCCGAGGAGCGCGGCGCCAAGCACGATCCGCACGACTTCGCTCTGTGGAAGTCGCCCAAGCCCGGCGAGCCCGCCACGGCCGCGTGGGACACCCCGTTCGGCCGCGGCCGGCCCGGCTGGCACCTGGAGTGCTCGGCGATGAGCCGCCGGTACCTCGGCGACACGTTCGACATCCACGGCGGCGGTCTGGACCTGCGGTTCCCGCACCACGAGAACGAGCAGGCGCAGTCGCGCGCGGCCGGCTACGGCTTCGCCCGGTACTGGCTGCACAACGGCTGGGTGACCCAGGGCGGCACCAAGATGAGCAAGTCGCTGGGCAACGGCCTGCTCGTCGCCGCCGTGCTGGCGCAGGTGCCCGCCGCGGTGGTCCGGTACGCGCTGACGGCCGTGCAGTACCGGTCCATGCTCGAGTGGACCGACGACACGCTGGCCGAGGCCGGGGCGACCTGGGACCGGCTGGCCGGCTTCGTCGCGCGCGCTGCCGAGATCGTCGGCCAGCCGCAGGACGAGACCGTCGCCGCGGCCGCCGTGCCCGCCGACTTCGCCGCCGCGCTCGACGACGACCTCAACGTTCCCGCAGCGCTCGCGGTGGTCCACGAGGTGCTGCGCGCCGGCAACTCGGCGATCGCCCGCGGGGACGATACCGCGACGGGTGAGGCTCTCGTCGCATTGCGTGCGACGCTCGACGTGCTGGGACTCGACCCGGCGTCCGCGCAGTGGCGTACCGGTGGCGTGGACGACCGCGCGGCGCGGGCGCTCGGCTCGCTCGTCGACTCGGAGCTCGCGGCACGGGCAACCGCCCGCGCCGACAAGGACTTCGCGACCGCGGACGCGATCCGCGACCGGCTCGCCGGGGCGGGGATCGCCGTCGAGGACGGCCGTGACGGCGCGCGATGGTCGCTGGCAGGGGAGGCGTGATGGCTGGGAACGGGAGCTCCAACCGCCGCGGTGCGGTGCGCAAGGCGCCGAAGAACACCGCAGGCAGCGGCGGGCGCGTTCGTCGCGGGCTCGAGGGCAGGGGACCGACGCCGAAGGCCGAGGACCGCGAGTACCACCCCGCGCACAAGCGCCAGGCCGCCGCGCAGACGCGAGCCGCGACCGGGCGGCCGGTCCCGTCCACGGCGTCCCGACCCTCGGGCGGACCGTCGGCCACGCGCCGTCCCGTGGCGCGGCGCTCGACGACCCACGAGGTGGTGGGCGGCCGGAACTCGGTGCTCGAGGCGCTGCGCGCCGGCGTCCCGGTGACCACCGTGTACCTCGCCACCCGCCTCGAGCACGACGACCGCACCCGCGAGATCGTGACGATCGCCTCGGACGCGCGCTACCCGTTGCTGGAGGTGGGCCGTGCGGAGCTGGACCGGCTGACCGACGGAGCGGTGCACCAGGGCGTCGCGATCCAGGTGCCGCCGTACGCCTATGCCGAGCCCGACGACCTGCTCGACCTCGCGGCCGACGCGGGGGTCCCGGCGCTGGTCGTCGCGCTCGACGGCGTGACCGACCCGCGCAACCTCGGGGCCGTGCTCCGTTCGGCGGGGGCGTTCGGGGCCCATGGTGTGCTGGTCCCCGAGCGCCGGGCCGCCGGTGTCACGGCGTCCGCGTGGAAGGTGTCGGCAGGGGCGGCGGCACGCGTGCCGGTGGCGCGTGCGACGAACCTTGCCCGCACGCTCGGCGAGTACCGCAAGGCCGGGGTGTTCGTGGTCGGCCTGGACGGCCGCGGGACCACCACGGTGGCCGACCTGCCGTTCGCGGCCGACCCGCTGGTGCTCGTCGTCGGCTCGGAGGACAAGGGACTGTCCCGCCTGGTCCGGGAGCAGTGCGACGCGATCGCCGCCATCCCGATCGCCAGCGCGGTCGAGTCGCTCAACGCCGGCGTCGCCGCCGGCATCGCGCTCTACGAGGTCGCGCGCCGCCGCCTCGACTAGCAGGGCGGACGCACGCCGGGCCCGTTCGGCGTCTCGGGGCGGGCGGGGTTCGGCCGGTTCAGGCTTCGACGGCGGGGATGACGCCGGTCTCGTCGCGCAGGTCGCCCGGGACGCCGCCGAGCACGGCCTGCTCGTCGGGCCGCAACGGCAGGATGTTCTTTACGTACGACGAGACCACCTGGTCCATGGGCACGTCCCGGTGCTGCTGCTGCGACAGGAACCACCGGTGGTCCAGCAGCTCGTGGTACACCTGCGCCGGCTCGAGCTTGCCCCGCAGGTCACGGGGAACGGCGCGCACCGCCGGCTCGAAGATCTCGGTGACCCAGTCGTGCGCGACGAACGCCTCGTCCTCGCGCTGCCGGTCGGTGGCCGCGCGGTACTCGTCGAGGTCGTTGAGCAGCCGGCGGGCCTGGTTCTCCTGCACGTCGAGGCCGGTGAGGCGCATCAGCCGCCGGCTGTGGTGCCCGGCGTCGACGACCTTGGGCTGGATGCGCACCGTGGTGCCGTCGACGTCCGTGGTGATGTCCAGCTCGTCGACGTCGAAGCCCAGGTCGTTGAGCCGGTCGATGCGCGCCTGCACCCGCCAGCGCTCGCCGAACCCGAACGACTCCACCTCCGTGAGCGCGCGCCACAGCTCGCTGTACCGCACGACGAGCGCCTCGCCGATCGCCACCGCGTCGGTGTCGTCCTCGAGGTACTCGCCGGCCTGGAGGTCCATCAGCTCGCCGATGATGTTGACCCGGGCCACCTCGAGGTCGTACGAGCGCTGGCCGCTGGTCAGCGTCTCGTGCAGGTCACCCGTCTCGGCGTCGACCAGGTAGGCGGCGAAGGTCTCCGCGTCCCGGCGGAACAGCGTGTTCGACAGCGAGACGTCGCCCCAGTAGAACCCGGCCAGGTGCAGGCGGACGAGGAGCACGGCGAGCGCGTCGATCAGGCGCGTGGCGGTGTCCGGCCGCAGCGCCTGGCTGAACAGCACGCGGTAGGGCAGCGCGAACTGCAGGTGCTCGGTGACGAGGGCCGCCTCCAGCGGCTCGCCGTCCGGGGTGTGCCGGCCGGAGACGACGCCGAGCGGTGCCACGCTCGGCACGTCCAGCCGGCGCAGCTGGCGCAGCAGCTCGTACTCGCGGAACGCGACGTACTCGCCGATCTCCTTGATCGCGATGACACGACCGGACAGCCGCGCGAACCGGACGGTGTGGCGTGAGATGCCGCGTGGGAGCGCCGCGATCGTCTTGCTCGGCCAGTCCTCGAGGGCCACGTCCCACGGGAGGTCGAGCAACGCCGGGTCGGGCGTCGCCGCGGTGATCTGCAGGCTGGCGGGGGTGGGGCTCATCGCTGCCATTCTCCCGGAAGAAAGTTCCCGGACGTGGCGAGGGGCGGGACCGACGACCGGCCCCGCCCCCCGACGTGAGGCTGCGTCAGATCCGCTCGCCGTTGCCTGCGTGGAACAGGTGCAGCACGTTCGGCCGGACGCGGACGTTGACCGTCTCGCCCTTGCCGGGGACGTTGCGCGGGTCGATGCGGACGATCACCTGCGAGTCGGCCGCGCCGGAGTGCACGGTCGTGGCGTTGCCGAGCGCGTCGCTCAGCGAGCCGTACACGAAGGCGTCGGAGCCGAGCTCCTCGACGATGTTGACGTACACCGGGATCGCGTCCGGAGTGCCGGCCGGCACGACGTCGAGGTCCTCGGGACGGAACCCGACGGTGATCGCGCCCTTGTCGTCGTCCGTCAGCGCGCCGATCGCCTCGCGCGGCAGGGTCACCCGCGCGTTGCCGACCGAGGCCGCGCCGTCGAGCACCGGGAACGTCCCGATGTTCATGGCGGGGGAGCCGATGAAGCCGGCCACGAAGACGTTGTTCGGGTGGTCGTACATGTCGCGCGGGGTGCCGACCTGCTGGAGCAGGCCGTCCTTGAGCACGGCGATGCGGTCACCCATCGTCAGGGCCTCGGTCTGGTCGTGCGTGACGTAGACCGTGGTGACGCCCAGGCGACGCTGCAGCGAGGCGATCTGGGTGCGGGTCTGCACGCGCAGCTTGGCGTCGAGGTTCGACAGCGGCTCGTCCATGAGGAACACCTGCGGCTGGCGGACGATCGCGCGGCCCATCGCGACGCGCTGCCGCTGGCCACCGGAGAGGGCCTTCGGCTTGCGGTCCAGGTACTGGGACAGGTCGAGGATCTTGGCGGCCTCCTCGACGCGCTGGCGGATCTCGGCCTTCGGGGTGCCGGCGATCTTCAGGGCGAAGCCCATGTTGTCCGCGACGGTCATGTGCGGGTACAGGGCGTAGTTCTGGAAGACCATCGCGATGTCGCGGTCCTTCGGCTGGACGTCGGTGACGTCCCGCTCGCCGATGAGGACCCGGCCGGAGTTGACGTCCTCCAGGCCGGCGAGCATGCGCAGCGAGGTGGACTTGCCGCAGCCGGACGGGCCCACGAGGACGAGGAACTCGCCGTCCTCGATGTGCAGGTCGAGACCGTCCACCGCGGGACGCTCGGTGCCCGGATAGATCCGGGTCGCGTGGTCGAAAGTGACCGTGGCCATCGTGTACTCCCCTTCACCGGCAGGAACGTGCCGGACGATCCGTTGTGAAGAGCGAGCCCCCACCCGGGTAGGTGCGGGCAGTGTCGGCGCCGACACCGTCGACGACGACGCACCGGGCCCGAAGGTCCGGTCTGGCAATCATGCCACACGGGCGTGGCCCGTCTTGACCCCTGACGGCCCACGCGGGCCCGTGACGCCAGGGGTCAGGACGGGGCCTCGGATCAGGCGGTGGGTGCCGGAGAGGGTGTCGCGGACGGGGTTGTGCTCGGCGCCGCGCTCGGGGCTTCGCTCGGGGCGTCGGTCGGTGTGTCCGTGGGCGGGTTCGCCTTGGCGGCCACCTCGGAGATCGCCTGCATGGCGAACTGGACGAACGCGCTGGAGTCGTCGACCGCCGACGTGTACTGGTGCCCGGCGACGACGACCAGCGGAGCGGTGGTCAGCGCCTTCACGCCGTCGAACGGCACCGCGAGGCTCGCCCGGGCGGTCGCCTGCGTCACCCAGCGCTCGTAGTGGTGGCTGCGGATGCACCCGTCCACGCCGGCGGCCGTGACGCCCGCCTTGGTCGCGAGGTCGACGAGCTGGTCGTCGGACAGCCCTGCCGAGCCGAACGTCGGCTGGGCGGCGAACAGCGCGTCGTTGACGGCCATCGCCTGGTTCGGGTCGCCGTTGGCGACGCAGGCGAACGTGTTGGCGGCGCGCAGCGCGTAGTCGTAGCCCGCGTCCTGCAGGTTGGGGGTCGGGGCGGGTGTCGCAGCGGGCGTGGGGGTGGGATCTGCGCTGGGTGCTGGCGTGGGCGTGGGCGTCGGCGTGGGCGCCGGCGTCGTCGGGCTCGGGGTGAACGACTCCCGGGCGCTGGGCACGGCCACGGGATGGATCTCGACCGTCAGCTGCCCCTGCGACGCGGTAAGCCAGCTCTCGATCGTCGAGCCGTTCGCCGCCCAGAAGGCGGCCGACGCCGGGTCGGCGTAGTCCACGTAGGCGACCAGCTGGGTGACGCCCTGGGCGCTGAGGTCGGTCGTCGGGGTCGGCGTGCCGTCGTCGGGCAGCGGTGCCCCGCCGGTGGCCGCGGTCGTCGTGGTGCCGTCGCTGGACAGGACGAGCCCGTCCGAGGCCATGTTCGCCGGACCGCGCCGGCCGGCGGCGACCCCGGCACGGATGCCGAGCCCTGCGCCCGCGAGCACCGCGAGACCGGCGACCACCGCGCCGACGCGCAGGCCGACGTGGCGGACCTTCGCGCGGCGCCTGCGTCGCTCGCGCTCGATGCGTGCGAGCTCCCGGTCCTGGACGCGGCGCTCCTTCGCGCTGATCTTCTGCTTGCGGGACCGCTGGTAGCTCACCGGGGCTCCACTTCCCTGTGGTTCCGTGCCTTCTGCACGACTCTCCCGGGCGGGAGGGTAGACCACACCGTGGCAGGCCCACCTGGCCTTCCGGTGACTGATCGCTGTGAGGTTGCCGTGAGGAGTGCTGTCAGCGCGCCGGCTCCATCGACAGCGACGTCGCCGTGGACAGCGCGGCCGGCACGGCGTCGAGGTAGGCGTGGGCGACGTCGGACGGGTCGAGCCCGGTGGCGGCCACCTGGGCGGCGTCGTTCTCCTCGTGCGCGAGCACTGCCGCCAGCGCCCGGCCGAGCGGCCCCGCGTTCACCTCGATCGCGAGGGCCACCTCCGGGGACACCCCGGACCGCGCGAGCAGCGACTCGACGTCGATCCGCTGGAGGCTGGCCACGGCCGAGAGCAGGCCGACGGTGTACCCCGCGTCCTCGCCGGTCAGCGCGCGGCAGGTCAGCGCGCGGGTCAGCACGGTCCACAGCGGGCCGACCGCCGTGGGCCGTGCGTCGATCAGCGACGCCATCGCGAGCGCGGACAGCCGCTGCGGGCCGAGCAGGATGACGGCGTGCCGCAACGAGTCCACGGTGTGGTGCAGCGCGAACTGGCTGGAGTTGACGACGTGCAGCACGCGGATCGACAGCTCCGGGTCGGCGGCGACCATCGTCGCCACCGCTTCCACGTCGATGTCCGCGATGGACAGCAGGCGGATCACCTCGAGGCACTGCAGCTCGCCGGCCTTGGCCTCGCGGAGCGGGCCGTCGGGCACCCTCTGCAGCAGCGGTCCCTGCACCAGGTCGGCCCCGTCCTGGAACGCGCGCCGCTGCACCCCTGGCGTGGTGACCGACTCGGCGATCACCGTCGCGTTGCTGTGCGCCCCGTGCACGTGCAGGGCGAGATCGCGGAGCCGGTCGGCGTTCTTGCGCACGTCCACCTTGACGGCCCAGGCCATCGGCAGCAGGCCCTCCTGGTCCCGGCTGCCGGTGTAGTCGCCGACGACGATCTCGATGCCGCGCGTGCGCAGCGCCGCGAGCTGGTGGCGGACCGTGGCGTCCCTCGCCATCGCGCCGCTGACCTCGAGCATCAGGCCGTGCCTGCTCGGCGGCGCCGGGAGGTCGCCGGAGACCAGCCGGTGGGTGGCACGCAGCATGACGGGCCTGTCGCCGCCGAGCGTGCCGAGGTCGAGCCCGGCGTACTCGCCCTCGGTGATCTGCTCGACCTCGTCCTCGGCGAACCAGCCGCCCTCCGCGTTGGCGACCGCCGTGCGCAGCGACCAGGCACGCACGGCGCGGTTCCGCTCGACCACCGCCTGCCGGAAGATCGCGGCGTGCGGGTTGCGCGCGCGGACCGGATCCGGGAGGACGGTCGCGCCCGCGGGGAGCGGCTCCGACATGGGGTGCCTCCTCGGCAAGAGTCCGACACCGCACCATCGGCCGCGCGGGGCCGGACCTGAGAGGTCAGGCCGGCGGCGCCCGCAACGGCAGGTCCTCGTCGAGCACCGCCTGGCCTGAGAGGTCAGGCCAGCGGCGCCCGCAACGGCAGGTCCTCGTCGAGCACCGCCTGCAGCGCGCGGCCGGTGGCACGGTCGGCGACGAGTGGCGCCAGCAGGTTGGCCGTCGGCGCGAGGCGGTCGCCCGGTCCCGGGTGGACCACGGTGAGCAGCACGACGTCCCGCTCGCCGTCCCGGCCGCACACAGCGTCGAGCACGGTGCCGGGGATCGCCGGTGAGTACCCCGGGAAGACGAGCCCCGGGCTGACGACGAACAGGCGCACGTCTCCGGCGTCGGTGCGTGCTCGCAGGGCGAAGAGGAAGCCGATCTCGTCGAGCGCGTCCAGCGCGTACTCCGTGAAGGCCGGCAGGCCCGGCAGAGGCTCGACCAGATGCAGGTGCGCGGGCAGGTCCGACGTCCCGGCCGACGTGCCGACGACCCGACGGGGGACGAGCAGGCCGTTCACTGGAGGAACTCCAGGAGCGACGGCTGCAGCACGTGCGAGCCGGCGGACAGCGAGGCCTGGTACGTCACCTGCTGCATCTGCAGGTTCATGATCGTGGACGCCAGGTCGATGTCCTCGACGTTCGACCGCTGTCCCTGCACGGTCAGCGTCTGCGACGAGATCTCGGACAGGGTGTTCTCGACCACCTTCTGCCGACCGCCGTTCGACGAGGCCGCCGTCAGGAGGTTCTGCATGCTCGCGTCGATGTCGTTCAGCGAGCTCGTGACCGCGTGACCGGCCCGCAGGCCCGCCGAGATCTGGTCGAGGAGGGCGAACACCGTGGACTGCGTGGTGGTGGTGGTGCCGTCGGGGTTCGTCGTGGTCTGCTGCAGCCCGAAGGCCTGCGATCCGTCGGTGTCCACACGCACGGTCGACTCCGCCCCGATGCGCCGGTCCACGGTCGCCCCGGGCACGCCGGTCCAGGTGTAGGCCGGGGTGGCGCCGCTGTCGTCCTCGGTGAAGGCGGCGCCCGCGTCCGACGTGCCGGCGAACACCGTGCGGCCCTGGTAGCGGGTGTTCGCCTGCTGGAGCAGCGCCTCCTTGAGGGCGTCGATGTTGTCCGCCAGGGCGTCCCTCGAGTCCTGCCCCAGCCCGGCGTCGCCGCTCTGCACGACGAGGTCGCGCGCGTTGCGCAGGTAGCCGAGCGAGGAGGTGAGCGCGGTGTCGACCATCGTCAGCCACGAGTCGCCGTCCTGGGCGTTGCGCGTGTACTGGCCGAGCTGCGACTGCGTGGCGCGCAGGGCGAGGTCCTGGCCGGTGGCCGACGGGTCGTCCGAGGGGACCTGGATCTTCTTGCCGCTCGACAGCTGCGCCTGGAGCGTGGCCATCGCCGACAGGTTGGTCTGGAAGTTGCGCAGCGTCGAGCGTTGCATCGTCTCGTTCGTCACGCGTTGCAGCACGGTGTCACCTCCCGACCTCTCCGGTCTTGTTGATGAGCGTGTCCAGCATCTCATCGAGCGTGGTCAGCACCCGGGCGGCGGCCTCGTAGCCCCGCTGCGCGGCCATCATGTTCACCGTCTCCTCGTCGGTGTCGACGCTCGCGTTCGCCAGCTGGTCCTGCTCGGCGGACGCCCTGGCCGACTCGGCGACGGAGCTGCGCGACTGCGCCGCGGCGCTGGCGTTGCCGATCGTGACGACAGCCTGACTCCACTTCGCATCCGCGCCGCTGGTCGACGTGCCGAGGGCGGCGATCTTCTGGCCGGCCGAGGCGTCGTAGGCGCCGAGGCTGTTGCCGTCCGCGTCGACACCGGCGACGGCCACCTGGTCGGCCGTCGTCAGGGCGACCGACAGTCGCAGCGCCGCCGGGCCGGAGCCGGGCCCTGTGGACGAGGGGTCCGGGACGGAGAAGAAGTCGCCGCCGGGCGTGCCCGCGGTGGTCAGCGCGGTCTGGTGCAGCGCGTTGACCTGCGTCGCCAGCGTCGTCGCCACGGTGTCCAGGCTCTTGGCCGCCTCGGCGAGCATGCCGCCGGTACCGCTGCCGTCCGCCGCCGCCGGGGCGAGCACGCTGAGCTGGCCGGCGAGCGTGCCGCCGGTCGGTACCACGGTCTGGCTCGGCTGGTCCGCCCAGACGAGGTAAACGCCTTGAGGCGCGATCACCGAGCCGTCCGCTCCGTAGCCAGTGGCCTGGTCGAAGCTCTGGTCGCCGGTGAGCGCGAGCGAGCGCGACGACGCGCCCGAGACGAGCGTGCTGCCGCCGACGTACACGTCGACGCCGCCGTCGGCGCGCGTCTGAGTCGTGGCCCCGACCAGCCCGGCGAGCTGCGTGAGGGCCTGGTCGCGCTGGTCCTGGAGCTCGTTGGCGCTGCCGCCGGACACGGAGATGTCGAGGATCCGCTGGTTGAGGTCGGCCACGTTCGCCGCCAGGGCGTTCGTCTGGTCGACGAGGCTCGACGTCGTCGAGCGGGCGTCGCTCCACTGCGTCGCGACGACCTGGTACTGCTGGTGGATCGTGTCGACCAGCTGGCGGGCGTCGTCGAGGAGCACCGAGCGGGTCGAGATGGTGTCCGGCGCGTTGGTCACGTCGTGCCAGTCGTTCCAGAACGTCTGGAGCTGGGTGGACAAGCCGTCGTCGGTGGGCTCGCCGAGACCGGACTCGAGGGTCGAGTACGCCTGGGCGCGCGCGGCGAGAAAGCTCGCCCCGGACGTCTGCGAACGGAGCTTGGTGTCGAGGAACGGGTCCGCCGAGCGCGAGATCCCGGTGACCTGGACGCCGGTGCCGACGCCGTTCGTCGTGGAGAACATCGAGGGGACCTGGGCGGAGAGGGCGCCCAGGTCGGCGCGCTGGCGGGTGTAGCCGACGGTGTTGGCGTTGGCGACGTTCTGACCTGCGACGTCGAGGGCGGCGCGCTGCGCGATGAGCGACGACAGGGCGGTGCTGATGCCGGAGAAGGTGCTCATCCGCCCGCCCCTCAGATCGACCGGTCGACGAGGAGGGCTCCGTGCGTCTCCGCGTGCGCCTGTCCTGAGCCGTCGTACGTGTGGACGCTGTGCTCGAGCGACGCGAGCGTCTCCTGGGTGGCCCGGTGAGACATGGCGAGCAGCTCGCGGTTGTCGTCGGCCAGCTGGGCGATCTCTGAGGTGAGCGAGGCGAAGGCGTCGCGGTGGGCCCGGAGCAGCTCGTCCCACGGTGCAGGGGCTGCGGCCGCGAGCTCGCCGAGCGAGGCGTCACCCGCCAGACCGAGCTGCGGGGCGACCGCCTCGACCTCGACCGCGCGTGAGAGCTCCGTGGAGCGGATCTCGTCCAGCACGGCCTCGACCTCGCGCGTCGCCTGGGCGAGCCACCGGCTGCGGCCGCAGCTGAGCACGAGCTGCTCCTCCTCCAACTTGAACAGGAGCATCTCGAGGAGCTGGCGCTCGCGCCAGAGCGCCTCGGACAGGCTGTTCAGCGTCATGGGCTCGCGGGTCCTCTCAGCACTCCGGTCGTGGTTCGCCCCGCCGGCACGATGTCTCCCCTATCGGACGGGTCGCCCCCGACTTGACCCGCCGCGGGCATCCTTCTGGGTGGTGTCACCCAAATGCCGTCACCTGGACGGGTGCCGCCCGGTCGAGCACGCCTGGCGCGTACGTGTCTAGACAAGTGTGTGATCTTGCTCACAAAGTCGCGTGCGGAGATGTCCGGTGCCGGGGGCGACGGGCGATTCGCCCGGCACGGTTGCTGGTCGCTCGTCCGGTTCGCCGCATCGGTCGGGAACCAAGTGTGGTAGCGCTCCCATCTCAAGTGCTGGGCCACAACCGACGAGGCAGGCCCCATGAACGCTGCCCAGGCCGGTGTCGAGGATCTCGTACTCGGTCACCTCGCCCTGGTGGGGTACCACGTGAACGAGGTGCTCCATCGCGTCCCCCCGTCGGTCTCCCGCGACGACCTCGCCTCGGCCGGGAGCCTCGCGCTCGTCCTCGCCGCCCAGTCCTACGACGCCAGCTCCGGGGTGCCGTTCGCGCGGTACGCCGCGCTGCGGATCAAGGGCATGATCCTCGACGAGCTGCGGGCCATGGACTGGGCGTCGCGCGGGGCGCGCCGGCGTGCCAGGGAGTACGCGACGGCCAGCGAGCAGCTGCGCGCCTCGATGGGGCGCCAGCCCACCCGCGAGGAGCTCGCCAGCGCGCTCGGCACGGACGTCTCCGGCGTGGACGAGGCCCGTCTGGACGCGGAGCGCCGCGTGCTGCGCCTCGACGCCCCCGGGTCGGTCCTCGCGGACGTGGTGCCCGACCCGGCAGCCACGCCGGAGGACGAGCTCCTGAGCAACGAGCGGGTCCACTGGCTGCGCGCCGCGGTGACCACCCTGCCCGAGCGGCTGCGCTTCGTCATCGTCGGGCTGTACCTCGAGGACCGGTCGATCGCCAGCATGGCCGCGGAGCTGTCCGTGACCGAGTCGCGCATCAGCCAGCTGCGCACCGAGGCGCTGGGGCTGCTGCGCGACGGCATGAACGCCTCGCTCGACCCTGGTCTCGTGCCCGCGGCCCAGCATCCGGGGGGCGTGGCCGAGCGTCGCCGTCGCGCGTACTTCGCCGCGGTCGCCGCGCGTGCGGCGATGCCCGCGGCGACCACCGCCGCGTCCGGCGACGTGCCGCAGCCGCGGCGCCGTGCCGCCCAGACGGCGGGGTTCTCGGAGGACCAGGTGGCCACCGCGTGACCGGTCCGCACCGGCCACGGCGAGGGTGTCGGCATCGGCTCGGCGGGTGGTCCCGCGTGAGGCAAACGGGACGACAGATCGGTTGATCCGAACCTCTCAGGACCGGGCCGGCGCGGGCGATGAGCACGTCGTGCCCACGGATGGGCCACCCGACCCGCATCAAGGAGGAAGAGCATCATGGGTCTGACCGTCAACACCAACATCGCGGCGCTCAACGCGTACCGCAACCTGTCCAACACCCAGACGTCGCTCAACAGCTCGCTCGAGAAGCTGTCGTCCGGCTACCGCATCAACCGGGCAGCGGACGACGCCGCCGGCCTGGCGATCTCCCAGGGCCTGCAGGCGCAGATCGGCGGCCTCACGCAGGCGGCCCGCAACGCGCAGGACGGCATCAACGTCGTGCAGACCGCTGAGGGTGCCCTGACGGAGGTCCACTCGGTCCTCCAGCGCCTGAACGACCTCGCCGTCCAGGCGTCGAACGACTCGAACAACTCCGACGCCCGGTCCGACATCGCGGACGAGGCGACCCAGCTGGTCTCCGAGCTCACCCGCATCGGCAAGTCCACGAACTTCAACGGCACCTCGCTGCTCGACGGCGGGGCCGGCACGCTGAACTTCCAGGTCGGCGCCGACGGTTCCGCGAACAGCAACATCGCGGTCGACCTGTCCGGCCTCAACGTGGTCGACCTCGCCTCGACGCTGTCCGTCGGTGCGGGTTCGGGCACCACCTTCGCCCTCACCGACGCCGGTGCCGCCGCCGTCGGCGGGGCACAGGCGTTCAAGAGCACGGACAGCAACGGTGTCGCGACGAGCGACTCGGTCACCCTGGGCGCGGCGGGCACCTACTCCTCGGTGCAGGGTGTGGTCGACGGCCTCAACGCGGACAGCGGCTTCTCCTCGAAGTTCGCCGCAACGGTCGTCAAGAACGCGGCCGGCACGGCGACGGGCTTCACCGTCGAGTCGAAGACCGGCGGCACGGTGGCCAGCGCGGCTCCGGGCACCGGGCTGGCGGCAGGGTCCGCCGCGACGGGCACGCACCTCGACTTCTCCAGCCACGACGCCGCCCAGTCGTCGATCACGCTCATCGGGAACGCGATCCAGGAGATCTCGACCCAGCGCGCGTCTCTCGGCGCCTACGAGAACCGCTTCTCGCACACGATCAACAGCGTCAACGTCGCGATCGAGAACCTCACCGCGTCGAACAGCCAGGTCCAGGACACCGACATGGCGTCCGAGATGGTCAACTTCACCCGTGCCCAGATCCTGCAGCAGGCGGGCACCGCGATGCTGGCCCAGGCCAACAGCGCGCCGCAGAGCATCCTCAAGCTGCTGCAGTAGTTCACCGACCGACCCGGGTCCTGGTGAGAACCGGGGCCTGGCCCCAGGGCACATCCGGCCCCCAACGGAGCCCTGGACCCGTGCACCGGCGGCGCGCTGTCCCCGCGCGCCGCCGGTGCATCACACCCGACTCGTGCGGGCCGGCAGTGACGTCAGGAGGAACCAGATGGCAGGCACGCAGAGCGTGAGCGGGCTGGTCAGCGGCCTGGACACGACCACTCTGATCAGCCAGCTCATGCAGATCGCGTCGGCACCGCAGCAGTCGCTCAAGACCAAGCAGACCTCCACGCAGAACCTCGTCACGGCCCTGCAGTCGCTCAACACCAAGGTGTCCTCCCTCGGCGACGCGGCGACCAAGGCGGCCACGGCCACGAGCTGGCAGGCGCTGTCGGCGTCGTCCTCCGACCAGTCCGTCACCGCGACGGCGAGCTCGGCCGGCCAGCCGACCCAGATCACGTTCACGGTCGACCGGGTCGCCCAGGCACAGACGTCGCTCCTCTCGTCGTCCGCGATCCAGAGCATCGCGTCCGGCCAGGGCGCCAGCATCGTCGGCGCCGACGGCTCCGTGGTGCCCCTCTCCGTGTCGAGCGGGGCGACCGCGCAGCAGGTCGCGGACGCGATCAACTCCTCCGGTGCTGGCGTCACCGCCGTCGCGATCAACGCGAACGGCGGTTACCAGCTGCAGCTCACCGCCAAGTCGACGGGAGCCGCCGGCGCGTTCGGGATCTACACGGGCGCCGTGACCAAGAACGACGACGGCACGGTCGACACGAGCGGTGCCACCGCGGTCTCCCTGACGACGGTGCGCACCGCGCAGGACGCCCAGATCACGCTCTGGCCCGGCGCCACGAACCCCGACGGCTCGGACGCCTCGATGGCAGTGACGTCCTCGTCCAACTCGTTCACCGGCGTGGTGCCCGGCCTGACGTTCACGGTGAGCCAGCCGACGACCGACGCCGTCACGGTGTCGACGTCGCGCGACGACGGCGCGCTGACGAAGCTCGCCTCGGACCTCGTCGGGCAGCTCAACCTCGTGCTCGGCGAGATCACGAGCCAGACCACCTCGCAGACGTCGACGGCGGACGACGGGTCGACGAACCTGACGCCCGGTGTGCTCGGCGGCCAGAGCGACGTCATGTTCCTGCAGCAGGCCACGTCCGACGCCGGGGCCCAGGCCGTGACGTACAACGGCCAGCTCGTCTCGCCGGCGAGCGTCGGCATCGTCGTCAACGACGACGGCACGTTCACCTTCGACCAGGACGCGTTCGCCGCGTCGCTCGCCGCGGACCCGGACAAGACCCAGGCGGTGGTCAGCGCCATCGCGCAGCGCGTCGCGTCCGTGGCCACCACCTACTCCGACCCGAGCGACGGGCTCCTCACGTCGAACGTCACCCAGCAGCAGCAGGAGGTCAAGGACCTCGGCGACCAGATCTCCGACTGGAACGTCCGGCTGCAGCTGCAGCAGCAGTCGCTCGAGGACAAGTACAACGCCATGGAGACGGCGCTGTCGCAGCTGCAGGCGCAGTCGTCGTACCTGTCCTCGACGCTGGGTTCGATCGGCACGTCCAGCACATCGAGCTCGTCGAAGTCCTCGTCCTGACGTCCGGAGACCCCACAGTGGACAACGCGCGTTCCCGCTACATCGCCGATGCGATCGAGACGGCGAGCCCCGCCCGGCTGCTCACCATGCTCTACGACCGGCTGATCCTCGACCTGTCGCGCGCCGAGAAGGCGCTCGACAGCGGCGATCGCAACGGTGCGATGCCGCTCGTCGGGCATGCGGAGGAGATCGTCGGCGAGCTGATGGGCATGCTCGACGAGCGGGTCTGGGACGGAGCGGCCCGGCTCATGTCGATCTACGCGTTCGTGCTCAAGGAGCTGCTCGCGGCAGGCGCGACCGGCAACCGGGCCCGCATCGCCCGATGCCGTGCCCTCCTCGAGCCGCTCGCGCTCGCGTGGCACGAGGCCGCCGACGAGGTGGGCCGCGCGTCCGTGCCGGCGCAGCGCGACGACGAGGTGCGCAGCCCCGGCCTGCTCGGCGTGGGCTGAGGCGGGTCATGGACAGCGACACCGGCTGGGAGGCCGCCTGGGTCGCGGCGCTCGACGAGCTCGAGATCGCCGTGGACGAGGCGCAGCGGCTGCTGGTCGACGCCCACCACGTGACGAGCCCACAGCCTTGGCGCCCGCCCGTCGGGCTCGGCCCGCTGCCCGCGTCCCTGGAGACGCGCGCCCGCGCCCTGCTGGCGCGGCAGCTTGCGACGGCGGAGAACCTGGCGGCCGCCGCGGCGCGCAGTCGCCGGCAGCTGCGCGCCCTGTCGGCGATGCGGCCCTACGTGGCGCACCCCCCGGTGTACGTCGACGTCGACGGCTGACGGCCTGTCCGGTTCGCCTACCCCGATCGGGTGATGCCACGCCTGCGCCAGGGCAAGTGCTCAGGACGCCCTGGTCGCGGCCGATGAAGGCGGCGAGCAGGGATCGCTCGCCCGGGGGCCATGGATCGGCCGACAGTCGTCGACGTCGGTAGGGGTGTGCCCGCATGGGCGTGTTCGACTCCGTGTCCATGGTGGCGCTGCACAGCGCCCTCGACGGGCTCTCCGCCCGCCAGCAGGCGATCGCGAACAACGTCGCGAACCTGCAGACCCCCGGCTACCACGCCCAGCGCGTGGACTTCGAGTCCGCGCTCGCCCAGGCCGTCGCCAACGGCAGCGGCGTGGCGACGCCGACGGTCTCGCAGTCGCTGGAGCCGACCCGGGAAGACGGCAACAACGTCAACCTCGACACCGAGACGCTGTCGAACGTCGACACGAACCTGCGCTACGAGCTGGCGACCCAGGCGATGTCGACCGAGTTCTCCCAGATCCGCGCGGCGATGGGGACGAACTGACATGACGACGTTCGGAGCGATCGGCATCGCCGGCACGGGGATGAACGTCGACCGGCACTGGCTGGACGCCGTCAGCGACAACCTCGCCAACATCGACACCGCACGTCCGACCTCGGAGGCGGCCTTCGAGGCTCGGTACGTCGTGGCCAGCGCGATGCCCGGGGGTGGGGTCCAGGTGGCCGGCGACGTGCTGTCCGGGGACGCGACCGGCCGCGTGGTCAACGACCCGAGCAACCCGCTCGCCGACGCGGACGGGAACGTGCGCTACCCGGACATCGACATGTCGAGCCAGATGGTCCAGCTGATCATGGCCCAGCGCGGGTACCAGGCGAACGCCGCCGTCGTGGACCGCGCGAAGGAGACCTACGAGGCCGCGCTGAAGATCGGGCAGAACCTGTGAGCATCGCGCCCATCACCGGCATCAGCGGCGTCACCGCCACGTCGCCCCTGGCGCCGTCCGCCCCCACCACGTCCACCGCAGCCACGTCGGGCGCGAGCTTCGGCGACGTGCTGTCCGGCGTCGACCAGCTGCAGCAGCTCCAGTCGAACGCCGACGGCCTGGCGGTCCAGGCCGTCACGGGCCAGCTCGACGACGTGCACGACTACACCATCGCCGCGGCCCAGGCGTCGCTGGCGATCGAGCTGACCGCGGCGGTCCGCAACAAGGCGGTCGACGCGTTCAACGAGATCATGAGGATGTCCGCCTGATGCCCACCCAGGTCCGCACCGCGCTCGACCGCCTCACCGCGGCGGTCCGCCAGTTCTCGATCGTGCAGCGCTCGTTCCTCGTCGTCGCGGTCGCCGCCGTCGTCGTCGGGGCCGTCGCGCTCGCCGGCTGGCTGGGGCGCCCGACGATGAGCCCGCTGTTCTCCGGCCTGTCCGGCACCGACGCCAGCGCGATCGTCGACCAGCTGGGCAAGGACGGCGTGAAGTACCAGCTCGCCGACGGTGGGGCGACGATTCTCGTGCCGCAGGCCAACCTCTACGCCGAGCGCATCGCCATGGCGGCCGCGGGCCTGCCGGCGAACGCCGACGGCGACGGCTACTCGCTCCTGGACTCCCTGCCGGTGACGGCGTCCGACTTCCAGCAGCAGACCGCCTACCAGCGCGCCACCGAGGGCGAGCTCGCCAAGACCGTCGGCGCGATCGACGGCGTCGAGGCAGCGACGGTCAAGCTCGCCCTGCCCCAGGACAGCGTGTTCGTCTCCCAGCAGGCCGACCCGACCGCGTCGGTGTTCGTCCGCACGCGCCCCGGCGTCACGCTGTCGACCGACCAGGTGCAGGCGATCGTCCACCTCGTCTCGGCGGGCATCGAGCACATGAAGCCCACCGACGTCGCCGTCGTCGACGCGGCCGGGCAGGTGCTCTCCGCCGTCGGCACCGGCACGTCCGGTGGCGCGCTCGCCTCGCAGCAGGCGACCGACTACGAGTCGAAGGTCCAGCTCGCCGTGCAGAACCTGCTGGACCCGCTCGTGGGGCCCGGGAAGTCGGCGGTGACCGTGACGGCCGACCTCAACCAGGACTCGACGCAGCGGACGACGGAGCAGTACTCCGCGACACCGAGCACCCCACCGCTCGCCTCGTCGACGAAGACGGAGAACTACACCGGGACCGGCGCGGGCGCCACCGGGGTGCTCGGGCCGGACAACATCGCGGTGCCCACCGATGGTGCCACCGACGGCGGCCAGTACTCCTCGACGAGCACGGACGTCACCAACCCGATCAACAAGCAGACCGAGGTGGTCACCTCCGGTCCGGGCGGGGTCCAGCGGCAGTCGGTCTCCGTCGCGGTCGACGCCGACGCGGCGAAGAACCTCGACATGACCGCCCTGACGTCCGCCATCTCGGCGGCCGCCGGGATCGACGCGGCGCGCGGCGACACGCTCTCCGTGCAGAAGATGGCGTTCGACACGACGCGCCAGGACCAGGCACAGCAGGCGCTCGCCGAGTCGGACGCCCAGCAGAAGACGGCCGACCGCAACGCGCTCATGGTCAAGGCCGGCGTCGGCGGCGTGGTCCTGCTCCTGATCGTCCTGCTCCTGGTGCTGGGCGGCCGCCGGTCGCGCCGCGCGCGCCGCGAGGCGCTCGACCTCGGGTCGCTCGAGGCCGCAGGCCTCGCGGAGGAGCGCGCTCAGATCGAGGGGTCGTCCGACGTGCGGCCGGGCCTGCCGGGGGCACCCGAACCCGGTCCGGAGGAGAACGCCTTCATGCTGCGTCGCCAGGAGATCGAGGCGATGGCCGACAAGGAGCCGGGCGAGATCGCCGAGCTGCTGCGCCTGTGGCTCGTCGCGCCCGCAGGGGGCAAGCGGCGATGAGCAACGTCGTCCTCACCGGGGCGCAGAAGGCCGCCCTGCTGCTCCTGCAGCTGGGGCGGGACCGTGCTGCGCGGGTGCTCCAGCAGCTCGAGGAGGGCGAGATCGAGGAGCTGACGGCGGAGATCGTCCGGCTCGAGCACGTCGACCAGCATCTCGCCGACGAGGTGGTGGACGAGTTCTGGTCGGCGGCCACGCTCGGCGTGGGCGTCGGTGGTGGGTCGATGCTCGCCGAGAAGCTGCTCATCGCGTCCCTCGGCGAGGACCGTGCCGCGGAGATGATGGGGCGGCTCGAGGCCGTCCTCGCCGGCCAGCCGTTCGACTTCCTCCAGCAGGTGGACGCGCGGCAGATCGTCTCGCTGCTCTCCGGCGAGCATCCCCAGACGGTCGCCCTGGTCCTGGCCTACCTGCGGCCGGAGCACGCGTCGATGGTGCTGGCCGGGCTGCCGCCGGAGGACCAGGCGGAGATCGCCCACCGCATCGCACTGATGGAGCGTGCCTCGCCGGACCTGGTCCAGGTGGTGGCGGAGAGCCTGCAGCGCAAGGCGTCGGCGGTGCTCGCCCCGCGCGAGCTCGCCAGCATCGGCGGCGTCCAGCCGCTCGTCGAGATCATCAACCGGGCGGACCCGGCGACGGAGAAGTCGATCCTCGAGGGTCTGGCGGAGCGGGACGAGGAGCTCGCGGAGGAGATCCGCAGCCGGATGTTCGTCTTCGCGGACGTGGTGCTGCTCGAGGACCGCGCGATGCAGCTCGTCCTGCGGCAGGTCGACACCTCGACGCTGGCCCTCGCGCTCAAGGGATCGCAGGACGCCGTGCGCGACGTCGTGCTGCGCAACGTGTCCGAGCGGGCGCGGGAGAACCTGCTCGAGGAGATCGAGCTGCTGGGTCCGGTGCGACTGTCCCAGGTGGAGGACGCCCGGGCGGCGGTCGTCCAGGTGATCCGCCGGCTCGAGGAGTCCGGCCAGATCACCATCCGCCGCGACGGGGAGGACGAGTACGTTGCCTGAGTCCGCCTTCGTCCCCGCCCAGTTCCCGGCGCTCGCGTCCCGACCGGACGGTTCGCCCCTGGCCGACCTGCTCCCCGTGGGGTTCGACCGGGAGTCGTCGCGCGCGGCGGGGTTCGCGGCGGGGTTCGCGGCCGGGGCGCGGGCTGCGGCCCGCGCCGCGGAGACGGCCGTGCGGCGGGCCACGCTCGAGCGCGAGGATGCCGCACGCAGGGGCGACGAGCGGCTGGAGGCGGCCCTCGCCGCACTCGGGTCGGCGGCGCGCGCGCTCTCGGCTCGCACCGCGCCCGTGCTCGCCGAGGCGGAGCAAGCACTCCACGAGCACGCGCTCGCACTGGCGGAAGCCGTGCTGGGGGTCGAGCTGCAGCAGGACGAGACGTCGGCCGCGGCCGCGCTCGCCCGGGTTCGTGCCGCGGCCGGCATGGGGGACGCCGTCACCGTCCGGCTCAACCCGCAGGACCTCTCGTCGCTGTCCGGCATGCCGTCGCTGCCCGCGGGCGTGGTGCTCGTCAGCGACCCGTCGCTGGGGCGCGGCGAGGCGCTCGCCGAGCAGGCCGACGGCTGGCTGGACGCGCGGATCGGCGACGCGCTTCGACGGGCACGGGCCGCCCTGGACGGTGGCTCATGAGCGTCGCCACGTGGGACCGCGTGCTCGAGGTCGCCCGGCCGCAGCGGGTCGGCCGGGTGCGCTCGGTGGTCGGCCTCTCCGTCGAGGTGGCAGGGCTGGACCTGCCGATCGGCGCGCTGGTCGAGGTGGGGGACGGCGTGCGAGGCGAGGTGGTCGCGACGGCGACCGGCACCGCCCGCTGCATGCCCCTGGACCCCGCGGAGGGTCTGCGGGCCGGGATGCCGGTGCGGGCGGTGGGCGACGCGCTGCGTGTGCCGGTCGGTGCCGGGCTGCTCGGCCGCGTGCTCGACGGGCTCGGCCGGCCGATCGACGGCAAGGGGCCGCTGCGCGCGCCGACGTGGGTCGAGGTGGGGCACGGCGCGCCGCACCCGCTGCAGCGGGCGCGGGTGGACACCCCGCTCGACCTGGGTGTCCGGGTGCTCGACACGCTCGTCACGGTGGGCCGCGGGCAGCGCATGGGGCTGTTCGCCGGGTCCGGCGTGGGCAAGTCGTCGCTGCTGTCGATGATCGCGCGCGGCACGCAGGCCGAGGTGTCGGTGATCGCGCTCGTGGGCGAACGGGGCCGCGAGGTGCGCGAGTTCCTCGAGGACGACCTCGGTCCCGAGGGCCTCGCCCGCTCGGTCGTGGTGGTGGCGACGTCCGACGCGCCGCCGCTGGTCCGGCTGCGGAGCGCGTTCGTCGCCACCCGGATCGCGGAGCACATGCGCGAGCAGGGCAAGCACG
Organism: Cellulomonas sp.; assembly: GCA_036398695.1. GTDB lineage: Bacteria > Actinomycetota > Actinomycetes > Actinomycetales > Cellulomonadaceae > Cellulomonas. The sequence goes on along the minus strand of DASWOL010000123.1, from coordinate 8,851 downwards.
CGGTGCTCATGATGGACTCGCTGACCCGAGTCGCGATGGCCCAGCGCGAGATCGGCCTGTCGGTCGGCGAGCCGCCCGCGACGCGCGGGTACCCGCCCAGCACGTTCGCCATGCTCGCGAAGCTGCTCGAGCGCGCGGGCACCGGCCCGATCGGTTCCGTCACCGGGCTCTACACCGTTCTCGTGGACGGTGACGACCACAACGAGCCGATCGCCGACGCCGCCCGCTCGATCCTCGACGGCCACGTGGTGCTGCAACGGCGACTCGCTGTCGCCGGGCACTTCCCGTCGGTCGACGCGCTGGCGTCGATCAGTCGCGTCGCCAGCCGCGTGGTGACGCGCGAGCAGGCGGCGCACGCCCAACGGCTGCGCTCGGTCCTCGCCGCCCGCCACGCGGTGGCCGACCTCGTCGACGTCGGCGCCTACGTCGCCGGTTCCAACCCCCTGGTCGACACCGCGCTCGCCCACGCGGGCGAGATCGACGCCTTCCTGAGGCAGGCGATGGACGAGTCCGCCTCGGCAGCGCAGTCCTGGGCGCGCCTCGCCGAGCTCGTCCGGATCCTCGACGCGGGGGCGACGCGATGAGCAGGTTCACGCTTGCGGGGCTGCTGCGCCTGCGCGGGCTGCGCGAGGACGAGGCCGCCGCCGCGCTCGGCGCGGCAGAGCGTGCGGCCGCGGCCGCGGACATGCGGGCCCGGCACACGGCCGAACGGCTGTCCGGCACGGACCTGCCGAGCGCGGTCGACGGCGCGACGTTCCTCGCGGCGGCCGCGGGCCGGCTGAGCCTGTCGTGGCTGCTCATCGAGGACACGGACCGGGTGCACGTCGCCCGCGCGGTCGCTGTCGAGCGACGGACCGAATGGTCGCGCACCCGGCAGGAGGAGCGTGCCGTCGAGCGGCTCGAGGAGCACCACGAGGAGCGGGAGCGGGCGCAGGACCTGCGCGCCGAGCAGGTGGTGCTCGACGAGGTCGCCGGCCGGCGGAAGCAGGAGGGGCCATGACAACCGTTCTGCTGGGCGGCGTGCGCTCACGGGTGGCTGAGCTCGCCTCGCTGGTGTCGTCGTCGCCCTTCTCGTCGTCGTCGGTGTCGGCGTCGGCGTCGTCGTCAGCGGTCTCCGGCGACGCGACGGGGGCCGACTTCGCCACCGCGCTCGCGAGCGTGCTCGGCGCGCCCCGGACGGCAGGCGCGCAGGTGGCCGCCGCCGCAGGAGCCGCCGCCACGGGGCAGGCCCGTGCGGGCTCTGCGGGCTCTGCGGGCTCTGCGGGCTCAAGCGTCGTCGCGCCGGCCGGGGTGACCGGGCAGGACCTGGTGGACGCCGCGCGCCACTACCTCGGGGTGCCGTACGTCTGGGGTGGCGAGTCGCTGGCGGAGGGCGGGCTCGACTGCTCCGGTCTGGTGCAGCGGTCGCTCGCGGACCTCGGCGTCACCGGGGTGCCACGGGTGGCGCGCGACCAGGCGACGCTGGGCACCCCCGTCCCGTCGCTCGCCGAGGCCCGGCCGGGCGACCTGGTGGTCTTCGACGGGGGCAAGCACATCGGCATCTACGCAGGGGACGGACTGATGATCGACGCGCCGCGACCGGGCAAGGCGGTCCAGCTTCGCCAGGTGTACGAGACCCCGACGGCGATCCGGCGGATCCTGCCGGCGCAGCCGGGCGCGCCGTCCGACGCGACGCCCGCCGGGCAGGCGTCGGGCACGGCGCTCGCCTCGCTGTCGGCCTCGTTGTCGGCTTCGCTGTCGGCCTCGCTGTCGACCACAGCCTCGGCCGTCGGGTCCGCAGCGGTGGACGACCTGGCCGCACAGCGCAGCCTGATCGCCGCCCTGCTGCCGGGGGTGGCGGCATGAGCGCCGTGACGGCAATCCTCGTGCCGACTGCCGGCGCCGGGACGCGACCGGCGGCACCGGCGGGCGCGGACGACTTCGGCGAGGTGCTGCGACGCCAGCTCGCCGACCCTGGGGACGGCGACCTGCGCTCCGCCGAGTCCGGCGAGCGGGAACGCGCCGGCCGCGCCGGGCGCGCAGAGCCGGCGGGGCGCACCGAGCAACGCGAGCGGGGCTCGCACGCCGACCGGGCGACGCGAGCAGGCCGCAGCGGCCCGGACGACGACCCGGCCGTGCGGGCGCGCCGCGCCGGCAGGGCCGATCGCGTCGCGCACGAGAGTTCCGCGGGCGGCACGGGTTCGGCGCGGACGCCCGACGACCCGACGGGGCCGGCCGCGTCCGCCGAACCCACCACGGCGGCCGGTGCCGCAGGCTCGGCGGCGTCCGCCGCGCTCCCGGCGGATACGGCGTCCGCGACGGCGTCAACCCTGGCGTCGAGCATGGCGTCGAGCATGGCGTCGACCGTGGGTTCGACCACGACGTCGACCACGACGTCGGCCACTGGGTCGGTCACCGGATCGGTCACCGGGTTGGTCGCTGGGTCGGCCGGTGCGGCGATCGTCGCGCCGGGCACCGCGGCGAGTGACGGAGCGTCGGTGGCCGGCGTCCCCGCCGGTGCCGAGGCCGCCGTGGCCGGGGTGGCGTCGGCACGCGCGGGAGCGGCAGCCGGTCAGCCGGCCGTCGCGTCGTCAGCGGCGTCGACCGAGGCCGGTGGCTCCGACCCCGTCGCCGGCACGGCCGCGCCCGGCGGAGCGGCGGTGCCGGACGGCTCGCTGCTTCCCGTGACGATCTCGTCGGCGCCCGGAGCAGGTGTGGATCGCGGCCGCCCGCTCGCCGACCCGGTGCCGGTGGCCGTGGCGCCGGCAGCGAGCGGCGGAACGGCCGGCGACGTGGCCGCCAGGCCGGCGACGTCCGCTCCGGCAGGCCCGGACGACACGCCCAGCCCGTCGGCGGCGACGCCGTTCGTCCTGCCGGCCACGGTCGCCCGGACCGATGCGCCCTCCGTCGCCGGCCCTGCCGCGTCGAGCCCGACGCCGGTGCCCTCGGTGCCGATCGCGGACCAGCTCGGTGCCCGGCTCCGATCGTTGTCCGGACTCGCGGCCGGGCGCCACGTGCTGTCCGTCCCCCTCGACCCCGAGCGCCTGGGCACGGTGCGTGTCGTGGCACACATCGGACCGGACGTCGTGCGGGTCGAGCTCGTCGGCGCGACGGACGCCTCGCGCGACGCCCTCCGCGGCGCACTCGGCGACCTGCGACGGGATCTGGCGGGTGCTGGTCTCAACGTCGAGGTCGGCCTCGGCGGCCAGGACGCCGGGTCGAACGCCGGGCCGGGTGGCGGTGCCGGCAACGAGGCCGGCGGGCCCGGCAGCCGCCCGGACGGCCAGCCGTACGGCGCGACCGACGCGCAGCACGCGCCCCGGGCATCCGCACCGGACGTTGCCTCCACCGGGCCTGCACCACGCGGCCTCGACGTGATCGCCTGACAGGAGCACACATGAGTACGGACATGTCCATCCCGATCTCGTACCTGACGGCGGACCGGACCTCCTCGTCCACGACGCCGACCGACAAGACCCAGATCGACAACCAGGGGTTCCTCCAGCTGCTCATCGCGCAGCTCGCGAACCAGGACCCGTCCAGCCCGACGGACTCCTCGACGATCCTCACCCAGACGACGCAGCTGGCTCAGATGCAGACGCTGGAGGAGCAGATCTCGACCGCCCGCGAGTCGTTCGCGCTGCAGATGCGCGAGACGGCCGCCACGTTCGTCGGGCGCGAGGTCACCTGGCAGGACTCGGACGGCGCCGCCCACTCGGGCGTCGTCGCCTCCGTCGACTACACCGGCTCCGTCCCGCAGCTGCGGGTCGGCGACGCCGACGTCGCGCTCGACGCGATCCAGACCCTCGCACCCGCCGACTGACCCAGACTCGAAGAAAGGGATATCCCATGCTCCGCTCGCTCTTCTCCGGCATCAGCGGTCTGCGCAGCCACCAGACCATGCTCGACGTCACCGGCAACAACATCGCCAACGTCAACACCACCGGCTTCAAGTCGTCCCAGATCCAGTTCCAGGACACGCTGAGCCAGGTGCTCAGCAACGCCGGTGCGGCGCAGGACGACCAGGGCGGCACCAACCCGGCACAGGTGGGTCTCGGTGTGCGCGTCGCCGGCGTCACGACGAACTTCACGCAGGGCGCCAGCCAGCTCACCGGCCGCAGCACCGACATGATGATCCAGGGCGACGGGTTCTTCGTCGTGCGCAAGGGCAACGAGACGTACTACACGCGTGACGGCTCGTTCGACTTCGACGCCACGGGCGACATGGTGCTGCCGGGCGACGGCGCTCTGGTCCAGGGCTGGGCCGCCGTCAACGGAGTCGTCGACACCGCGGGCCAGCTGAGCGACCTGCGCGTGCCCGCCGGCACGCTCATGGGAGCGCAGGGCACGGCGTCGGCCACCTACGAGGGCAACCTCGACGCCTCGGCGGCCGACGGCTCGATCACGCGGTCGATCGAGGTCTACGACGACCTCGGGACGGCGAGGAACCTCAACCTGACCTTCACCAAGTCCGGTGCGGACTGGACGGTGACCGGGACCGACGACGCCGGTGCCACGTCCGGCGCGGTGGCCCTGACCTTCGACCCCGTCACCGGGGCGCTCGCCTCGACGACCCCCGCGTCCACCCCCGCCTCGCCCGCGACGATCACGGTCGGAGGCGTGACGGTGGACATCTCGTCGATCACCGGCTTCTCCGGCGTCGACACCGTCAAGGCGCAGTCCCAGGACGGGCACGCGGCCGGGACGCTCCAGTCGTTCGAGCTCGGTCAGGACGGCACGATCACCGGATCGTTCAGCAACGGTCTGAAGCAGGTGATCGGGCGCCTGGCGATGGCGGGCTTCACCAACCCGGCGGGCCTGGAGAGGGCCGGCGGCTCGCTGTTCAGCACCACGGTGAACTCCGGCGTCATCCAGCTCGGCACGCCGGGCACGGGAGGCCGTGGCACGCTGGCCGGCGGCTCGCTGGAGATGAGCAACGTCGACCTGTCGAGCGAGTTCACCAACCTCATCGTCGCCCAGCGTGGCTTCCAGGCGAACGCCCGGGTGATCACCACGTCGGACGACGTCCTCGAGGAACTGGTGAACCTCAAGCGGTGATCACGGCAGCGGAAGGTCTCGCGGGTCTGGGCCAGCGCCTGGCCGAGATCCGGTCGCTGGTGGCCGGCCAGGCGCCGGCCGGGTCGGCCTCGGCGACCGCCGGGACGACGAATCCCTCGGGCGCCGCGTTCGCGGCCGCGCTCGCCGAGGCGCTGGCGGCCGACGGCGCGACGACGGGCGGCACGTCGGGCTCCGGCAGCGCACTGCTCGGCGGCTCCGGTGCCGATGCCTTCGACTCGGCGGAGCTCGGTGCGCTCGGCCTGACCGGCGCCGCCGGCTCCGGATCGGGCATGTCGGTGCTGGACCTCCTCGGCCTGACGGGCGCGTCGAGCCTCGGCGGCCTCGGTGTGTCCGGAGCGTCGACCGTCGACGGGTCCGACGCGGCAGGCACGACGAGCGTGGCCGGCACCTCCTCCGGCGCGCTCGACGCCGACGGCGTGCCGGTGGACCTCGCCCGGTACGGCAACGGCCGGATCCCGGCGTCCGCGCTCGAGCCCGTGGGCAGTACCGGCGCCCTCATGTGGCAGCCGGCCGCCGAGGCGCTCGACCACCTGATCGCCGCCGCCAAGACGGACGGCGTGACGATCGGTGTCACCGAGGGCTACCGCCCGTACGACGAGCAGGTCTCGCTCGCGAAGTCCGAGGGCCTGTACTCCCAGGGCGGCCTCGCCGCGAAGCCCGGCACCAGCGAGCACGGTTGGGGCCTGGCCGCCGACCTCAAGCTGGACCCGTCGGCCCTGGCGTGGATGCGGACGAACGCCGCGCGATTCGGCTTCGTCGCCAACGTGCCGCGCGAGTCGTGGCACTGGGCCTACCAGCCCGACGGCACCTGACCTGCGACGCTGCCGTCCGGCAGCGGCAGCGGCCCGGCAGCGGCCCGGCACTGGCCCGGCAGCCGCCCCGCCGCCGTGTCCCCGAGCCGGTGACCGGCACGCGACCGGGCGGGTGCGAACCCCTCAGCATCCTGGCCGTTCGGCCGATCACCTCGACGTAGGGCTCATGGATGGGCCCGGGCGGCTCCGCCGCACATCGTACGGACCAGGGATGGTGCCGCCGTGATCGTCGTCACGCGCCTCAACGGGGGCATGTTCGGGGTGAACCCCGACCTGATCCAGCGCGTCGACAGCGCGCCCGACACCATCCTGACCCTCATCGACGGCACCAAGCTCATCGTCGAGGAGTCGATGGACGAGGTGATCGCCCGCGTCAACGAGCACCGGGCGCGCGTTCTCGCGCGCTCGCGCGAGCTGCAGTCGCTGGCGGCGGAGACGGTCCGCGCCGTCCCGCGCCGCCTGCCTGACCCCGACGACGACCCCGACGACGACTCGGACGACCCCGAACCCGACCCCGACGACCCGCCGACCGCGTCCACGGGCCAGCTGCGGAGGGTTCGCTGATGGACCTCGCAGGACCGGTCGGGCTGGTGCTCGCGTTCGTCGTCATCTTCGTGGTGATGCTGCTCGAGGGGACGTCGCCCACCGCAGTCTTCCTGCCCGGTCCGCTGCTGCTGGTGTGGGTGACGACGCTCGCGGTGGGTCTGGCAGGCAACACGATCAAGGATGCCAAGGCGGCATTCGGGGCGGTGCCGCGCGCGCTGCGTGGAGCCCTGCCCCAGCCGGCCGCGCTCATCGACATCCTGGTGCAGCTCGCCGACAAGGCGCGCCGGGAGGGGCTGCTGGCCCTCGAGGACGCCGCGCGGGGCGTCCCGGACGAGTTCCTGCGCAGCGGGCTGCAGTCGGCGATCGACGGGACGGACCCCGAGGACCTGCGGGAGATCCTCGAGGACAGGATCAACAGCAAGCGCACCCAGGACCGGGTCGCCGCGAAGTACTTCGCCGACATGGGCGGCTACGCGCCGACGATCGGGATCATCGGCACGGTCATCTCGCTGGTGCACGTGCTGGAGAACCTCTCCGAGCCCGCAGCGCTCGGCGAGAACATCGCGGCGGCGTTCGTCGCCACCCTGTGGGGCCTGCTCTCGGCGAACGTCGTCTGGCTGCCGATCTCCACCCGGATCCGGCGGCTGTCCGACCTCGAGTGCGCCCAGATGGAGCTCGCCCTGGAGGGACTGCTCGCCGTGCAGGCCGGCGCCAACCCGCGGCTGGTCGGCGAACGGCTGCGCAGCCTGCTGCCCGAGGAGCAGTCCGGCGGCAGCGACGCGAAGAAGAAGGCGGCCGCCTGATGGCCGCCCGGCGCAAGCGCAGGAAGCAGCCCGAGGAGGAGCACGCCAACCACGAACGGTGGATGGTGAGCTACTCCGACATGCTCACGGTGATGATGGGCCTGTTCATCGTGCTGTACGCGATGAGCCAGGTGGACATGCAGAAGTTCGACGCGCTGCGCGACTCGCTCGCCGCGAGCTTCGGCAACCAGGCGATCCTCACCGGCTCCTCCGGGGTGCTCGAGTCGAGCGACGACGTCGGCAAGGACCAGCAGGACCAGACCCCCGCCGACGCCTTCGACCCCGTGACGGCCGACGCGGGACTGGGCGGCGCCAGCGCGACCGCCGCCACCCCACCGGCCGTCTCGCCCGCGATCGCCGCCGCGGCGCAGGCCGAGGCGCAGCGCCTCGAGGGCATCGAGCAGCAGATCGAGAAGCAGCTGGCCGCCGCGGGCCTGTCCGGCGTGGTGCAGATGACGATCACCGAGCGCGGCCTGGTCATCGGGCTCGTCGCCGACGACGTCTTCTTCGCCCCCGCGTCCGCCGACCTCACCCCCACCGCGCTGCGGGTGCTCGACGCCATCGCGCCGACGGTCGTCGCGCTGACCGACGAGATCTCGGTGGAGGGCCACGCGAACGTGCTGCCGGTGAGCGGCAAGTACCCGACCAACTGGGAGCTGTCCGCGGACCGTGCGACGCAGGTGCTGCGGCACTTCGTCGAGACCGACGGCCTGGCGCCCGGCCGGGTGGACGCCGTCGGCTTCGGCGATGCCCGGCCGATCGCCGCCGGGACCGACGCGGAGTCCCTCGCGATGAACCGGCGCGTCGACATCGTGGTGCTGTCGAGCGCGCCCGAGCAGGTCCGCGCGCTGGTGCCGGGCTTCGTGGCGCAGGACCAGGGCAAGTGACGCAGGCACGTGACGGAAGGAGGAGGACCGGTGGTCGAGCAGAGGGTGATCGGGCAGAAGATCGGAGCGCGTCCCGCCACGCCGGCGGTACCCGTGTCCGAGCGGAGCCCGGAGCCGCCCGCGCCGGCCGGCAAGAAGAAGCGGCGGCGTCCCCGCAAGCTCGTCGTCGTGATCGTCGCCGTGGTGGTCGTCCTCGGCGTCGCCGCCGCGGCGTACCTGATGCTGGGTAAGTCGTCCTCCGGCGGGGCGCCGGAGCCCAAGCCCACGCCGACGCCGGTCGCCGGGCAGGTGGTCCAGGTGGACGCGGTGAGCGTCAACCTGGCGGGCGGCCACTACCTGCGCCTGGGCCTGGCGCTCCAGCTCAGCACCGACGCCACCAAGGACAAGACGGACACCGCGCGAGCGCTGGACCTGGCGATCGCGCTGTACAGCGGCCGGTCCGTCGACGAGGTGTCGCAGCCCGCCTCCCGGGAGCAGCTCAAGACCCAGCTGCTCGGCGAGCTCCAGAAGGCGTACGGACCGGAGGTGATGGACGTCTATCTGACGGACTACGTGACGCAGTAGCCACACACTGCACCCTCTGATTTCGCTCAGGACCGTGCGCGGTCCGCCGATGGGCTGCGCGTGACCGTCCAGAGCGCGCCGCCCGGTGCTCCGTCGTCCTGGCGGCAGCGCGCGACGGAGCCCGAGCTGTACGACTTCCGGCGCCCCCTGACGCTCGCGCGCGACCACGCGCGCCAGCTGG
>DASWOL010000122.1:0-17785 GCA_036398695.1 Cellulomonas sp. | reverse complement strand
TACGACGAGCACCTCTCCATCCCCGGGATGCTCGCCGAACGGCTGGCGCGCGACCCGGACGACGTGTTCCTCGAACGCACCGCCGGCATGGGCGGCAGCTGGGTGCCGATGACCGTGAAGGGATTCGTCGGCGAGGTGAACGCCGTGGCCAAGGGCCTGGCCGCCTCCGGCATCCAGCCCGGCGACCGGGTGGGCATCATGAGCCGCACCCGGTACGAGTGGACGCTCGTCGACTTCGCCTGCTGGGCGGCCGGCGCCGTGGGTGTGCCGATCTACGAGACGTCGGCCGCCGAGCAGGTGCGGTGGATCGCTGGCGACGCCGGGATCCGGCTCGTCGTCGTGGAGACCGCGGCGCATGCCGCCGTGGTGTCGCAGGTGCGTGACGAGCTGCCGGACCTGACGGACGTCCTGGTGCTCGACGAGGACGCCGTCGGCACCCTGGTGGACCGCGGCGCGACGGCCGGGATCACGGACGGGGAGATCGACCGGCGCAGCAGGCTCGCGGACGGCTCGACCCTCGCGACGATCATCTACACCTCGGGCACCACCGGGCGGCCCAAAGGCGTGGAGCTGACGCACGGCAACTTCGTGGCTCTGACGCGCGAAGGCGTCGCCGGCCTGGGCGAGGTCTGCGCCAAGCCGTACTCGCGCACGCTGCTGTTCATGCCGCTGGCCCACGTGTTCGCGCGGTTCATCGAGGTGCTGTCGGTCTCGTCGGGCGCGGTGCTGGGGCACACCCCGGACACGCGCAACCTCATCGCCGAGCTGGCGACGTTCAAGCCGACGTTCGTGCTGGCCGTGCCGCGCGTGTTCGAGAAGGTGTACAACTCCGCCGAGCAGAAGGCCGGCTCGGGGGTCAAGCTTCGGCTGTTCCGCTGGGCGGCGAAGGTGGCGATCACGTACTCGCGCGCCCAGGACACGCCGGCCGGCCCGGGCCACGGCCTCAAGCTTCAGCAGGCCGTGGCAGGCATGCTGGTGCACCGCAAGCTGCGCGAGGCCCTCGGCGGCCGTGCGGAGTTCGCGATCTCCGGCGGCGCTCCCCTCGGCGAACGGCTGGGGCACTTCTTCCGGGGCATCGGCGTGCGCGTGCTCGAGGGCTACGGCCTGACCGAGACCACCGCGCCGACCGCGGTCAACCGGCCCGACCTCACCAAGGTCGGCACGGTGGGCCCCGCCTTCCCCGGCACCTCGATCCGGGTGGACGACGAGGGCGCGATCTGGATCAAGGGTCCGCACGTGTTCCGCGGCTACCGCGGCATGCCCGACGAGACCGCCTCCGTGCTGGTCGACGGCTGGTTCCAGACCGGCGACCTCGGCTCGCTCGACGCCGACGGCTACCTGACGATCACCGGCCGCAAGAAGGAGATCATCGTCACCGCGGGCGGCAAGAACGTCGCCCCGGCGCTGCTCGAGGACCGGCTGCGCGGTCACCCGCTCGTCAGCCAGGTGGTCGTCGTCGGCGATCAGCGGCCGTTCATCGGCGCCCTGGTGACGCTGGACACCGAGATGCTGCCCGGCTGGCTGCAGATGCACGACCTGCCGCCGATGGACGTCCAGACCGCCGCGCGCGACCCCAAGGTGCTCGAGGCGCTCGACCGTGCCGCGGAGCGGGCGAGCCAGGTGGTGTCCCGGGCCGAGTCCATCCGCAAGCTCCGCGTGCTGACCAGCGACTTCACGGAGGCGAACGGCTACCTGACGCCATCGCTGAAGGTGAAGCGCACCCTGGTGCTCAAAGACTTCGCCGCGGAGATCGACGAGCTGTACGTGGACACCCGGCCGGGTCACGAGGCCCACGCGCACGGCGGCGGCCACTAGACCGGCGCAGGCGGTGGCCCTGGCCCCGGCGAAGGCGACCCTGGGCGAGCGCACCCGGACCCAGCCCCAGCGGAACCCGGACTCAGCCCAGTGAACGCAGCCGGCCCGTGTCCGCGGACTGCGACAGCAGCGTCCCGCCGGGAGTCGAGTCGTCCGACCAGCGCAGCAGCGCGCCGACACCGTCCGCCAGCGTGACCTCGCCCTCCTCGGCGACCGTGATCCCGGCGTCCTGGCCGAGTGCCGCGCGCACCAGCGCGATGGGCGCGGTCATCCGCCGCAGCGGCGCCGACACGGCGAGGCCGTCGAGGTCACCGGCACCCGAGGCCAGCTCGAGTGCGGCGGTGCCCACCCACAGCTCGCGGGCGCCGAGCGGTCCGTCGAGCGCCTCGGCGTCCAGCAGGAGCTCGGCCACCTGGCCGCGGCGCAGCACCTCCACGACGTCCGCCAGTCCGCTCACCCCGCCCTCGCCACGGCCGAGCGCCTCGGCGAACCGGTCGAGGACGCTCCGGCGGCGCCGCGCCCGGAACCCGGCGGCGACCTCGCTGACGCGCGCCTTGAACACGCCCTCGCGCACGCCCTCGCCGCGGCCGCCTCCTGGGACCTCCACCACGCGATCGCGGACCGGCGAGGTCACCGCGTCCTTGACGAGCGTCACCGTGCGCAGGTCGCCGGTGAGCACCACGAGGTCGGGCGCGTCGTCGGCCACGGCCTTCTCCAGCGCGTGGGCCACCGTCTCGGCGTTCCGCTGCCACGAGTCCTCGGCGCGGGTCTGGGTGCGGCGCGACAGGGCGCCCTCGCGCGTCTTGTGGACGTCGTCGTGCCCGCCGTCGACCGTGGTCGTCGCGGGGCTGTGGTCGCGCTCGCCGGTGGTCACGCGCGTCAGGTCGGCGCCGGTGCGGTCCAGCGCGGCGATCAGCAGCCGCACCGACTCCTCCGCGGCACGGATCACGGGCAGCAGCGCCGGCGTGGCACCGACGTCCACGCGCGATGCCGGCGGCGGGGCGGACAGCAGGCGGTCGACCACCACGCCGTGCGCGTCGGCGACGATGACGCGGCCGTGCGGAGCCCGGCGGCCGTCCGGCACGGCGAGCCTGTCCCCGATCTCGTCGAGCACAGCCGCCGAGACGCGGTCCGCCGCGTGGATCGAGCGGCGCAGGCCCTTCCATCGCTCGGCCACCTCCTGCTCCGCCCCGACGTCGATGGGCGTCGCGTCGACGTAGACGGTGGTGAAGGGGGCCGGCCGGCCCAGGAGAGGCTTGAGCCACTGCAGATGCATCGACACCTCCGTTGGCGCGCCCATCGGCGTCCAGCACCGGGGCGGGACGCTCCTACCTTGGGCCACCGCCGCCCGGCACGCCACTGCTGCGGCACGACGAGTGGAGCGCGCCGGCGCGGACAGCCGGCGTGTCGCCGCGTGTCCGCTCCACTTGACGGGGGTTGCGGATCAGGACTGCTGTGCGCGGTCCTGGGCGATCGCCTCGTGGTGGCGGATCACCTCGGCGACGAGGAACGTGAGGAACTTCTCCGCGAACTCCGGGTCCAGGTCGGACTCGTGCGCCAGGGCACGCAGCCGGGCGATCTGCTCGGACTCGCGCGCCGGGTCGGACGGCGGCAGCCCCAGCTCGGCCTTGAGCACACCGACCCGCTGGGTGGCCTTGAACCGTTCGGCGAGCATGTGCACCAGCGCCGCGTCGATGTTGTCGATGCTGTGCCGCAGCAGGGCCAGCTCGGGCGGAATGCTGTCCGCTGCGGTGCTCACGCGCTCTTCTCGCGCGGCGTGCGCTTCTCCCGCGGCACGTCGCGCGGCACCAGCGTCGGGTTGACGTTCTTCAGGACCACGTCACGCGTGATGACCACGCGGGCCACGTCGTCACGGCTCGGCACCTCGAACATCACCTGCTGGAGGACCTCCTCCATGATCGCCCGCAGACCGCGCGCGCCCGTTCCGCGCAGCAGGGCCTGGTCGGCGATGGCGCCCACCGCCTCCTCGTCGAACTCCAGCTCGACGCCGTCGATCTGGAACATCCGCTGGTACTGCTTGATCAGGGCGTTGCGCGGCTCGGTGAGGATGCGCACCAGGGCGGCGCGGTCCAGCGGCGACACCGTGGTGATCACCGGGACGCGGCCGATGAACTCGGGGATCAGCCCGAACTTCAGCAGGTCCTCCGGCATCACCTCGCCGTAGACGTCGGTGTCGTCCGCGGTGTGGAGCGCGGCTCCGAACCCGATGCCGCGCCGGCCGGCACGGCTGGTGATGATGTCGTCCAGCCCGGCGAACGCCCCGGCGACGATGAAGAGCACGTTCGTGGTGTCGATCTGGATGAACTCCTGGTGCGGGTGCTTGCGCCCGCCCTGCGGCGGCACGCTCGCCGTGGTGCCCTCGAGGATCTTCAGGAGCGCCTGCTGCACGCCCTCGCCCGAGACGTCCCGCGTGATCGACGGGTTCTCGCTCTTGCGGGCGATCTTGTCGATCTCGTCGATGTAGATGATCCCGGTCTCGGCCTTCTTGACGTCGTAGTCCGCCGCCTGGATCAGCTTGAGCAGGATGTTCTCGACGTCCTCGCCGACGTAGCCCGCCTCGGTGAGGGCCGTCGCATCGGCGATGGCGAACGGGACGTTCAGCATCTTCGCGAGCGTCTGCGCCAGGTACGTCTTGCCGCAGCCTGTGGGGCCGATCAGCAGGATGTTCGACTTGGCGATCTCGACGTCGTCCGCCGACCGCTCGCCGGCCTGGACGCGCTTGTAGTGGTTGTAGACCGCCACCGCCAGCGACCGCTTGGCGGGCTCCTGCCCGATGACGTACTGCTCGAGGAAGTCGAAGATCTCCCTCGGCTTGGGCAGCTCGACCATGCCCGTCTCGGTGGCCTCGGCGAGCTCTTCCTCGATGATCTCGTTGCACAGGTCGATGCACTCGTCGCAGATGTAGACCCCCGGGCCCGCGATGAGCTTCTTCACCTGCTTCTGCGACTTGCCGCAGAACGAGCACTTGAGGAGATCGGCACCGTCTCCGATCCGGGCCACTGGCATCCCCTTCCTCGTGCCCACCGCGGCTGCGGTCGGTCGTCGCGCACTGCTGTCCCCATTGCACACCACCGCGGGCCGCATGTCAGCCGAAGTCGGCCGAACGCGCGGCGTGTTGCCGCCCTGGGGGACGCAGCGCGGCCCCGGCCGCCCGTGTGCGTGCGGGGTGACCGGGGCCGCGTCGCCTCAGGAGGCGGCCTGGGTGGTGGTCGCGACGACGCCCTTGCGGCTGGCCAGGACCTGGTCGACGATCCCGTACGTCACCGCCTGCTCGGCGGTGAGGATCTTGTCGCGCTCGATGTCGCCCCGCACCTGCTCGATCGACTGGCCGGTGTGGTGTGCCAGGGCCTGCTCCAGCCACTCGCGGATCCGGATCAGCTCGTTCGCCTGGATCTCGATGTCCGAGGCCTGGGCGTACCCGCCACCCTCCATCGAGGGCTGGTGGATGAGGATCCGGGCGTTCGGCAGGGCGAGCCGCTTGCCGGGTGTGCCGGCCGCGAGCAGCACGGCCGCCGCGGAGGCCGCCTGGCCCAGGCACACGGTCTGGATCTGCGGCTTGATGTACTGCATCGTGTCGTAGATCGCTGTGAGGGCGGTGAACGAGCCGCCGGGCGAGTTGATGTACAAGATGATGTCGCGGTCCGGGTCGGTGCTCTCCAGCACCAGGAGCTGGGCCATGACGTCGTCGGCCGACGCATCGTCCACCTGGACGCCGAGGAAGATGATGCGGTCCTCGAACAGCTTGGTGTACGGGTCCTGGCGCTTGAAGCCGTAGGCCGTGCGCTCCTCGAACTGCGGCAGCACATACCGGCCCTGCGGGGCGCCGGAGGCGCCAAAGGCGCCACCGCCGAAGCCCGCCAGGCGACCGGCCCGGGCGACGAACTGCGATTCGGTGCTCACTGGTGTACTCCTCGAGTCGTGCGGTCGTCGGGCCGGGGTCAGTTGGTGCCGCCGCTGCCGGTGACGGAGCCGGCCGACGTGACGACGTGGTCGATGAACCCGTACTCGAGCGCCTCGGTCGCGGTGAACCAGCGGTCGTGGTCCGCGTCGGCGTTGATCTGCTCGATCGTCTTGCCGGTCTGCTCCGCGGTCAGCTCGGCGAGCACCCGCTTCATGTGGAGGATCAGCTCGGCGTTGATCCGTACGTCGGTCGCCGTGCCGCCGAAGCCTCCGGACGGCTGGTGCATCAGCACCCGCGTGTGCGGTGTGGCGTACCGCTTGCCCTTGGCACCCGACGAGAGCAGGAACTGCCCCATCGACGCGGCCATGCCCATGGCGATCGTCGCGACGTCCGGCTTGATGTACTGCATGGTGTCGTAGATCGCCATGCCTGCCGTGATCGAGCCGCCCGGCGAGTTGATGTAGAGCCAGATGTCCTTGTCCGGGTCCTCTGCGGCGAGCAGCATCATCTGCGCGCAGATCGCGTTCGCGTTCTCGTCGCGCACCTCGGATCCGAGCCAGATGATCCGCTCGCGCAGCAGCCGGTTGTAGATGTGGTCGTTGAGGCCGAACCCCGGGGAATCGGTCCGGGCGATCGCCGGCACCTGCTGGTTCACGACTCGCTCCTCTGCTCGCGTTTGGCTGTGACACTAACGCCCGCGCGGGGACGTTCTGCCCCGCGCGGGCGTCGTTTCGCTGTCGGCGCAGGGTTGCGTACGCGACCGACGAGCGGGAGCTTCAGGTGGTCAGGGGCGCAGCATCGAGGAGATGTCGGTCGCCGCGTCGGTGTCCACCGGTGCGAGGTCGGGCTCGACGGCGCCCGAGGCTGCAGCCGCCTGCACCACCTGCTCGACGACGGCGGCGGCCTGGGCCGCCTCGTCCTGGGCGTCGGTCCCGATGTACTCGGCCAGGTCGACCGCCTCGCCCTTCGGGTCGACCACCTTGACGTGCCGCAGCGCCATGGCGAGCGCCTTGCTGCGGGCCACCTCGGCGACCATCGCCGGGACCTGGCCCTGCTGGTCGAGCGTCTGGATGAAGGTCGAGGGGTCCATGCCGTACTGCTGGGCCGAGTTGACGAGGTAGTCGACGAGCTCGGCCTGGCTGACCTTCACCTCGAGCTGCTCCGCCAGCGTGTCGAGCAGGATCTGGTTGCGCAGCACGTTCGTCGTGTCCTCGCGGACCTCGGCGCCGTGCACCTCGTCGCCCACGCGGTCCTCGGCCTCGAGGTGCCGGACGATCTCGGCCTCGACGACGCCGGTGGGCACCGGGATCTCCGCGCCGGCGACCAGGGCCGCGAGCAGCTTGTCGCGCGCCTGGATGGCACGGTTGGAGCCCTTGATGCGCCCGACCTGCTCGCGCAGGTCGGCCTTCAGCTCGTCGAGCGTGTCGAACTCGCTGGCCAGCTGCGCGAAGTCGTCGTCCGCCTCGGGGAGCTGGCGCTCCTTGACCGTGCTGGCGGTCACGGTGACCTGGGCGGTCTCGCCCGAGTGGTCGCCGCCGACGAGCGCGGATTCGAAGGTGGTGGTCTCCCCCGCGGACAGCGAGGTGAGCGCCTCGTCGAGCCCGGCGAGCATGTTGCCGGAGCCGATCTGGTAGCTGACGCCGGAGACCTTGTCGATCTCCTCCCCGTCGATCGTCGCCGTCATGTCGATCTGGACGAAGTCGCCATCCTGCGCCGGCCGGTCGACGCCGACCAGGGTGCCGAACCGCTCCCGCAACGCGTCGAGGCGGCCGGCGACGTCCTCGTCGGTCACCTCGTCGTCCTCGACCTCGACGGTGATCCCGTCGAGGGTGGGGACCTCGATCGTCGGGCGCACCTCGACCTCGGCGGTGAAGTGCAGCTCGCCCTCCTCGCCGGGAGCCGACGACGTGAGGCCGGGCACCTGGGTGACGTTCACGTCGGGCTGGCCGAGCGGGCGCAGGTTGTTCTCGCGGACGGCCTCCGCGTAGAAGGTGCCGAGGCCCTCGTTGACCGCGTGCTCGATGACGGCAGGCCGGCCCACCCGCTGGTCGATGATGCGCGGCGGCACCTTGCCCTTGCGGAAGCCGGGCACGGTCACCTGGTCGGCGATGTGCTTGTAGGCCTCGTCGATGTTCGGCTTGAGCTCGTCGTAGGTCACCTCGACGGTCAGCTTGACCTTGGTCGGCTCCAGGGTCTCGACGGCGCTCTTCACGTTGCTGCTCTCCAACTGGCTCGGGGGGTGCCGGCGACTCCGGCGGACGCTGCGCTGCGGGCGTACGACGAGCACGCGCAGCGCGCGCAGGCGACCACCGATCCTACGTCCTTGCGTGCGCCCGCCCCAACGTGGCACCGGCGGCCAGGACCAGCAGGTCACGGTCCCTCACGCCGTCACGGTGGTGGTGCCTTCCCGGGCGACCGAGGATCGCGGAGCGGACCCGCGTGCGGCAACGACGCTCGCCGGACGGCCGACGGCCCGGGTCAGTCGGCCACCGCGCGCCGGCCGGACATGCGGATCCCCGCGGTGACGAGGGCGGCGACGGTCAGTGCCGCACCGGTGAGCGGGACGACGACAGGACCGCCGTCGGCACCCGTGGACAGCGCCCGTGACCCGACGACGGGCGCGAGCGCGATGCCGACGTACATGGCGGTCGAGTACCACGACAGCGAGATGCCGGCAGCGGCGGGCGCGAGCTCGACGAGCCGCTGCTGGAGCGGGACCACGGCGCCGAAGGCGACGACCCCCCAGACCAGGAACGCGGCACCGACAGCGGTCCTGCTGGCCCCGGTCAGCGGCAGGAGAGCCAGCGTCAGGACCTGCGCGGACAGGGCGAGCACCAGGACGGGCCGGGTGCCGAACCGGTCTGCGAGGCGCCCGGAGACGACAGTGCCGACGATGCCGCCCAGGCCGTACAGCAGCAGCAGGACCGCCAGAGTGCTCGCGTCACCGCCGGTCGCCCGATGCGTCACCGCGGCGCTGAACACGTACACGACGTTGAAGGCCGCGGTCACGAGCGCCGCGGCGGCCAGCCCGCCGAGGATGCCGCGGCGGCGAAGGACGCCGAGGCGGTCACGGAGGGTGACGGCTGCGGTGATCGGGACGGCGCGTACCGCGGTCGCGAGCGCCGCGGCGACGGCCAGCGCCATCCCGGCCAGGACGAACAGCGGCATCCGCCACCCCGCGATGCCGGCCAGGGCCGTGCCGGCGGGTGCTCCGACCGCGGTCGCGAGCGTGAAGCCGAGACCGACCGCGGCGATGGCCCGGCCGCGACGCTCAGGCGGCACGATCGAGGGGCCGGCCGCGGTGGCCGTGGGGACCAGGGCGGCCCCGCCCACGGCCGCCAGGGCCCGTCCGGCGTCGAACACCCCGATCGAGGCGGCCATGGCCGCGAGCGCCGTTCCGAGCCCGATGACGACCAGGCCGGCGGCCATGAGCGCGGACCGGTTCGTCCGCGCGGCGACGATGGACAGCAGGGGCGACCCGATCGCGACGATCAGCGCGTAGAGCGTGATGGAGAAGCTGACGTGCGACTGCGTGGTGCCGAGTGCCGCGGCGATCTGCGGGAGGAGGCCGGCGATGACGAACGCGTTGGTGCCGACGACGAACAGGCCCGCCGCCAGGATGCCCAGCCGTGCCGTGGTCGCGGCCGGAGCGTAGGATTGTTCGACAGATGTCATACGACGAAGGTACACAACAGTTCGATGCCTGTCGAACTATCTGGAGGACGGCGTGCCCGACTACCCGGTGCCGGACATGGCCGATGTCGACCTCGTCGACATCCTCCGAGCGCTCGCTGACCCGACGAGACTCCAGATCGTCCGGAAGATCGCCGACGGGCAGCCGTGCCCGAAGTCGATCGACGTGTGGGGCGTCGAGCTCACCAAGGCGACGATGTCCCACCACTTCAAGATCCTGCGCGAGGCGGGACTGACCCGCACGCTGGTCACCGGGCGCACCCATGCGATCCAGCTGCGGCGCGACGAGCTCGACGCCTGCTTCCCCGGACTCATCGACGCCGTCCTGGACGCAGCCCACTGAGCTGTCGGCTTCAGCCCGGGCACATCGATCGCCCACCATTCGAGTACCCTCGTCACGCTCGACCGCCGCGACCGGCATGCACGGGTCGGCAGGCGGCTCGGTCCCGGCTCGGTCCCGGCTCGGTCCCGGCCCGGTCCCGGCCCGGTCCCGGCTGGCGTCGCGTCATGGTCGGCACACAGTCGAATATGCAGTGCATGCGGGTGTAGCTCAGTGGCAGAGCCCCAGTCTTCCAAACTGGCTACGCGGGTTCGATTCCCGTCACCCGCTCCACGTGGTGGTCCGTAGCGACCACCCGACTCGGGCCCGGCCGGCCACGACGCCGCCGACCACCGCCCGAGCCGGCGCCGCCCACCGGACGTGCCCGGCGCCGCACCGACGTCGACGAGGTGCGTGCCGCCGAGCTCCGAAACACGGCTCCACATGGTGGGTGCCGGGGTCGCCGGCACCCGGCCGGACGCGAGGATCGGGTCCACATCAGGGCGCGCCGAAGCCCCGGGAGGGCGGGCGCCCGGCCCGGGGAGCTCTCGCCGACGGCGCCGGAGGAGGAGGAGTTCCGTGAGCTGGACGCATCGTGACCGCATCGGGGCCGTGCTCGCCGGAGAGCGTGCCGACCGCATCCCCGTGTCGGCATGGCACCACTTCCCCGACGCGGAGCACTCGCCTGACGCCTTTGCGCAGGCGACGGTGGCCGAGGCCCTCCGCTGGGACTGGGACTGGGTGAAGATCAACCCTCGCGGCGTGCTGTTCTCGGAGATCTGGGGCGCGGTCTACGACTACTGCGACTACCTCGGCGGGGACGTCCCCCGGCTGGTCCGCACGCCGTTCGAGCAGGTGGGCGACCTGGCGAGCCTTCAGGCCCGGCCGGCCAGCGGCGTCATCGCCGAGCAGGCCGAGACGGTCGCGGCGATCCGCCGGGGACTGCCCGACGTCCCGCTGTACTTCACGGTGTTCTCGCCGCTGACCACGATCCTGCAGACGCTGGCCCTGCCCATCGTGCCGACCGCCGTCTACGGTCGCGGCGCGCCGTTCGGGCTCCAGGACTTCTGGGGCGGCGACCCCGGGGTGCTGCACGCCGCGCTGGACGCGGCCACCACCACCGTGTCCGCCCTCGCCGAGGCGGTGCTGGACGCGGGCGCCGACGGCGTCTTCTACGCCCTCACCGGCACCGCCGGACCGCTGATCTCCCACGACAAGGACAGGTTCGACACGTTCTCGGCGCCCTACGACCGGCGTGTCCTGGACAGCGCGGCGGGGGCGGCGATCCTGCACACGTGCGGGGCCCACTCGCACCCCGACTGGTTCGTGGACTGGCCCGCCCAGGCGATCAACTGGGACTCGTTCGCCGCGGGGAACCCGGCGCTGGCCGAGCTGGCCACCGGCGGCGTGGTCCCGGTGGGCGGGGTGGACCGCGGTCTGCTGGACGGCCGGCACACCGACGCGGCCACCCGGCAGATCACCGACACGATCGCTTCGCTCGGTGAGCGGCCCTTCCTGCTGACCCCCTCGTGCGCGATCCCGGCGGGCAACGTCTCCGAGGCCGACCTGCGGCTGCTCGCGGAGGCCACCACGGTGTGACGGACACGGCGGCCACGGTGCGACAGCCGCGCCGGCGAGGCGTCAGTCGGACGGCGGCGGCGTCGGCTCGCCCAGCGAGAGCATGAGCCGGTTGGCCCAGTTGAAGAAGGCTGCGGACTGGATCACGTCCACGATCGCCTGGTCGTCGAAGCCCGTGGCCCGCAACGCCTCGACGTGCGCCCGGCCGAACGCGGACGGCGTCGCGGTGAGGGCGACCGCCGCGCCGATCACGGCGGTCCAGCGTTCGTCCTGCGCGGCCCCGGTCCCCTCGTCGAGCAGGCGCTGCACATCCTCGGAGCGGTCGGACAGCCGAGCCGCGAACCGGGAGTGGACGCTGGCGCAGAACACGCAGCCGTTGGTGCGTGACGTGGCGGCGGCGGCCAGCTCGCGCTCGGCACGCGGCAGGCCGGCGTCCGCGTTGTAGAAGATGTCGTTGTCGGCGCGGGTGCGTGCCCCCAGCACCACGGGGTCGCGCACCAGGAGGCGGAAGTACGGGCTCTTCACGCGGGCCCGGTCGGCGAGCGCCGAGTAGTCGTCCTGCGTCAGCCCGGCCTCGGGCTTCGGCTCGAGCCATGGCACCCAGCCGAGCGCCGCCTGGGTGAACGCGTGAGGCCGCTCGAGCTCCGGGTAGTCGATCACCTGGTCCGACATGTCAGATCGCCTCCTTGAGGACGGCCAGGCCCGCGACGACGCGCAGCTGGAAGTGGGTGAACGCGACGAGCTGGGACACGGTGACGATGCCGTCCGTGGTCCAGCCCGAGTCGAGCAGGGCCTGCAGCGCCTCGGGGCCGGCGTCCCGCGGCCGGTAGGTGAGCAGGTGGGCGTGCTCGAGGGCGGCGGCCAGGCGGTGGCCCACGGCGGCGCGCAGCTCGTCCGGCGCGGCCCAGTGCACCCCGTCGGCGTCCTCGGCGCTCAGCGGTCCCGGCGGGTAGGAGCCGTACGGCCCGGTGGTCGTGGCGGCAGGGGCGGCGTCGGCCAGCGCGCTCAGCACCGCCGCGTCGAGCCCGGTCAGCAGGTCGGCGTAGTGGTCGGCCAGGACGGTGGCGCGGCTCAGGGCGGCGACCCAGTAGCCGATCGCGGCGCGCTCGACGGCACTGGCCCGGGCCAGGTCGGACGGGGCGGTGACGAGCGCGTCGTAGGTCGCCTGCGCGTCCGCGCGGGCCACCGGGCGCTTGGCGCGCAGCGCGTCCAGGCGGCTGCCCGGCTCGATGCCGACGAGAGAGTCGATGAGATCAGGCACGGACGGCCTCCTGGGTCGGGGCCGGGGTCCACCCCAGCGCGGGGGCGACCTGTCCGGCGATGAGCTCGAGCGAGCGCAGCAGGAGCTCGTGCGGCGGGTCGATCGGGTGGGACTGGAACACGAGGTCGGTCGCAGCCAGCAGGACGTGGTCCTGCGCCAGCTCGGCGACCACCGTCTCGGGGGTGCCGACGTGCAGGTCGAACAGCGCGAGCAGCTCGTCCTGCGACGCGCCCGCGGGGACCTCGACGCCCAGCGCCCTGGCGGCGGGCAGCGAGCGCTCGATCCCCCGCGCCGCGAGGCGCTGTGCGGTGGCCTCGTCGTCGACGACCACGAGGTTGCGCGAGCCGAACACGCGCGGACCCACGCCCTCCGGCAACGACGCCAGGTAGGCGTCGACGACCAGACGCTGGGTGTCGGCGAGAGTGGCCTGCGTGTGGGGCTGGGTCTTGGACAGCATCAGGCCCGATCCGGCGGCGCCGATCCGACCGGCACCCTCCGGGGAGAACGTCGCCTGCCACAGCGTGTCGAGCAGCGCGGGTGCCGCCGGGTACAGCGCGCCGCCGTCGCTCGTCAGCAGGTCACCGCGCAGCGCGCCGACCAGCTGCTCGGTGTGGCGGGCGAAGATCGCGGGCCGGTCCTTCGGGTCGTGGCCGAAGGGCGGGAAGGAGCTGGCCGTGCCACCGCTGCCGATGCCGAGCTCGAAGCGCCCCCCGGACAGCAGCCACAGCACGGCCGCGTCCTCGGCGACCCGCAGCGGCGCCTCCAGCGGGAGGGTGACGATGCTGGTGCCGAGCAGGATCCGTGAGGTCTGGGCCGCCGCATGGGACAGCAGCACGAACGGGGACGGCAGGCCGCCCTCCTGCTCGTGGAAGTGGTGCTGGGCGACCCAGGCGGTGTCGAAGCCGACGGCCTCGGCCGTCCGGATCTGGTCGAGGGCGAGCCGGTAGCGCTGGTCCGCGCTCCCCTCGTCGAGCACCCGGGTGAAGAACCCGAGCCGTCGTCGTGCCGTGCCGGTGGTGGTCATGCCTGTGCCGCCCTTCCGAGGTAGGCCTCTTGGATCTGCGGGTCGTCGAGCAGCTCGGCGGCGCTGCCCCGGAGCACGATCTGCCCGGTCGCGAGCACGTAGCCCCGGGAGGCGATGGACAGCGCCAGCTCCGCCTGCTGCTCGACGAACAGCACGGCCACGCCGAGGTCCTTGTTGATGCGGACGATCTCGTCGAGCACCTGGTCGACGAGCTTCGGTGACAGGCCCATGGTGGGCTCGTCCATGCAGACGAGCCTCGGACGGCTCATCAGCGCCCGGGCGAAGGCCAGCATCTGCTGCTCCCCCCCGGACAACGTGCCCGCCTCCTGGCGACGGCGCTCCGCCAGCCGCGGGAAGTGCTCGCGCATGCGCTCGAGGTCCTCGGCGACGCCGGCCCTGTCCCTGCGGGTGTAGGCGCCGGCGACGAGGTTCTCGTCCACGGTCATCTGGGGGAACACCCGGCGGGCCTCGGGGACGGAGGCGATCCCCGCCTTGACCCGGCGGTTGGTGGCCACGTGGGTGATGTCCTGGCCGGCGAAGCGCACCGCGCCCGACCGCACCTTGGCGAGCCCGAGGATGGCCTTCATCGTCGTCGACTTGCCGCTGGCGTTGCCGCCCAGCAACGAGACGATCTCGCCCTCGCCCACGGTGAGGCTGTTGCCGCGCAGCGCGTGGAACGGGCCGTAGTAGACGTGGACGTCGTCGAGGGCGAGCAGGTCGGTCATGCGCTCTCCTCCGCGGCGGCCGCGCGGCGCCGGCCGAGGTACGCCTCGATCACCGCGGGGTCGTGGCGCACGTCTTCGGGCGGTCCCTGCGCGATGATCCGGCCGCCGTCCATCACGATGACCCGGTCCGAGACGGTCATCACCAGGTCCAGCTTGTGCTCCACCAGGAGGATCGCCTGGCCCGCGGCCTTCAGCTCCAGCAGCTGGCCGAGCACCTCGGCGGTCTCGGACTGGTTCATCCCGGCGGTGGGCTCGTCGAGGACGAGCAGCCTGGGCTGCAGGGCCAGCGCCCGGGCGATCTCGGTGCGGCGCCGGTTCGCGTAGCTCAGCGAGTACGCCGGATCGTCGCGCCGCGGGCCCAGACGCGCCTCGAAACGGGCGATCTCGGTCTCGACGGTGGCGTCGATCCGCCGGCGCTCCCGGCGCGAGGCCGGCGTGCCGACGATCGCGACGAACAGCTCCCCCAGCAGCCCGATCCAGCGCAGCCCGACCAGGTGCGACAGCCGTCGGAAGGGCCGGCTCGCCGTCAACGTCGAGTGGATGCCCACCTCGATGTTGTCCGCCACCGACAGGGTGGCGAACACGCGGCCGTTCTGGAACGTGCGCGCGATGCCGTGCTCGGCGATGCGCGCGGTGTCCGCACGGTCGATGCGCACCCCGTCGAGGGCGATGGAGCCGCCGTGCGCCGGGATGGTGCCGGTCACCAGGTTGAGCGTGGTGGTCTTGCCGGACCCGTTGGGCCCGATGATCGACACCACCTCATGGGGTGCCACCGTGAACGAGATCCCGTCCACGGCTGTGAGGCCCTCGAAGTGACGCTCGAGGTTCTCGACCGCCAGCAGCACGTCGCTCATGAGCTCCTCACCAGGATTCCGCCCGGGCGGAACCGCACCACGAGGATCAGCACCAGGCCGTACGCGATGATCCGCAGCTCCGGGGTGAACCTCAGCAGCTCCATGGCGCCGATGAGGATGATCGACCCGACCACCGCGCCGTAGGGCAGCGAGACCCCGCCCATGATGACGATGGTCACCACCAGCAAGGACATGAGCATCGTGAAGATGGTCGGGTCGATGTAGGTGTACTGGTGCGCCAGCAGCGAGCCGCCGACGCCGGCGAAGAACGCGGAGACGGCGAAGGCGAGCGCCTTGTAGTCACGCACCCGCACGCCCGAGGCCAGCGCCGCGACCTCGTCGGACCCGACGGAGGAGATCACCTTGCCCAGGTGCGAACCACGGATGCGCCACATCACCAGCAGGGTGACGACCAGCACCCCGAAGTCGATCAGGTAGTACGCCGTCGGGGTCCACAGCTGCGTGCCGCCCCACCGAGGGACGGGGATGCCGTAGATGCCCTGCGGCTCCACCAGCTGGATCACCGCGACGATGGCCGTGCCGATCCCGAGGGTGGCGATGGAGATGTAGTGCCCCTTCACCCCCCAGATCGGGGAGGCCAGGACCGAGGCGAGGATCGCGGCGACCAGCCCGGCGGCCGGCAGCGCCACCCAGAACGAGAAGTGCAGGTGCAGGCTCAGCAGCGCCGAGGCGTAGGCGCCGATGGCGATGGGCCCGGCCTGACCGAGCGCGACCACCCCGGCCTGGCCGGCTGTCACGGTGAACCCCGCGGCGATGACGGCGTAGACGAGCACCTGGGTGCCGGTGGTAAGCACGTAGTCGTCGGCGACCAGCGGGACGACGATCCCCGCGATGACGAAGGCGGCGGGCCACACCCAGCGGGGAATCCGCAGCGGGCGACCCTTGCCCAGGAAGGTGCCGGTCAGCGGTTCGGTGGAGATCAGCGGCACCTTGCCCAGCAGGCCTCCGGGACGCACGATCAGGACCACGATCAGGATGACGAAGATGATGATCTGCCGCGAGGTGTCGCCGAAGAAGTGGATGCCGAAGGCCTCCAGCAGGCCCAGGACGAAGCCGCCGACGACGGCTCCGACGAGCGAGCCGAGCCCGCCCAGGGTGGCCGCGACGAAGGCCGTCATGCCGGTGTTGAGGCCTGACGTGGGGTTCGCCACCCCGACGTACAGGGCGATGAAGACGCCGGCCAGTCCCCCGAGCGCCGAGGCGATGACGAAGGACACGTGCTGGACCAGCCCCACCGGGATGCCCACCTGGAGCGCGGCCTCCTGGTCCTGGGCGGTGGCGCGGATGGCCTGGCCGACCTTGCCGTACTTGAGGAACAGCGACATCACCACCATCACGACCGCCGTGACCACCAGCATCACGACGTCCGAGGTGCCGAAGCGCATGGTGCCGACGTGGAGGTTCGCGGTGGGCATCACCTTGGGGAACACGCGGAACTGCGCGGTGAACGCCATCTGGGAGGCGTTGTCGAGGATCTGCGAGACGGCGTAGGTCGACAGCATGGCCGCCAGCGGCAGGAACTTCGCCAGCGGCCGCACCACCGAGACGTTGATGACCAGGCCGAGCGCCGCGCAGATCACCAGCACCAGCGGCAGGGCGAGCCAGAAGGCCACGTGCTGTTCCGTGACGAAGAACCAGGCGAGCATGGCGCCCAGGCCGAAGAAGGAGAACTGGGCGAAGTTGACGACGTTCATGACGCCGAAGACCAGGGAGATGCCGACCGCTCCGAGGGCGTACACGTTCCCCCGGAGCAGGCCGGCGATCAGCGTGTCGAACACGATGTGCGGACCGGCCGGCGCGGATCAGCCGTTGTCCGCCACCCACGTTCCGCCCTTGAGGATGGTGGGCGTCAGCTGGGGTGAGGCGACCCGGCGCGTGCTCTGGTCGAAGGTGATGGTGCCGTAGACCACGCTCGGGACGTCCTTGAGCTGCTGGAATCCCGCCAGGACGCCGTCGCGCGTGGTGCCGCCGAGCTTGGCGGCCGCCACCGCGACGTTGAGCGCGTCGTAGGCCCCGGCCTCGAAGCTCGTCACGTCCTTCTCGTTCGGGTACTTCGCCTTGAACGCCGTGACGAACGCCTGCACCGTGGGGTCGGGGTTGGACTGGAGGAACTCGGCGCCGATGATCGACCCCTCGGCGTCCGGCGTGCCGTCGAACGACTGCTCGTCCTGTCCGCCGTAGAACGTGCCCGCATAGCCGATGGCGCGCAGCTGGGAGACGAGCTTGGCCGCGTCCGGGCCGTACCCGATGTGGACGAAGGCGTCGGGCTTTCCGGCGACGGCCTTGGTCAGCGACGGCCGGTAGTCGTCAGAGGTGTCCAGGACGCCCTCGGCGTCGGTGATCTTCAGGCCGATCTTGTCGGCCTCGGCCTTGAAGGCGTTGTACGCGGGGATGCCCCAGTCGGCGGTGTTGAGGTAGGTGACCCCGACGGAGTTGACGCCCTGCTTCTTCACGTAGTCGGCCGTCCACTAGTAGCTGGCGCTGGTGGTGATCGAGCTGGACCACTGGTACTGCGAACCCTTGGCGGTGAAGTCCGGGTTGGAGTTGTTGAAGCCGTACTGCAGGAGCTTGCC
>DASWOL010000121.1:0-8250 GCA_036398695.1 Cellulomonas sp. | reverse complement strand
TCGTCTGGCTGATCATGGCGGGCGGGCTGGCGTACACGGTCGGCGCCGTGGTCTACGGCTTCAAGCGGCCGGACCCCAGCCCGCGGTGGTTCGGGTTCCACGAGATCTTCCACTCCCTGACCGTCGCGGGCTTCACCTGCCACTACGTCGCGGTCTCGATCGCCACCTACGCACTGCGCTGAGCGCCGGTTCGCGCTGCGCCGGGCCGCCGGGCGGCCACACGCACGCCGACGTAGCCTCGTCCCGTCAGGAGACGCGCCGGCGCGGCGGTGCTCCCGCCGTCCGGCTCACGGAGAGGTGGGGCAGATGTTCATGATGGGCGACATGATGATGTCCGGCACCATGCCGATGGCGGGTCTGGACGCCATGGACGGCATGGACATGGACAAGATCCAGAAGTGCATGGAGGCCTGTTCGGCCTGCGAGCAGGCCTGCACCATGTGCGCGGACATGGCCGGCGACGGCATGCGAATGTCCATGTCGATGTGCCTGGACTGCGCGGACATGGCCAACACGATGATGCGCATGATGCTGCGGCCCATGGGCATGCACACGCCGTCGATGATGGCCATGTGCCAGGCCATGATCACCATGGCCAAGGCATGCGCCGACGAGTGCATGAAGCACGCGGACACGATGCCGACGATGGCGATGTGCGCTCAAGCCTGCACGGAGTGCGCGTCGGCCTGCGAAGCGATGATGGCGGCCTGAGGACCTTTCGGCAGTAGGTGCTCGTCGACGGCGCTTGCCGTCAGCGCCCGCCGTCGACGAGCACGTTCCACCAGCGCGGTCCCAGCGCCAGCACGTGGTAGGTCCGGTGCAGCGCCACCGGCTCGCCCGGCGTCAGCCCGGCCAGGGGCTCGTGGTGCCACACGCGGATCACGCGGTCGTCGTCGGCCGCGTGCAGCGTCGCCCACCCGTCCGGCGTCGCCTCGCCGACCCATGCGTCCACCCACGAGCTGGGCGTCGCCGCCGCCACCACCCGCTGCAGCGGGTGCAGGTCATGCCCGGGCGCCGCCATCGCGCACCCGAGCTCCCCCGGGCACGTGGTGGCGTGCAGGGCGATGTCCTCGTGGTTCGCGCTCATGGCTCCGGCTCTCGCATGCGGTGGGGCCGCGCCTGCAGCCTCACCTTCGACCATACGAAGCGGGCGCGGATTGTCCCCACCACCGACCGCCATGCGGCGAATGGTTACGGCGATGGCGGCGATGGCGGCTTACGCGGGCAGCACCCGGTAGCGCCGGTTCGCCAGCGACGGGTTCGTCGCCCGCACCTCGGCGATGCGTCCCGGGTCCAGGTCCGCCCAGGCCAGGGCAGGTTCCTCGCCCAGCTCCAGCAGCACCACGCCGTCCGGGCCGACGACGAGTGAGCGGCCGGTCACCCCACGCCCGGCCATCCCGACCGCGACCACCGCCGCGGTGGACTCGATGGCCCGCGCCACCGCGAGCGCGCGCCACTGCATCGCCTTGAGCGGGCCGTCCACCCACGCCGCGGGCACCACGAGCACGTCGGCCCCGGCATCGACGACGCGCCGGGCGGACTCGGGGAACCGCAGGTCGTAGCACGTGAGGACGCCCACGGTCACGGCCCCCACCGGCAGCACGAGGGGCTCGGCGTCGGCCGGGCCCGCCTCGAGCACGTCGGACTCGCGGGTGCCGAAGGCGTCGTAGAGATGCACCTTGCGGTACACGCCGGCGATCGCGCCGTCGCCGGCGATCGCGACGACGGCGTTGACGGCCAGCCGCGGGTCGTCGCACGGCAGCGATGTGCCGGCGATCACCGCGACGCCGGTCGCGGCCGCACGCTCGCGCAGCGTGCCGACGAACGGCCCGTCCAGCGGCTCGGCCAGGTGCACGCCGACGCCGAGGCGGTCGTAGGCCGAGGCGTACTCCGGCAGCACCACGAGATCCGACCGGACGCGCGCCGCGTCGTCGACCGCCGCGGCGGCCGCCGCCCGGTTCGCCGCCCTGTCGGCCCCGACCTCGACCTGCGCCACGGCCACCCGCACCGCGGGACGCACGGGCGCCGCCGTGCTCATGCGCGATCCGCGTGCTCGTCGTCGCGCGTCTCGTCCTTCCCGCCGGTGCCCGCCTCGCCGCCCATGTCCCCGATCACGTCCCCGACCGTGGGCGTTTCGGAGGAGGACGCGGACTCCTCGTCGTCCGCCGCGGCCGACAGGCGCGCCCTGCGGTCGATCTTGCGGAGCTGGCGGGACATGGACACCACCAGGGCGATGAGCGCCAGCGCCAGCACGAACGTGAAGCCGAAGCCGAGGATGCCGGGCGAGCCGAGGTTCGGGTCCACCTGGACGGCCGGCGTCGGCAGTGGGCTCGGCGTGGCGGCGGCCGGCACCGCACCGGCCACCAGGGCGGTCGCCAGCCCCCTCACCGTGGCGGCGATCACTCGGACCGGTCCCGGATCCCGGCGAACAGGTCGTCCTCCGGAGTGGTCGTCGGCACGCGCGAGGCGGCGAGCTCGAACTCCTCCCACGGCCACACCTGCCGCTCGAGCTCGCGCGGCACGGCGAAGAACCAGCCTTCGGGGTCGATCTGCGTCGCGTGCGCGCGCAGCGCGGCGTCGCGCCGGTCGAAGTAGGCGTCGCACCGCACGCGCGTCGTCACCGCGCGCTCGGGCACCTCGCGGGACTCGCGCGAGTCGATCCAGTCGCTGAACGGGCTCTCGCCGCCTCCGGCGAGGATCGCGTCGTGCACCGCCCTCATCCGTCCCAGCGAGAAGCCGTGGTCGTAGTAGAGCTTGAGCGGCTGCCACGGGTCGCCGGCGTCGGGGTACCGGTCGGGACGGCCGGCCGCCTCCCACGCCTCCATGGACACCGTGTGGCACATGATGTGGTCCGGGTGGGGGTAGCCGCCCGACGGGTCGTACGTGGTCATGACGTGCGGCCGGAACTCGCGGACCATCGCGACGAGCGGCGCGGCCGCCTCCTGCAGGGGCGTCGCCGCGAAGCTGCCCGCCGGCAGCGGCGGCAGCGGGTCGCCCTCGGGCAGGCCGGAGTCGACGAAGCCGAGCCAGTGCTGCCGCACGCCCAGCGCCGCCGCGGCCGCGGCCATCTCGGCCCGGCGCACCGCGCGCATCGCCTCCAGACCCACCGGCGCGGGCCCGTAGTGCGGGTTGAGCACGTCGCCCCGCTCCCCACCCGTGCAGGTGACGACGAGCACCTCCACGCCCTGCGCCGCGTACCGGGCCGCCGTCGCCGCGCCCTTGCTCGACTCGTCGTCGGGATGGGCGTGCACGGCCATCAGTCGCAGGGTCTCGTCACTCACGCGTGCCTCCCATCGTCGGCCGTCTCGGCTCGTCGGGCCGGCCGCTGCGCCGGACGCACCGTGTCCGACGAGGAACAATGATCGCGCACCGACGCCGCGCGAAGACGCTGGAGGACCGTGAGCACCCCGCCGGCCGGCCGTTACGGGCCGGCACCGACCACCCGCACCACCCTGTGGCGCCGCCTCGGGCTCGCCGTGCTGGTCCTCGCGGCCGTCGCGGTGCTCACGTGGCTGGGCATCACCACGCTGCGCGACCCGGTGCAGTGGCGCGACGTGGGCTACCACGTCAACGGCTCCACCTCGATCCAGGTGACGTTCGACGTCACCAAGGCCACCTCCGCCTCCGCGACGTGCCGGGTGCACGCGCTGTCGGAGGCCTACGCGGAGGTGGGCGTGATGGACGTGCCGGTGGGCCCGGGCACCACCACCACGCAGCGGGTCACGGTGACCATCCCGACCTCGGAAACCGCCGTCACCGGCACGGTGCAGACCTGCAGCATCGACGGCTGACCGCCGCGTCCCCCCGGGTGGCCTGCCTGGAGGCTCGCCGCCGCGAACGACGAGGAGCACCATGCGGCCGCCACGAGCGGGCGCCGCGACCGCTCAGCCCTGGAAGGGCGTCGCCGCCAGGATCTCCACCGTGAACTCGCGGCCGTTCGGGGCCACGTACGCCACCGACTCGCCGACGGCATGCCCGTTGATGGCCCCGCCGAGCGGAGACGTCGGCGAGTACACGTCGATGTCGGTGCCGTCGGCGATCTCTCGCGCACCGAGCAGGAACGTCATCTCGTCCCCGGCCAGCAGCACGGTGACCTGCATGCCGGGCTCGACGACGCCGTCGTCCTTCGGCGTGCCGATCTGCACGTAGCGCAGCTTCTCCTTGAGCTCGCGGATGCGCGCCTCGTTCTTCGCCTGCTCGTCACGGGCGGCGTGGTAGCCGCCGTTCTCGGAGAGGTCGCCCTCGGCTCTCGCGGCGGCGATGCGCTCGACGATGTGCCGGCGCCCGTCGCCCTCGAGGTGGGCAAGCTCTGCCTGGAGGCGGTCGTAGGCCTCCTGCGTCAGCCACGTGGCCTGCGTCGATTCGGTCACGTCCCATCCCTTTCCTCGGCTCGTGCCCGCAGGGCGCGACTGGTCACCGCACGTCCTGCGAGGCCGCGCCGCCGGGGCCCTTTCGGGACCGTTCTCCGGCGGCGCAAACGTCCAGCATACCCACTACGGGCTCCGCGCCGGCCCCGAATCCCGTGCCGAGCCGTGCTGAGCCGTGCTGCGGAGTGGTGCCTGCGGAGTGTTCCGGGCGCGCTGCCGGGCGTGCCACTGGGCGTACTACCGGGCGTGCGGCGTGCTACGGCTCGAGCGCAACCGTCCCCATGACGGCCAGGACGGTGTCGCCGCCGATCCAGACGACGCCGTCCTCGCGGGTGACATGCACCATCCCCCGCCGGCCCAGGGCGGTCCCCTGGCGAATGACGAAGTCGGCTCCCACCAGCCCGGTCGTCGGCAGCCAGAGGCCCAGGCCGGCGGCCAGCGAGCCCGTCACCGGGTCCTCCGGCACCCCCAGCCCCGGGACGAACGCCCGCACCTCGACGTCGGCCTCGCCGCGGTCCGCGAACGGCCCGACCGCGCCGACCGACCGGCCGCCCATCGCGGCGAGGTCCGGGTCCAGCGCCAGCACCTCGTCGGCCGACGCCAGCAGGGCGGCCACCCAGCCGGGCCCGTTGTCGACCCACTCGACCGCGCGCACCGCCTGAGGGTCCACCCGCAGGCTGCGCACGACGAGCTCACGCGTGGCCTCGTCGGCCGGACCGGAACGGCGCAGCGGCGGGGCCGCGAAGGCCACGTGCTCGCCGGCCACGCGCACGCGGACCAGGCCGACGCCGCACTCCTGGACCGCGACCCCGGGGGTGCGCGGCACACCGCCCGCCGCGACCCAGGCACGCGCCGAGCCCAGCGTCGGGTGACCGGCGAACGGCAGCTCGCCACCGGGGGTGAAGATGCGCAGCCGGTAGTCGGCCGCGGGGTCGGTGGGGCTGACCAGGAACGTCGTCTCCGACAGGTTGGTCCACCGGGCGAACGCCGCCATCGTCGCGTCGTCCAGCCCGTCCGCGCCGTGCACCACCGCGACGGGGTTGCCCGCCGTCAGGGTGTCGGTGAACACGTCGACCTCGGTGTACCGCATCAGTCCCTCTCCCTCACAAGTGGAGGCGACACGCCACGACGCGCCGCGTCACCAGGCAGTTTCGCTCCACTGGTCGGCCGGCTGGTCAGTCGGCGAGGCGGTAGCCGGACTCGCGCAGCCGGCGCACCACGTCGCTGCAGTGCTCGGGGCCCTTCGTCTCCACCTCGACCTCGATGGACACCTCGTCGAACGCCAGCTCGCGGCCGGTGCGCAGGTGCACCACGTCGATGACGTTGGCGCCCAGGCGCGCGATGTCCCGCAGCACGCCCGCGAGCGCGCCCGGGGTGTCGGCGATGGTGATGCGCAGCTGGAGGAACCGCCCGGCCGATGCCAGGCCGTGCCGGATCAGCCGCATGAGGACCAGCGGGTCCACGTTGCCCCCGGACAGCACGGCGACCACCGGGCCGCGCGCGGCGAAGTCCTGCGGAGCGGCCATCAGCGCGGCCACCCCGGCGGCCCCGGAGGCCTCGACGACGAGCTTGGCCCGCTCCGCGACCAGCAGCATCGCCCGGGACAGGTCCTCCTCGGACACCGTGCGGACCGGCACGTGGTGGCTGGCGACGATCTCGAAGGGCACCTCGCCGGGCAGGCCCACGGCGATGCCGTCGGCCATGGTGCGCAGCTCGGGCGCCTTGACCGGGTGGCCGGCCAGCAGCGACTCCGGGTATGCGGCGGCGTGCGAGGCCTGGACACCGACCACCTGGACGCCCGGCCGGTCGTCGAGCGCGGCGACGATGCCCGCCACGAGGCCGCCGCCGCCCACGGGCACCAGCACGGTCGCGACGCCCGGCACCTGGTCGGCGATCTCCAGGCCGACGGTGCCCTGCCCGGCGACGATGTCGACGTGGTCGAAGGGGTGGACCAGCACCGCGCCCGTCGCCTGCGCGTGCGCGTGCGCGGCGACGAGGGCCTCGTCGACGGACGAGCCGGTCAGCACCACGCGGGCGCCGTAGGCCTTGGTCGCGGAGATCTTGGGGAGGGCCGCGTCCTCGGGCATGAACACCACGGAGTCGATGCCGAGCTGCTGCGCGGCCAGGGCCACGCCCTGGGCGTGGTTGCCGGCGCTGGCGGCGACGACCCCGCGCGCCTTCTCCTCGTCGGACAGCCGCGCGATGCGGGTGTACGCGCCGCGGATCTTGAACGAGCCCGCGCGCTGGAGGTTCTCGCACTTGAGCCAGACGTCGGTGCCGACGAGCTCGGACAGGACGCGGCTGCGCTGGACCGGAGTGCGGGTGACGATGCCGCCCAGCAGCGCGGCCGCCGCCTTGACGTCCGCGGTGCCGATCACAGCGCCGCCTCCAGCGCGCGGTCGAGGTCCGCCACCAGGTCGTCCACGGACTCCAGGCCCACCGAGAGGCGGACCAGGTCGTCGGGCACCGCCAGTGCCGTGCCGGCCACCGAGCCGTGCGTCATCCGCGCCGGGTGCTCGATGAGCGACTCGACGCCGCCCAGCGACTCCGCAAGGGTGAACAACGTCGTCGCGCCGCACACCGCCACCGCCGTGTCCGCGCTGCCGGTGCGGAACGAGACCATGCCGCCGAAGCCGTGCATCTGGCGGGCGGCCACCTCGTGACCGGGGTGCGAGGCCAGTCCCGGGTAGTACACCTGCGTCACCGCCCGGTGCTCGAGGAGGAACTCGGCGATGCGCGCGGCGTTGGCGCAGTGCCGCTCCATCCGCACCTGGAGCGTCTTGAGACCGCGCAGCGCGAGCCACGCGTCGAAGGGCCCGGCGACGGCCCCCGAGGCGTTCTGGTGGAAGGCCAGGGCGTCGCGCAGGCTCGTCGTGCCCGTCGGGCCCTCCAGCCCGGCCGGCAGCTGCGCGCCGTCCGCCACCACCAGCGCGCCGCCGACGAGGTCGCTGTGCCCGCCCACGTACTTCGTGGTGGAGTGCACGACGACGTCCGCGCCCAGGGCCAGGGGATTCTGCAGGGCGGGGCTGGCGAAGGTGTTGTCGACCACGAGCAGGGCGCCCGCCGAGCGGGCGTGCGCCGCGATCACCGCGATGTCCGCCACCGACAGCAGCGGATTGGACGGCGTCTCGACCCACACGACCTTCGTCTGGCCCGGGCGGATCGCGTCCAGCACGGCGCCGGTGTCCGCCAGGTCCACCGGTGTGTGCTCCACGCCCCACGGGGCGAGCACACGCGCCACCAGCCGGTACGTGCCGCCGTAGACGTCGTTGCCGAGCACCAGGTGGTCGCCCGGACGGAGCGCGGCACGCAGCAGGGTGTCCTCGGCGGCCAGGCCCGAGGCGAACGCGAAGCCCGCCTCACCCCCCTCGACCGCGGCGAGCGCCTCTTCGAGGGCCGCGCGGGTGGGGTTCCCGGAGCGGGAGTACTCCCAGCCACCCCGCAGGCCGCCCACGCCGTCCTGCTTGTAGGTGGACACCTGATAGATCGGGGGGACGACCGCGCCGGTCGCCGGGTCGGGCTCCTGGCCCGCGTGGATCGCACGCGTGGCGAAGCCGAGAGAATCGTCGGTCACGTCCGACGAGCCTACGTGCTGGTGGTCGCGGTTCCGGAACAGGTGTCCACGGGGCGCGGTTGAGATGTCACGCGAAAGGAGCAAGACATGGGATTCCTGTTCGGTTCCTCACTCAAGACACAGATGGTGACGCGCGAGGACGCCCTGCCGGGACGCTCGTCGTACGCGTACGTGGTGCCGTTGACGCACACCGTGCTGGGAACCCCTCTCATGGGCCCCTGGCCCGAGGGGACGCGCGTGCTGTACCTGGCCTCCGGGTGCTTCTGGGGCGCGGAGAAGGAGGCCTGGCAGCTGCCGGGCGTGGTGACG
>DASWOL010000120.1:0-1702 GCA_036398695.1 Cellulomonas sp. | reverse complement strand
CCTGGCTCACCGCCGCCGGCGTCAGCGACGACGACGTGACCGACAGCACCGACTTCCGGCTCGTCGCCCACGAGCCGAGCGCCGACTGGTCCGCCCACGCCGTGGTCTACGAGATCTTCCCCGACCGGTTCGCCCGCTCGGTGCCGACCGCCCCCACCGGCGCCGACGCGCCCGCGTGGGCGGTGCCGTGCGCGTGGGGGGACGAGGTGGTCGACCACGGCCCGCTCGGTCCGCGCCAGCTCTTCGGCGGTGACCTCGACGGGATCGTGGCGCACCTCGACCACCTCCAGGCGCTCGGCGTCGACACCCTCTACCTGCGGCCGGTCTTCCCCGCGGCGTCGAACCACCGCTACGACGCCGCGACCTTCGACGAGGTCGACGAGCTCGTCGGCGGCCGGCCGGCGCTGGACCGGCTGGCGCGCGCCGTCCACGACCGCGGGATGCGCCTCGTCGGCGACCTCACCACGAACCACTGCGGCGACACGCACGAGTGGTTCCGGGCCGCGCGCCGCGCCCCGGACGCGCCCGAGCGGTCGATGTTCTACCTCGACCCCGACGGCGGCTACGCGTCGTGGTACGGCGTCCCGACCCTGCCCAAGCTGAACTGGGGCGCCGCCCTGGTCCGGGAACGGATGACCGCCGTCGTGCAGCGGTGGCTGCCCTGGTACGACGGCTGGCGCATCGACGTGGCGAACATGACCGGCCGGCACGGCGCCGAGGACCGCACCACCGAGGTCGCGTCGCTGCTCCGCCGCGCCGCGCTCGCGGTCCGCCCCGACGCCGCCCTGGTCGCGGAGCACATGTTCGACGCCTCCGCCGACCTCGACGCCGACGGCTGGGACGGCACAATGAACTACGCGGGCTTCACCCGGCCGGTATGGACCTGGCTGCGCGGGCCGGCCGGTGACCAGGTCGACTTCATCGGCGTCCCGGGCGGCATCCCGCTCCGCGGCGGGGTGTCGGCCATGACCACCATGCGCGCGTTCGCCGCCGGGATGTCCTGGCGGACGCTCGTGCGCTCCTGGCAGGTGCTCGACTCCTTCGACTGCGCCCGCATCCGCACCGTGGTGGGCAGCCGGGAGCGCCAGGTCGTGGCGGCGGGCCTGCAGGCGACCCTCCCCGGGGTGCCGATGATCTGCGCCGGGTCCGAGCTCGGCCTCACCGCCGCCACCGGGGAGCAGGCGCGCACCCCGATGCCGTGGGACCGGCCGGCCGAGCGCGACGAGGTCGTCCACGCGGCGTACCGCGAGCTCTTCGGCCTGCGCAGCCGCGAGCCCGCGCTCCGGGAGGGTGGGCTGCGCTGGCTGCACGCCGACGCGGACACCCTCGTCTACGCCCGCGAGACCGGGGGCGAGGCCCTGGTGGTCACCGCCCGGCGCGCACCGGGCCCGGCTGTGCGGCTACAGGCCCGCGCGACCTGGCACGGGGTGCACGACGCGAGCGACCTCACGCCGGACGAGGGCCATGTCGAGCTGCCCGGCGACGGCCCCTCGCTGCGGATCTGGCGGGTGACGGAGCGCTAGATCCAGCTCCGCAGCCACATGTGCACGTGCCAGAAGTCGTACGGCACCACCTGCGCGGTCCAGATCGGGTAGAAGAACGCGCTGATCGCCACGATCAGCACCACCACGACGACCACCAGCCGGGTCGCGGTCCGCCGTCGCCAGCGGTCGCCGCCCTCGTCGACCGGCGGACCGAGCAG
>DASWOL010000119.1:0-32292 GCA_036398695.1 Cellulomonas sp. | reverse complement strand
CCCCCGCCGCGGTACACCGAGGCGGCGCTGGTCAAGGCGCTCGAGGAGCGCGGCATCGGCCGACCGTCGACGTACGCGGCGACGATCTCGACGATCCAGGACCGCGGCTACGTGACGAGCCGCGGCCAGGCGCTGGTGCCCACCTGGCTCGCCTTCGCCGTCACCCGGCTGCTCGAGGAGAACTTCGACCGGCTGGTGGACTACTCGTTCACCGCCGAGATGGAGGAGGACCTCGACGAGATCGCGGAGGGGCGGCGTGACCGCGTCGACTGGCTGACCGAGTTCTACTTCGGCGACCGGTCCGACTCGCGCGTCACCGGCGGGCTGCGCGGGCTGGTGGACAACCTCGGCGACATCGACGCCCGGGACGTCAACTCGATCGAGATCGCGGACGGGGTCACCCTGCGCGTCGGCCGGTACGGGCCGTACCTCGAGGGTCCGGAGGGTGCGCGGGCCTCCGTCCCGGAGGACCTGGCGCCCGACGAGCTGACCGAGGAGCGGGCGCGCGAGCTGCTCGCGGCAGAGCCCGAGGGCGACCGCGTGCTGGGCGAGGACCCGGCGACGGGCACGACGATCGTCGTCAAGACCGGCCGGTACGGGCCGTACGTCACCGAGCAGCTTCCGGAGCCGCAGCTCGACCCCGGGCTGTCGGCCGCCGCCCGCAAGAAGGCTCTCGCCGCTGCGCCCAAGCCCCGCACCGCCTCGCTGTTCAAGTCGATGACGGTGGACGGCGTCACGCTGGCAGACGCGCTCACGCTGCTCTCGCTGCCGCGCGTCGTCGGCGCCCACCCGGAGACGGGCGAGGAGATCACCGCGCAGAACGGCCGCTACGGGCCCTACCTCAAGAAGGGCACGGACTCCCGGACCCTGCCGTCCGAGGAGGCGCTGTTCGAGGTGACGCTCGACGAGGCGGTGGCGATCTACGCGCAGCCCAAGTACGGCCCCGGGCGGGCCGCGGCCGCCGCACCGCTGGCCGAGCTGGGCGACGACCCCGACAGCGGGCGGCCGATCGTGGTGAAGGACGGGCGGTTCGGCCTGTACGTCACCGACGGCATCACCAACCGCACGCTGCCCAAGGACGCCACCGCCGAGACCGTGACACGGGAGCAGGCGATCGAGCTGCTGGCGATCAAGCGCGCGGCGGGCCCGGCACCCAAGCGATCCGGCGGCGGTCGCGCCGGCGGGGCGCGCACGACGAAGGCGCGTTCCAAGGCGTAGGCGCTCCACCCGGCGCCTGTGCCGACGCCGCGGTGGGTGCTCGTCGGCCGCCGCACTAGGTTGGGCCCCATGGCTCGCACCGAGGACCCTCGTACCGCACCGCCCATCCGCTGGGGCATCCTCGGTGCCGGGGGCATCGCCGCCCACTTCGCCCAGACCGTCTCCGCGGGGACGCGGGCGCAGGTGGTCGCCATCGGCTCCCGGAACCGCGACCGCGCCGAACGGTTCGCCACCGCCCACGGCATCCCGACGACGCACGTCGGCTACCGCGAGCTGGTCGAGGACCCGCAGGTGGACGCCGTCTACGTGGCCACGCCCCACTCCGAGCACGCCGAGAACGCGCTGCTGGCGATCAGCGGCGGCAAGCACGTGCTGGTCGAGAAGCCGTTCACGCGCAACGCCGCCGAGGCGGAGCGGGTGTTCGCGGCCGCGAAGGCGGCCGGGGTGTTCGTCATGGAGGCGATGTGGACGCGGTTCCTGCCGCACGTCGCCGCGCTGCACCAGGTGATCGACGCCGGGGAGATCGGCGAGATCGTCAACCTGCGCGCCGACCACGGGCAGTGGTTCGCGTTCGACCCGAAGCACCGGTTGTTCGCCCCGGCCCTCGCCGGCGGCGCGCTGCTCGACCTGGGCGTGTACCCGGTGGCCTGGGCGCTGGACTTCCTCGGGACGCCCGAGCGGGTGGCGGCGGCCGGCACGCTGACCGAGACCGGGGTCGACGGGCAGACGTCGATGCTCCTGTCGTACGCCGGCCGGGCGCAGGCCGAGCTGTCGACGACGCTGTGGGCCAAGACGCCGACCACGTCGTCGATCTCCGGCACCGAGGGCTTCATCCGCGTGGACGCCGACTTCTACGAGCCGACGAGCTTCACGGTGCGACGGCGCGACGGGCGGACCTGGCGGTTCGAGCAGCCGATCGCGCGCACGTTCGCCCACGAGGCCGCCGAGGTTGCCCGCCGGGTGAGCGAGGGGGCGACCCAGAGCCCGCTCATGACGTGGGAGGGCACCCTCGCGGTGCAGCGCGTGCTGGACGAGGTGCGGCGGCAGGTCGGGGTCGTCTACCCCGGCGAGGATCCGCTGTCGGTTCGCGCGGCTACCCTGGCGCCGTGACCGGGCTGTTCGTCTCCTTCGAGGGCGGTGACGGCGCCGGGAAGTCGACGCAGTCGCGCCGGCTGGCGCGGTGGCTGCGCGATCAGGGGCAGGCCGTGGTGCTGACGTTCGAGCCGGGGGACACCCCGCTCGGCGCGGTGCTGCGCGGTGCCGTGATGCACGGTGACCACGTCGACGCACGCGCCGAGGCGCTGATCTACGCGGCGGACCGCGCGCACCACGTCGCCACCGTGGTGCGCCCGGCACTGGACCGCGGCGAGGTGGTGCTCACCGACCGCTACCTCGACTCGTCGGTCGCCTACCAGGGGGTGGGACGTGACCTGGGAGCCGGGGACGTCGAGTGGATCTCGCTGTGGGCGACCGGGGGTCTGCTGCCGCAGCTCACCGTGCTGCTCGACATCGACCCGGTGTCCGGCCTGTCCCGGATGACCGGCGAGCTGGACCGGCTGGAGCGGGCGGGCGACGAGTTCCACCGCCGCACCCGTCAGGCCTTCCTCGACCGCGCGGCCGCGGACCCCGGGCGCTGGCTGGTGCTCGACGCGACCGCCCCGCCCGACGAGCTGGCGGCGGCGATCCGGGCGCGTGTGGCCGCGCTGCTGAGCGGGGCGCGATGAGCGTCTGGGACGAGGTCGTCGGGCAGGAGCCGGCCGTCGCCGTGCTCTCCTACGCGGCGAGGCACCCGGAGGCGATGACGCACGCCTGGCTGCTCACCGGCCCGCCCGGCTCGGGCCGGTCGATCGCGGCGCGCGCCTTCGCCGCGGCGTTGCAGTGCCACGCCGGCGGGTGCGGGCACTGCCACGAGTGCGCGACGACGCTGGGCGGCACCCACCCAGACGTCACCGTGGTGGCGACCGAGGGCGTGTTCATCCGCGTCGAGGTCGCGCGCTCGCTCGTCGGGCTCGCCGCCCGCGCGCCCTCCCAGGGACGCTGGCGCGTCATCCTCGTCGAGGACGCCGACCGGTTCACCGACGAGGCCGCCGACGCCCTGCTCAAGGCCGTCGAAGAGCCCGCACCGCGGACCGTCTGGGTGCTGTGCGCCCCGGGTGCGGCCGACGTCATCGTGACGATCCGGTCCCGGTGCCGTGCGGTGGCCCTCCGTGTGCCACCGGTGGAGGCGGTCGCCGAGCTGCTGGTGCGCCGCGACGGCGTCGATCCGCACACCGCGCTCGTCGCGGCACGGGCGGCGAGCAGCCACGTCGGGATCGCCCGGCGCCTGGCGCGCGACCCGGAGGCGCGGGCGCGCCGGGCGGACGTGCTGGCGATCGCGGGTCGGGTGCGCGGCGTCGGCGACGCGGTGCTCGCGGCAGGTGAGCTCGTCGAGACGGCACAGGCGGATGCCAGGGCGGCGACCGCGGAGCGGGACGCGACGGAGCGCGCGGCGCTGCTGCGCTCGCTGGGTGCCGAGGGCTCGGCCACCCCGCCGCCGGCGGTGCGCTCGCAGGTCAAGCAGCTCGAGGACGACCAGAAGCGCCGCGCCACCCGCGCGCAGCGCGACGTGCTCGACCGCGCGATGCTCGACCTCCTGTCGCTGTACCGCGACGTGCTCGTGGTGCAGCTCGGCGCGGGCGTGGACCTGGTCAACGGCGAGCAGGAGGCGATGATCCGCCAGCTGGCGGCCGGCTCGACGCCCGAGCAGACGCTGCGCCGGATGGACGCGGTCGGCGCGGCGCGGACCAGGCTGGCCGGCAACGTCGCGCCGCTGCTGGCGGTCGAGGCGATGGCGATCGCGCTGCGACCGCAGGCCTGACGCACGTCCGGGGTGCGACCACCAGCTGGACCTTGGACGTGTTCAGCCCCTGCACGAGGAGTGGCGCCGGGAGGCTCGGGACGAGACCGACGTCCACTCTTGCCAGGACCGGCGTCATCGGTGTCTACTTATCATTCGTGAAGGCGAATGCGATCGACGCGTGGACCGCGCTCGGCGACCC
The DNA here is from genome assembly GCA_036398695.1 of Cellulomonas sp. Taxonomy (GTDB): domain Bacteria; phylum Actinomycetota; class Actinomycetes; order Actinomycetales; family Cellulomonadaceae; genus Cellulomonas. The sequence goes on along the minus strand of DASWOL010000119.1, from coordinate 28,036 downwards.
GAGCCGCCGGCAGATCGTCGAGCGCCTCGCGCAGCAGCCCAGCACGGTCGCCGAGCTGACCCGGGAGCTCCCGCTGAGCCAGCCGGCGATCTCCCAGCACCTCAAGGTGCTGCGGGAGGCCGACCTGGTCGCCTACACGGCCGCGGGTGCACGCCACGTGTACCGGGTGAGGGCCGACGGCCTGGCGGCCCTGCGCGCTGACCTCGACCGGTTCTGGGGCGCCGCCCTGCAGAACTTCCAGCGCATCGCGGAGGAGGAGAGATGACCGAGTTCACGACTGCCACGGCGATCCGTCACGAGATCACCCTCGACGTGCCCCAGGAGCGCGCGTTCGCGCTGTTCACCGAGCGGTTCGACGAGGTCAAGCCACGCGACCACACGCTGCTGACCGTGCCGATCGCCCGCAGCGTGCTCGAGCCGTTCGTCGGCGGCCGGCTCTACGACCTCGCGGTGGACGGCTCGACCGTGACGTGGGGCCGCGTGCTCGTCTTCGAGCCGCCCGAGCGGTTCGTCTTCAGCTGGCAGCTCGACCCGGGGTTCGAGCTGGAGAGCGACCCTGCACGCTTCAGCGAGGTGGAGGTGCGGTTCGTCTCCGGGTCACCCGGCCGCACGCGCGTCGAGCTGGAGCACCGCCACCTCGATCGGCACGGCGCCGCCTGGGAGTCCGAGCGGGACGCGGTCGCCGGCCCCAACGGCTGGCCCCTCTACCTGGCCAGGTTCGCCGTCGCGGCCACCGGCTGACCGGAGGAGGCATTCTCGGATGCGGTCTGCCCGGCTGCGCGCTTCCCTGGCAGCCAGCCGCAGGCGACGAGGGCGAGCCCCGTGAATCCCACGGCCCACCAGAACGCGTGGTGGAACGCCGCGAGCGGGTCGCCCGACGACCGCACCGCGGAGTCCAGGACCACGGCGAGCACGGCGGTGCCGAACGCGCCGCCGACCTGCTGCGAGATCCGCGTCAGCACCGAGGCGTGCGGCACCTGCGCCGGCGAGGTGTCGAGGAACGAGACCGCCATCACCGGGATGATGACGCCGCCGAGCCCGAAGCCGCGCACCACGAGCAGTCCCACCAGCCACCACGTGCTCGTCGTCGGCCCGGCGAAGGCGAACGGGACGGTGGTGAGGCCGACGATGAGAAAAGCCGCCACCGTGACCGAACGGGCGCCTATCGCGTCGGTCAGGCGGCCGGCGATGGTCCTGCTGAAGATCGACCCGACTCCTTGCGGCACCATCATGAGCCCCGCGGTCAGGGCGCTCGCCCCGCGCACCTGCTGCCAGAACAGCGGCAGCAGCAGCATGGTGCCGAACATCGACGCGCCCGCGACGAACAGCGCCGCGGACGACGAGCCGACGGACCGCAGCCGCAGCAGCCGCACGTCCACGAGGGCCTGCCCACCCGCCCGCACCGCGTGGACGACGAACGCGGAGACGAGCGCTGCGCCGACCAGCAGCGGCACGAGCACGCCCGCGTGCCCGAAGCCGTGGTCGGACCCCACCTCCGACAGCCCGTAGAGGACGCCGACGAGCCCCACCGGCAGCAGGAACGCACCGAGACCGTCGAGGCCGGACCTGGCGGTCGGCCTGTCGTCCGGCAGATGGCGGCGGGCCAGGACGAAGCCGGTGACGACGAGCGGCACGTTGATCCAGAACATCCAGCGCCAGCTCAGCCAGTGCAGCACGGCGCCGCCGACGAGCGGGCCCAGCACGGGCCCCAGCACCATCGGCAGGCCCACCATGGCCACCATGCGGCCGGACGCCTTGCCGCCCGCCGCCTGCATCGGCAGCGTCGTCATGAGCGGCAGGAGGATGCCGCCCCCGACGCCCTGCACGGCACGGGCCGCGACGAGCAGGCCGATGCCGGGCGCGAGGCTGGCGGCGACGGAGCCGAACCCGAACAGCACGAGCCCGACGAGCCAGAGGTTCTTCCCGCCGATGCGGCCCTGCGCCCACACCGCCAGGGGAATGGTGACGCCGAGCGCCAGCAGGTAGCCGGTGGAGACCCACTGGATGGTGGTGAGCGAGGCGTGCAGGTCCGTGGCCAGGGTCTGCACGGCGATCGCGACGATGGTCGAGTCGAAGAGCACGGCGATGCCGCCGACGAGCATCACCGCCACCATGCGCAGCAGCCGCGGGTCGATCCTGGTGTCGGTCTCCGTCATGACCCCTCCATAAGAGCCGTTGATGTATCTAAGCGGAACCCTAGGGCGCCGCGCTAAGATACGCAAGTGGATCTTGAAGTGGACCACGGTCAGGATGGCGGGGCGTCACCGCAGCGCCGCCGGCGCGGTGCTGCGCTCGAGTCCGCCTTGCTGGACGCGGTCTGGGACGAGGTCGCCGAGCGCGGCTACACCGAGCTGACCTACGAGGCGGTCGCCGCCCGCGCCGGCACCAGCCGCAGCGTCGTCTACCGCCGCTGGCCCACCAAGCGCGAGCTCGTCCTCGCGGCGATCGCCCACCGGGGTGCCGCTCGATCCCCGCTGGAGGCCGCGGACACCGGGAGCCTGCGCGGCGACCTGCTCGCGGTGCTGCGCGACTTCAACGCGCGGCGGGCGGCGGTGATGGTGCTGTTCGGGACACGGCTCGGCCCGCTCTACCAGGAGGGGGGTGTCAGCCCGTCAGTCACTCGCGACTACTGGCTGGGGGAGCGCAGCAGCCTCATGGAGGTGATCGTCGAGCGCGCGCTGGCTCGCGGCGAGGCGGACCCGGCCCGGCTGACCCCCCGCGCCCAGCGCGCCGCGATGGACCTGCTGCGGCACGACGTGCTGATGGAGCTGGGCCCGGTGCCCGACCAGGACATCGTCGAGATCGTCGATGACGTGGTGATGCCGCTTTTCACCGGAAGGGCACCGGAGCCGCGATCGGCAGGCTGACGGCGAACGCCGCCCCGCCCTCGGGCGAGACCCCCACCGCGATGCCGCCACCGAGGCGCTGCACCAGGGCGTGCACCAGCGACAGGCCGATGCCCACGCCGACTGGCCGCTCGTCGCGGTAGCGCGCGCCCAGCGCCCCGGGCTCGAACGCCACGGCGCGGTCCTCGGCGGTCAGGCCCGGCCCGCCGTCGCGGACCTCGAGCACGGCGCCGTTCGGCGTCGGTCGCACCGCGAGCACCACCGGCGCGCCTGCCGGCGTGAGCCGCACCGCGTTGGCCGCCAGGCCGTCGAGCACCTGGCGCACCCGGCCCGCGTCGGTGTGCACCACGAGCGGCACGCCCGGCCGTTCGACGACGAGCCGGACGCCCGCGGCCGAGGCCCGTGGCCCCCACGCGCCAACCGCCTGGTCCAGCAGCGCGGCGAGGTCCGTCGGCGCGAGCTCGAGCCGGAAGTCGTCGGCGCCGAGACGCGCCAGGCCCAGGAGGTCCTCGACGAGCCGGGTCAGGCGGTCGGCCTCGTCCACCACCACTCGCGCGGCGTCCCGCGCCTCGTCGCCCTCGACGACGCCGTCGGCGATGGACTCGCCGAACCCGCGCACCGCGGTCAGCGGCGTCCGCAGCTCGTGCGACACCGACAGCAGGAACGTGCGCTGCCGTGCCTCGGAGGTCTCCAGCGCCCCGGCCAGCGCGTTGAGCGACTCGGCGACCTCGGCCACCTCGGGCGGCCCCTCGACCGGGACGCGCACGTCGCGCCGGCCGGAGCCGAGCTCGCGGGCCGCGGCGGCGGTGCGCCGCAAGGGCCGCGTGAGGACGCGTGCCGTGCCGGCACCGGCTCCCAGGCCGACGACGAGCCCCACCACGAGGCCGACACCGACGGCTCGCCCGATCCGGCGGGCCGGGGACAGCGTGGCCGACCGCTCCTCGGCGCGTTCGCGCAGCTGGTCGAGCCGGCCGCCGGGTGCGCTGCTCGTGGTGCTCGTCGCCGTCGCCACGCGGTCCTCGGCGAGCGCCACGCGCGCGGCGGCGAACCCGGCGAGACCGGCGGCCACCAGCGCGACGCCGACGCACGTCAGGGTGATCCGCGTGGCCAGGCTGGTGCTCATCGCGGCGCCCGTCCCGCGCCACGACGGAGGGTGGCACCCGCGGCGATCCGGCCGCCGCGGTGCGCCGTGCGGGCGTGCACGCGGGTCACGCCTCGCCGCCGCGCTCGTCGGCGGCATAGCCGACGCCCCGCACCGTGCGCAGCGGTGCGTCCGCACCGAGCTTGGCGCGCAGCTGGGCCACGTGGACGTCGACGGTCCGTCCCGAGCCTCCGCCGTAGCCCCACACCGCCGACAGCAGCTCGTCGCGTGTCCACACCCGGCCAGGCGCCCGCAGCAGGTGCGCCAGCAGGTCGAACTCCGTAGGCGTCAGGTGCACCTCGCCCTCGTGGGCGTGGGCCCGCCGCCGGGTGACGTCCAACCAGACCGGTCCGAGCCGCAGCACGTCGTCCTCGACCGGGCGGCTGCGGCGCAGCACGGCATGCACGCGGGCGACGAGCTCGCGCGGGCTGAACGGCTTCGTGACGTAGTCGTCCGCGCCCAGCTCGAGGCCGAGGATGCGGTCCACCTCGTCGTCCCGCGCGGTGACGAAGAGCACCGGGGTGCGGTCCCCCCGCTCCCGCAGCCGCCGGCACACCTCGATGCCGTCCATCCCGGGCAGGCCGATGTCGAGGACGGCGGCGACCGGACGGTGCGTGAGGATCGCCTGGAGGGCATGGCTGCCGTCGGCGTGCGCCTCGACGCCGAACCCGTCGCGAGTCAGGTACAGCCTGACCAGCGAGGACACCGCGGGGTCGTCCTCCGCGAGCACGACGAGCCCGGGCACGGCCACCTCCTCACGAGCCGTCGGACGCGATGTCCTGGTCCACCTGGTCGGCCAGCCCGTTCGCCGCGCCGAGCGCCTGCTGGAGCTCGAGCACGTCGGCCGCGGCAGGCAGCCAGGCGGCTGGCGTCGGCCCATCCTCGCGCGTGGTCTCCGGGGCTGGGGAGGTGGTGGCGGCCGACGCGCCGGGAGCGGCCGTGGCCCCCTGCGACGCCGGGGCTCCGGCGCCGTGGTCGAGGCGCTCGGCCAGCCGCCCGCAACCGCCGAGCGCGAGCCCGACGAGCAGCACGCCGGCTGCCGCGGCGACGCGCCGGTTCACTGGCCGGCCGCCGGCAGCGCGGCGCAGACGGCCTGGTCGGCACGGTTCAGCCGGTCGATCGCCCGCTGCAGGTCGTCCACCCAGCCGCCGCGTCGCGTCGCGCGGGCCTTCAGGGTGTTCGCCAGGTCGGCGTGGCCGTCGTCGGCGGCGCGCTGGGCCCGGGCCTGGAGGTAGGCGACCGAGCCCGTGGTTCCCGCGTCGCCCTGGATCCGGGCGACGAGCGCGGTGAGCCGCGCCTCGGCGGTGCCGACCTTGGCACAGGCAGCTTGTGCGGTCGCCAGGTCGGTGGTGATGGTGACCTGGTCGCCGTTCACGGACGTGCTGACCTTGGGTGTGGGGTCGTCGGACGCCCAGGCGGCGCCCGCCCCCAGCGCGGTGACGAGCAGCGTGGTGGCGGTGACGGCCGCGGCGCGGCGCATGGTCCAGCGGGACATCGGTGGCTCCTTCCGGTTCGGTGATCGAGCGTGCGAGGAGCACGTTGCCGGGCCGGGGTGCACGGCCGGTCAGCGGAACGTTCGGGTTTCGTCAGGATGGGGCGGCTACCGTGGGCCCGTGCCTTCCGCCCGTCGCCGTCTCGCGCTCGTCGCGACGCTGTCGGCGGTGCTCGCGCTCGCAGGCTGCGTCGCACCGGTCCACCAGGTCACGCCGCCCACGGCCAACCCGAGCGCCGCCGTCCCGCCGTCGTCGGCTCCGGCCGGCTCGGAGAAGTACTACACGCAGCACGTCGACTGGTCGTCGTGCCCCAAGGGCACCCAGGCCGACCAGTGCGCCACGATCGACGTCCCGCTGGACTGGGCGGACCCGTCAGGGGCGACCGTGAAGCTCGCCGTGGCGCGCGACGCCGCGACCGGTGGCAACCCGGTCGGCTCGATCTTCGTCAACCCCGGCGGCCCCGGTGCCTCCGCGATCGACTTCCTCTCGACGGTCGACACGATCATGAGCGCCGAGGTGCGAGACGAGTACGACCTGGTGGCGTTCGACCCCCGGGGCGTCGCCCGCAGCACGCCGGTGACCTGCTACGACGGTCCGCAGATGGACGAGCTGACCGCCGCGGACTTCGACCTGACCACCGATGCCGGCGTCCAGGCCCAGGAGGACGCCTGGGGTGCCTTCGGGAAGGCCTGCGCCGCCCACACCCAGGCGGGCGTGCTCGGCCACATCGACACCGTCACCTCCGCGCGCGACATGGACGTCGTCCGCGCGCTCGTCGGTGACGTCACCCTCGACTACCTCGGCTACTCCTACGGCACCAAGCTCGGCGCCACCTACGCGGCGCTCTTCCCGACCACGGTGGGCCGCATGGTGCTGGACTCCGCGCTCGACCCGAAGGTGGACGGCGACGCGATGTCCGCCGGCCAGGCCGCCGGCTTCGAGAGCGCGCTGCGCGCCTACGTCACCGACTGCCTGGGCGGCTCACGCTGCCCGCTGTCGGGGTCCGTCGACAACGCGATGGGCCAGATCAAGACGATGCTCGACCGGACGCACACCAGCCCGCTGCCCACCTCGTCGGGCCGACGGCTGACCGCGCCGCTGGCGTTCACCGGCATCGCCTACCCGCTGTACTCGCAGTCCGCGTGGCCGCAGCTGACCACGGCGCTGCGCGCCGCGCTCGCGGGCGACGGCTCCGTGCTGCTCGCACTGTCCGACGCCTACTACGACCGTGCGGCCGACGGCACGTACACGACGAACACCACCGAGGCGTTCAGCGCCATCAGCTGCCTGGACCTGCCGGCGACCACCGACCTGGCGAAGATGCGTGCCGACGCCGCCCAGATCGCCCAGGTGGCGCCCACCGTCGGCGAGTTCTTCTCGTACTCCGGCACGCTCTGCGCGCAGTGGCCGGTGCCGGCCGTCGGCGGCCTCACGGACTACTCCGCGAAGGGTGCGCCGCCCATCCTGGTGATCGGCACGACGAACGACCCGGCGACCCCGTACGTCTGGGCCCAGGCGCTGGCGTCGGAGCTGTCCTCGGGGGTGCTGCTGACGCACGTGGGCGAGGGGCACGGGGTGTACGGGCTCGGCAACGCGTGCGCTACGAGCGCGGTGGACGACTACTTCCTCGACGGCACCACGCCGGCGGTGGGCACGCGCTGCTGACGCGCGGGGCCCGGCCCTTGGGGGCGCGTTGCCGCTTTGGAGCGCACCCCGGCGTTGGGTACAGTGGCTCCGCTCGCCGGGCCTGCCCGACGACGCCGCCTTAGCTCAGTCGGCAGAGCGTCTCACTCGTAATGAGAAGGTCCCGAGTTCGATTCTCGGAGGCGGCTCCTCAAGCACCTGGTCGCACAGGTCGTCCCGGCCGGGTGGGTTGACCTCGGCCCGCACGGCATCGAGGGACAACCCGAGGACGTCGGCGATCGCTGCGATGGTCGAGAAGGCCGGGGCCGCGATCCGGCTCGTCTCGATCGCGGGTGGCCGAGGAGGAAGCCGTCGATGATCGAGATCCTGAGCCGCAGCGAGCTGGCCCGAGCCAAGAACACGGGCGCCCTGGTCGCCGAGATCCTGCAGACCCTGCAACGACGCACCGTGGTCGGCACCAACCTCCTGGACATCGACCGGTGGACCCGGGCGATGATCGCCGCGGCCGGGGCCCAGTCCTGCTACGTCGACTACGCGCCGCCGTTCGGCCGTGGACCGTTCGGCCACGACATCTGCACGTCGGTCAACGACGCCGTGCTGCACGGCCTGCCGCACGACTACGCGCTGGTGGACGGCGATCTGCTGAGCCTCGACCTCGCCGTCTCGCTGCAGGGCATCGCCGCCGACTCGGCCGTCAGCTTCGTCGTGGGCGGCTCGAAGTCCCCCGAGAGCCTCGCGCTGATCGACGCGACGCGGCGTGCGCTGGACGCCGGCATCGCTGCCGCCGGTCCCGGTGTGCGGATCGGTGACATCTCCCATGTGATCGGCTCGGTCCTCGGTGAGGCCGGCTACTCGGTCAACACCGAGTTCGGGGGTCACGGCATCGGCTCGACCATGCACCAGGACCCGCACGTGGCGAACGCCGGACGGCCCGGCCGCGGCTACACGCTGCGCCCCGGCCTGCTGCTGGCGCTGGAGCCGTGGGTGATGGCCGACACCGACGAGCTGGTCACGGATGCCGACGGCTGGACGCTGCGCAGCGTGACGGGCTGCCGCACCGCTCACAGCGAGCACACCATCGCCATCACGGACGACGGGGCGCAGATCCTCACCCTGCCGGAGCCGGTGCAGCCGTAGCGGGCCACCGCGCCGGCGTCCCGCGCTGCGTCCGCACGCTCACGTCGGCGGTCGGTCGGCCCGCAGACCGCCGGTGGTGCGGAAGGGGTTGCGGACGAGGACGCCACCGAGATCCTGGCCGTCGTTGAGATCCTCCGAGAGCAGCTCGGGGCAGCCGAGGGCTTGCGCGGCCGCGACGATCGCGGCGTCCCAGAAGGACAGCTGGTGCCGCTCTCGCACCGCCATGGCGGCGAGCACGAGATCGACCGTCGTCTCCTGGACGGCGAATCGGGTGAAGGACCGGACCAGGTCAGAAGCCTGTCGACCGGTCAGTGCGTCGGGCCGGGAGGCTCGGGTCGCCTGGACGTAGAACTCCTGGAGAACCTGGGTGGACAGTGCCAGGTCGCGCTCCGCCAGGAGCGAGCGCGCGATCTGCGCCTTGTCGCGCTCACCGGGATCGGTCGAGACGGCATAGAGCAGGATGTTGGTGTCAACGAACCGCACGGCCGTGCAGCTCCTCGCGGTCGAGCCGGTCACCGCCGCGGAAGCCCGCCACGGTGGCCAGGACCTCGTCCTGGAGGGCCTCGAGACGGGCGTACTCGGCATCCTGGTTGTCGAGCCCGCGCAGGTAGTCGGTGACGAGTGCACTCACGGAGCGGCCGCGTTCCGCGGCGCGGACGCGGGCACGCCGGTAGACCTCGTCAGGCACCGTGATGGTGATGTTTCGCATCCTGCCAGTGTGACACAGGAACACAGGAACACAGGAACACGGGCGTGGGAATTCCGTTCGCTGGTCGGTGACTTGGTGGGGGTGAACCTCGCCCGATCGGCTCATCCTGTGCGCCCGCTGTGACGATCTCCGCACTATGCAATGGCGCCGTGGGGGGATCGTGGCCGCGTTGGCAGTCGGGTTGCTGGTGAGCGGATGCCAGCCGAGCTCCGACACGCCGGCGGGTACGAGTACGACAGCGACGAAGGCTTCTACCCCGGCGACTGCGCCGGCCGCGCCCGTCGCGGCCACGACCGCCCCTCCGGCCACGACCGTTCCGCCGGCAACGACCGCGCCCGCGACCACGGCACCACCGCCGCCCGCCGCTGCGCCCGCGACAAGTGCCGCGCCCGCGGTGGCCAAGCCCGCCGCCAAGCCGGCCCCAGCAAAGACCACCCCACCGCCCGCGCCCCTCGTGGCACCGCCGCCCGCGGCCGCCCCGCCACCGCCTGCCGATGCCGGCACCGACCCACGGTTCGGCACGTGCAAGGAGGCCAAGGCCAACGGCTATGGCCCCTATACGAAGGGCGTCGACCCGGAGTACGCCTGGTACAAGGACGCCGACCACGACGGGATCGACTGCGAGTAGGTGCCGACGCCGAGGTCGTGACACACGACCTCCACCTCAGCCGGCACGGTTCCTCGGACGACACTCAACGTGATGACGGGTTCTTCACCTTCGTCCGGCTCCCCGATCGGCGTGGACATGGGACGCTCTGGCTGTGAACGCGGGGGCAGATCAGGCGCGTGATGCGGCGCCGCGACGACGCCGGCGACCGGACGCTCGCAGGGCTTCGGTACCCATGTCGTGGCTGCGCGAGACGGCGATCGTCCTGGTGAGCGCCCTGGTGCTGTCGCTGCTCGTGAAGACGTTCCTCCTGCAGGCCTTCTGGATTCCGTCGGCGTCGATGCACGACACGCTGATGGAGAACGACCGCATCCTCGTCAGCAAGCTCGCACCGAAGCCCCTTGGGCTCCACCGTGGCGACATCGTCGTGTTCAAGGACCCAGGCGGTTGGCTCGACGGTCAGCCCACGACGCCCGTCACCGGGTTGCGACGTGGACTCAACGACGTGCTGACGTTTGTCGGACTGCGACCGGTCGACGCCGGCGAGCACCTCGTCAAGCGAGTCATCGGCACGCCGGGCGACCACGTGGTGTGCTCGTCCCCGAGCGGCGCCGTGACGGTCAACGGCGTACCGCTGGACGAGCCCTACCTCGCTCCCAGCTCTGACCCGTGCGGTGTGGTCTTCGACGTCACCGTGCCGCCAGGCTCGCTGTGGGTGATGGGCGACAACCGCGACCAGTCGCGCGATTCCCGGTATCACCAGAGCGACCCGGGCCGCGGCTCCATTTCCACCACCACTGTGATCGGAGTTGCGTTCATCACCGTCTGGCCCGCGGACCGCTGGACCCTGCTTCGCAACCCCGGCGCGACGTTCGCCCACATCCCGAACCCCACCTGACGCGCCCGCCGCGTGCTCTCCGGTGCTCTCCGGCGTGCGGTCCGGGAAACGCCCAGGCCGGCCACAGAAGACGGATCTACGCTCAACCCCTCAGGAGGACCGGTGTGCCAGGGCCGACGAGGCGCCGGCACGGAGCGCGACGGAGACGGCCATGATGCGCTGGTACGGGATGGGCTTCGGGGCATGGCTGGGCATGGGCCTGTTCTGGCTGGTGCTCGTCGGGGTGATCGTCTGGCTCGTGGTGCAGCTGAGCAGGCCGCGGCACGGCGAGGCGCGCTACGCCGCGCCTGGGACGGTCCCGCCGTGGCAGGGGCCGATGGTGCCGGGCACGCCCATGCCCGGCGCCTCTGCGGCTGGCATGGCCGGCCCGGTCGGCCCGGTGGGGCCGCCGCCGTTCGGTCCCGGCTACGTCGAGTCGCCGTTCGAGATCCTCGACCGCCGACTGGCCGCCGGTGAGATCGACCTGCAGACCTACCAGCAGCTGCGCGCGGCCCTGCGCGAGTCCCGCGGCGGGCAGCCGTGAGCGCCGTCCCGCCGCCCACCACCCCGGCGGAGCCCGCCCGGCAGCCGATCCTGCCGCAGCAGGTCTACACGGCCGCCGTGCCGTACCAGCGGCGCGGGCCTGGTCGGGGTGCGCTGGTCGCCGCGCTGGTCGTCGCGGTGGTGCTGCTCCTCGGCTCGGTGGGGGCCACCGTCGCATGGGCCACCACCGCGGGCTCTGCCGTCCCCGCCCGGTTCGGCATCGAGCGCATGGGGGGCCCGGGCGCGGGGCACGGGCCGATGGGTGGGCACATGCCCGGCAACGGCAACCGCGCCGGCGTCCCGAAGGTTCCGGGCTTCCCGGGTCCTGGGCGTTCGCTGCCGAAGCCGTCCCCGGCCCCCACCCGCTGACGCGACGCGACGCGGGCTGACGCGGGCCTCGGCCGGCGCGGCTCAGACCTGGGCCGGCACCCTCTGGACCGGGGGCGCGGCCTGCGGCTCCTCCGACCGGCGTGCCAGCCGCGACGGCCACCACATCACGCGTCCCAGGTCCAGGTTCAGCGCGGTGACCAGCACCGACCGCACCACGATCGTGTCGAGCAGCACGCCGAAGGCCACCGCGAACCCGATCTCGACGAACGTGGTCAGTGGCAGCGTGGCGAGCACCGCGAACGTCCCGGCCAGGACGAACCCGGCCGACGTGATCACCCCGCCGGTCGCGGCCAGCCCGACGAGAGCCCCGCGGCGGGGCTCGACGCGCAGCGCCTCCTCCCGCACCCGCGTCATGAGGAAGATGTTGTAGTCGATCCCCAGGGCGACCAGGAACGTGAAGACGAACAGCGGCAGCTGCGCGTCCGCCCCCTCGAACCCGAACACGTGCCGGTACGCCAGCGCAGACACGCCCATCGAGGCGGCGAACGACAGGACCACCGTGCCCATGAGCACCAGCGGCGCCACGATCGCCCGCAGCAGCACCATGAGGATGACGAACACCGCGAGCAGCATGATCGGGATCACCACCCGGCTGTCGCGCCAGGCGGCCCGCTCGACGTCGACGGTGGTGGCGGACTGGCCGCCCACGAGCGCATCGGCGCCAGGCACCGCGTGCACCGCCTCGCGCACGCGGTCCACGGTGTCGTAGGCGGCCTGGCTGTCCGGTGCGGAGGTGAGCGTCCCCTCCAGGTAGACGTGCCCGTCCATCACGGCGGGAGGCGTCACCGAGGCGGGGTCGATGCCGGGGACGGCGGCGAACACGTCGCGTACCGCGCCGGCCTCGTCGGCGTTCGCGATGACGACCACCGGCTGGCCCGCGCCGCCGTCGAAGTGCGCGGCGAGCACCTTGGCACCCTCGATGGCGGGCTGCGAGCGCGTGTACGAGCCCTCGGTGGACAGCCCGGAGGCGTGCAGCTGGGTGATGCCGGCCGCGGCCACCAGCAGGATCGCGCCCGTGACCAGCCACGTCGCCCGCGGCCGGCGGGCGATCCGCGCCCCGACGCGCGCCCAGAACCCGGCGCTGGTGGGCTCCGCGTCCCCGACGTTCGGCACCCGCGGCCAGAACACCCAGCGTCCGACCAGCACCAGCAGCGCCGGCAGCAGCGTCAGCATGACGAGCAGCCCGACGACGATCCCGACGGCGGCGACCGGCCCCAGGCCGGAGCTCGACCGGATGGTGGCGAACAGCAGGCACAGCATGCCGATCGCGACGGTGGCGCCGGACGCGATGATCGCGGGGCCGGCGCGGTGCAGCGCGACCGCCATCGCCCGGTGCCGGTCGGAGTGATGGCGCAGCTCTTCCCGGTACCGCGCAACGAGCAGGAGGGCGTAGTCGGTCCCGGCGCCGAAGACGAGCACCGTGAGGATGCCCGCGCTCTGGGCGTTCACCGTCAGGTGGAAGTGCTGCACCATGAGGTAGACCACGGCCTGCGCCACGGTGAGAGCCACTCCGGCCGACACCACCGGCAGCAGCCACAGCGCCGGGCTGCGGTAGGTGAGCAGCAGGATGAGGATCACCACGCCTGCGGCGGCGTACAGCAGGGTCGACTCGATGCCGGAGAACGCGCCGGAGGAGTCCGCCGCGTATCCGGCGGGGCCGGTCACGTACACGTCGAGGCCGTTCGCGCTGTCCTGTGCCGTCTGCCTCAGGTCGGCGACGGCGTCGTGGGCGAGGTTCCAGCCGTCCGCGCCGAGGTTGAGGGGCACGACGACCTGGGCGGCCTTCCCGTCCTGCGACGGGACGGGACCGACGACCTGTCCGTCCAGGCTCGGCAGCGACGAGAACCGTGCGACGTCGGCCCGGACCTTGGCCAGGTCGGCCGCGGTCAGGCCGCTGTCGCGCTGGTAGACGAGCACGGCCGGGATCGTGTCCGCGGAGACGAAGGTGCTCGCGACGTCGAGAACCTTGGTCGACTCGGCGTTGGCCGGCAGCCAACTCTTGGCCTCGTTGTTCTGGACACCGCTGAGCTTGCCCGCCAGCGGCCCGAGCAGGGCGAGGACGACGAGCCAGAATGCGATGACGGCGTACTTGGCGTAACGGTGGGTGATCCACCCGGCGACGGCGGACATGACTTCCCTCTGCGATGGCGACGGTGGCTTGTGGTCGCGCGGGCGCACACGCCCGCGACTCGCCTACCGTCCCGTACAGGAGAGCGCCGCCCCATCGGTGATACCCCGGAACGGCCCCCTGATGTTCGCGACCGATGCCGGGGGGCGCCTCGGGGTTACCGGGACAGGGGCGCGCGCTGGAGGGCACCGCCGCCGGCGACGGCGGTCTCGACGAACCGGCGCGCGTGCGGTTCGGGCTCCTCGTGCAGCCACACGGCGACCAGACGCCGGCGCACCCGCAGGTCGGCGACGGGGACGCGAACCAGCGCGCCCGACCGCAGCGCCTCGGCCACGGCGAGCGCGGACAGCACCGCGGGTGCCCCGCTGGCGAGGACGGCGGCGCGCACCGCGCCGGTGGTCGGCAGCTCTCCGGCAGGCTCGACCGGCGTCAGGTGGTGGTGCTGCAGCGCGAGCTGGAGCGCGCGTCGCGTCCCCGACCCCGCCTCACGCACCACCAGCGGCGTGGCGGCGAGCTCGGCGGCGGTGATCGACGGACGGGTCGCCCAGGGGTGGCCGGGCGGTACCACGACGACGAGCTCGTCGTGCGCCACGGTGCGCAGATGCAGGTCGCCGGGCAGGTCCGGCGTCTCCACGAAGCCGAGGTCGACCACGCCGCGGCGCACGAGGTCGATCACGGCGGTGGAGTTGGCGGCGGTCAGCTCGACGCGGGCCGCCGGCCGGACGGCGGCCTCGTCGGTCCGCTCGTCGGTCCGTCCGTCGCGGGCGTCCTCGTCGGCCCGGAACCGCACCAGCCAGCCGGGGACGAGGTATTCCGCGACCGTCAGGCTGGCGGCGACCCGCAACGGCGCGGCCTGACGCGTGCGCAGCGACTCCAGAGCGGCGTCCAGCCGGTCGGCGGCGTCGAGCAGGTCAGCCGACCAGGCGGCGACGAGCGCGCCGGCGTCCGTCAGCCGGGAGCCCCGGGGGCTGCGTGCCACGAGCGTGACCCGCAGGTCGTGCTCGAGGGCGCGCACCCGTTGGGACACCGCCTGCTGGCTGACACCGGCCTCACGTGCGGCGGCGCCGAGACCGCCCGTCCGGTCGACGGCGACGAGCAGCCTCAGGTCGGCCAGGTCGGGGGTGGTGGACATCGAACCTCGAGTCGTCGGGCACAAGCGGTGCTTGTGACGGTACAACGACAAGCCGCCTACCGGACACCGCCGGCGGCGCGGACAGTGGCACGGTGCTTCCCACTCCTGAGCCCACCGCTGTCGCCACCGTCGTCGTCCCGGGAACGGACGCCGGCCCGGCGTCGGACGCGGGGCCGGCCGGCCGGCTCGCTCGCCTGGCGCGGGACGTCCGGCCCAACTGGTTCGCCTCCGTGATGGGCACCGGGATCCTCGCCAACGCCTCGGCCCAGCTTCCGTGGCAGCCGCCGGGCCTGCGTGCGGCGGCGACGGTGGTGTGGGCGCTCGCGGCGCTGCTGCTCGTCGGTCTCGTGGTGCTGTGGTGCGCGCACGTGGTGCGGCATCCGGCGATGGCGCGGTCGTACCACCTCGATCCGGTGATGGCGCACTTCTACGGTGCGCCACCGATGGCGCTGCTCACCGTCGGTGCCGGCACGCTGGCGCTGGGCTCGGCGGTGATCGGCGCGCGGGTGGCCGTGGCGGCGGACGCCGTGCTGTGGGCCACGGGCACGGCGCTCGGGCTCGCCGCCGCGGTCGCCGTGCCGTACCTGCAGTTCACGCGGCACACGGTGGCCGACGACGCGGCCTTCGGCGGGTGGCTGATGCCGATCGTGCCGCCCATGGTGTCCGCGGCGACCGGCGCGGCCCTCGTGCCGCACGTACCGGCGGGTCAGCCACGACTGACGATGCTCCTGGCCTGCTATGCGATGTTCGGGCTGAGCCTGGTGGCGACGCTCGTCGTGCTGCCGCAGCTGTGGGGCCGGCTGGCCCGCCACAAGGTGGGCGCGGCGGCGATGGTGCCGACGCTGTGGATCGTGCTGGGGCCGCTCGGGCAGTCGACGACCGCGGTCAACCTGCTCGGCGCGCAGGCACCGGTCGTCGTGGCCGACGAGCGGTGGTCGTGGCTGCTCGGCGCCCTCGGCATCGCCTACGGCGTCCCGGTGCTCGGCTTCATCCTGCTGTGGCTGGGCATCGCCGGAGCGGTGACCGTGCGCACCGTGCGCGCCGGCATGCCCTTCGCGCCCACGTGGTGGTCGTTCACGTTCCCCGTGGGGGTGACGGTGACCGGGATCTCGGCGCTCGCGGTGCACACCGGGTCGGTGGCACTGCGGGGGCTGGCGGTGATCTGGTGGGTCGGGCTCCTCCTCGCGTGGCTCGTGGTGGCCACCCGCTCCGTGCGTGCGGGGGTGCGACGTCCGGCGCCGGTCGTCGTGCGGCCGGGCGGCGAGCCCCGGACCTGGTGATACGTTCGCCGGGTGCCCGCGACCGATCAGGATTCCGCGCGCCCGACGAGGACTGCCCGCCGCACCTGGCGGCGGCTGAGGGCCGGGGCCGCGTTGGCGGGCACGCGTGCGCAGCTGCGGGTGCTCGAGCACGTGGCGCCCGCGGCGGCCGGGCGCAAGGCGGTCGACCTGTGGTGCACCTACCCGGCTGGCGCGCGCACGCGTGACTTCCGGCCCGCCCAGGGCGCGGTGACGCGACTGCCCGCGGTGCGCGCGGGCGACGTGGTGGTCGAGACGTGGGGCGACGGGCCGATCGTCTACCTGGTGCACGGCTGGGGCGGCTGGCGCGGGCAGCTGGGCGCGTTCGTCGGGCCGCTGGTCGCCGCCGGCTACCGGGTGGTGGCGTTCGACGCGCCGGGCCACGGTGACGCGGGCCCGGGGTTCATGGGCCCGGGGCGCGGCACCGTCATGGAGCTGATCGAGGCGTTCGAGGTGGTCGGGCAGGAGCACGGGCCGGCCGCCGGCGTGCTGGCCCACTCGCTCGGCTGCACGTCCGCCGCGCAGGTGCTGCACCAGGGGCTGGCCGCCGAAAGGCTGGTGCTGGTCTCGCCGAACGGCGGGTTCGAGGACCTGGTCCGCCAGTTCGCCCACGTGCTACGCCTCGCGAGTCGCACCGCGGGCGACCTGCGCGCGGCGATCGACGAGGCCACCGGCCGTGCGCTCGCCGACTACGACATCGCACCCCTGGGCGCCGAGGGCGGCATGCCGGGCACGCTGGTGGTGCACGACCGCCTGGACCACGAGGTGGCGTTCGCCGAGGGAGAGGCGATCGCCGCCGCGTGGCCCAACGCGCGGCTGCTGAGCACGCAGGGGCTCGGGCACCAGCGGATCCTCACCGATCCCGGGGTGGTGGCCGCCGCCGTGGCCCACCTGACCGGCTCCGCGCCCGCCGTGCCGCGGGACGAGGTGTCACGCCTGCGGCGAACAGAGGACTTCCCCGCCACACCCCGCGGTTAGCATCGAACAACGCCAGCCGTCCTACGTCCGCGGCAGTCCCGTGCCGATAGGACAGGCGGTAGGCGTTCAGCCCCGTGAGGAGTGCACATGTTCGAGAGATTCACGGACCGGGCCCGCCGGGTGGTCGTCCTCGCCCAAGAAGAGGCGCGGATGCTCAACCACAACTACATCGGCACCGAGCACATCCTCCTGGGCCTCATCCACGAGGGTGAGGGAGTCGCCGCCAAGGCGCTGGAGTCGCTGGGCATCAGCCTGGAGGCCGTGCGCGCCCAGGTGCAGGAGATCATCGGCGAGGGTCAGCAGGCGCCGAGCGGGCACATCCCGTTCACGCCGCGCGCCAAGAAGGTGCTCGAGCTCTCCCTGCGCGAGGCGCTGCAGCTCGGCCACAACTACATCGGCACCGAGCACATCCTTCTGGGCCTCATCCGCGAGGGCGAGGGCGTCGCCGCCCAGGTGCTCGGCAAGCTCGGCGCGGACCTCAACCGTGTGCGCCAGCAGGTGATCCAGCTCGTCTCCGGCTACCAGGGCAAGGAGCCGGTCGCCGCCGGCGGGCCGGCCGAGGGCCAGCCGTCCGGCTCGGCCGTGCTCGACCAGTTCGGCCGCAACCTGACGCAGGCCGCGCGCGACGGCAAGCTCGACCCGGTCATCGGACGCGAGAAAGAGATCGAGCGGGTGATGCAGGTGCTCTCCCGCCGCACCAAGAACAACCCGGTGCTCATCGGGGAGCCAGGCGTCGGCAAGACCGCGGTGGTCGAGGGCCTGGCGCAGGACATCGTCCGCGGCGACGTGCCGGAGACGCTGAAGGACAAGCAGCTGTACACGCTCGACCTGGGCGCCCTGGTGGCCGGGTCGCGGTACCGCGGCGACTTCGAGGAGCGCCTGAAGAAGGTGCTCAAGGAGATCCGCACCCGCGGCGACATCATCCTGTTCATCGACGAGATCCACACGCTCGTCGGCGCGGGTGCTGCTGAGGGCGCCATCGACGCGGCCTCGATCCTCAAGCCGATGCTCGCCCGCGGCGAGCTGCAGACCATCGGCGCCACCACCCTCGACGAGTACCGCAAGTACGTCGAGAAGGACCCGGCCCTGGAGCGCCGCTTCCAGCCGATCCAGGTGGCCGAGCCGACGCTGCAGCACACCATCGAGATCCTCAAGGGTCTGCGCGACCGGTACGAGGCGCACCACCGCGTCACCATCACCGACTCCGCGCTCGTGGCGGCCGCCACCTTGGCCGACCGCTACGTCAACGACCGCTTCCTGCCGGACAAGGCGATCGACCTGGTCGACGAGGCGGGCGCGCGGCTGCGCATCCGCCGCATGACGGCTCCGCCGGAGCTGCGCGAGCTCGACGAGCAGATCGCGCTGACCCGTCGCGACAAGGAGTCGGCGATCGACGAGCAGGACTTCGAGCGTGCCGCGCGGCTGCGCGACACCGAGAAGCAGCTCGGCCTCAAGCGCACCGAGAAGGAGAAGGCCTGGAAGAACGGTGACCTGGACGCGGTCGCCGAGGTCGACGAGGAGCTGATCGCCGAGGTCCTGGCCAACGCGACCGGCATCCCGGTGTTCAAGCTGACGGAGGAGGAGTCCAGCCGCCTGCTGCACATGGAGGAGAACCTCCACAAGCGCGTCGTCGGGCAGGACCAGGCGATCCACGCGTTGTCGCAGGCGATCCGTCGCACGCGCGCCGGCCTCAAGGACCCGAAGCGGCCCGGCGGGTCGTTCATCTTCGCCGGCCCCACCGGCGTCGGGAAGACCGAGCTCGCCAAGGCGCTTGCAGAGTTCCTCTTCGGCGACGAGGACGCACTGATCCAGCTCGACATGTCGGAGTTCTCCGAGAAGCACACCGTCTCGCGGCTGTTCGGCTCCCCGCCCGGTTACGTCGGGTACGACGAGGGCGGCCAGCTGACCGAGAAGGTGCGTCGCAAGCCGTTCTCCGTGGTCCTGTTCGACGAGGTGGAGAAGGCCCACGCGGACATCTTCAACTCGCTGCTGCAGATTCTCGAGGACGGCCGCCTGACCGACTCCCAGGGCCGGGTGATCGACTTCAAGAACACCGTCATCATCATGACGACGAACCTCGGGACGCGGGACATCGCCAAGGGCCTGCAGACCGGGTTCCAGGCGGGCGGCGACCTGTCGACGTCCTACGAGCGGATGAAGTCGAAGGTCGGCGACGAGCTCAAGCAGCACTTCCGGCCGGAGTTCCTCAACCGCGTCGACGACGTGGTGGTGTTCCCGCAGCTGAGCCAGGAGGAGATCGTCGAGATCGTCGATCTCATGGTGGCCAAGCTCAACGCCCGGCTCAAGGACAAGGACATGGCCGTCGAGCTGACGCCCGCCGCCAAGAAGCTCCTGTCCGAGAAGGGCTACGACCCGGTGCTCGGCGCCCGGCCGCTGCGCCGCGCCATCCAGCGGGACATCGAGGACTCGCTGTCCGAGAAGATCCTGTTCGGCGAGCTCAAGGCCGGCCAGCTGGTGCTGGTCGACGCCGAGGGCGAGGGCCTGCTCGGGGAGTTCACCTTCCGGGGCGTGCCGATGAGCGAGCGCGGCAAGGTGACGCCCGAGCCGGTCGGCGCGGGCGTCGGCACCCCGCGGTCCGGCACCGACGTGCCTGCCGCGCCGCGGCACGTGGCCGGTGACAGCGGAACCGGCCTCATGCCGGCCTGACGTCCACCGCACGTGGCAGGAGCCCGGTCCCTCTCGGGGGCCCGGGCTCCTGCCACGTCACGGCCGCTCCGGCTACCACGTCGGTGAGCCCGGGCCGCGCGCCGCCATCCGCTGCTCCCCAAGCTGCCCGTGGCGAGAGCAGGCGACGCGCAGTGGCAGGGTTGGGGGTCGTGAACCAGTCGCTGCCGCGCAGCATCCCCGAGGAGCAGGGCGTCGATCCGCGCGCCGTGCTCGCCACCCTGGACGCCATCGTCGCGAACCCCGAGCTCCATTCGCTCATGGTGGTGCGGCACGGGAACGTGATCGCCGAGGGCTGGGCCGCACCCTTCGGACCGGACCGCCCGCACGCCCTCTACTCGCTGTCGAAGACCTTCACGGCGACGGCCGTCGGGTTCGCCGTGGCGGAGGGTCTGCTGACGCTCGACGACCGCGTGGTGGCGCTGCTTCCGGAGCACGCGCCGACGACTCCCGACGAGCGGCTGGCGCGGATGACCGTGCGGCACCTGCTGACGATGAGCGGCGGCCACGACCCCGAGCCGACCATGATCGACACGCCCGGCGACTGGCTCGCGACGTTCCTGGCGACGCCGCTGGCGCACGAGCCGGGCGAGCGGTTCATCTACAACACCCCCGGCACCTACGTGCTGTCCGCGATCGTGCAGCGGGTGACGGGGCAGCACCTGCTGGACTACCTGACGCCGCGGCTCCTCGAGCCGCTCGGCATCGTGGGGGCGACCACGGAGGTCAGCCCGCAGGGGATCGACCTGGGCGGGGTCGGCATGTCCGTCCGGACCGAGGACGTGGCCAAGCTCGGGCTGCTGTACCTGCAGGACGGGATGTGGCAGGGCCGGCGCGTGCTGCCCGAGGGCTGGGTGGCCCAGGCGGGTGCCGCGCAGGTCTCGACGGCCCACTGGGCCGGTGTCGACTGGCAGCAGGGCTACGGCTTCCAGATGTGGCGCTCGCAGCACGGGTTCCGCGCGGACGGAGCTTTCGGGCAGTTCTCGCTGGTGCTGCCCGACGAGGACACGGTGGTCGCGATCACGGGGGCGTTCCGGGACACGGGCGCGGTGCTCGACGCGGTCTGGCGGTTGCTGCTGCCGGGGCTGCACCGCCGGCCGCTGCCGCCCGACGACGAAGGCCGCGCCGCGCTGGAGGCGCAGCTCGCCGGGCTGCGGCTCGACCCGCCGTCGGGCCAGGCCATCACGGCGACCGCCGTACGGCTGTCGCGACGCACCGTCGTGTTCGACGACAACCCGCTCGGCGTGGTGTCGGCCTCCTTCGCCGCGGGCGGGGTGGCCGACGAGCTCGTCGTGCGCTGGACCGGCGGCGCCGTGACCTTCCACCCGGGCCACGCCGAGCCGGTGCCGCAGAGCCTGACGAACCCGCTCCAGAAGCGGCAGTCGCCGGCCTCGCTCGTCAGCGGCACCTGGACGGACGCCGACCGCTACGTCCTGTCCGTGCGCCACGTCGAGACGCCGCACGCCTGGACCGTCACCGTCGATGTCGACGAGGACCGCGTCGTGGTGACCCCCCGGGTGAACGTGGCCTTCGAGGCGACGGAGTTCGGGCCCCTCGTCGGGCACGTCCTGCCGGCGGGCCAGGTGCCGTCCGCCTGACCACCGCCCGACGGGTCGGAGCGGCGCTCACGCGCGATCCCCGGGCGGGGTGGCGGATGGCCTACGCCCGGGGCGCCCGGCGCGAGCGGTCAGGCCCAGCGCAGCGTCGCCTCGGGCAGGGCGGCCACGAACTCCATGGTGTCCGGGTGCTGCGGGCTCGCCAGCACCTCGCCGAGCGGTCCGTGCTCCACGAGCCGGCCCTCGGCCAGCACGTGGACCGTGGTGGTCAGACGTTCGACGAGCCGCACGTCGTGCGACGCGATCAGCACGGCGATCCGGTCGGCCGCGAAGCGCCGCGCCAGCACGTCCGTCAGGTGGTGGCGCATCGACTGGTCGATCGCCGTGAGCGGCTCGTCGAGCAGCAGCACCTCCGGGCGGGTGGCCAGCGCCAGCGCCAGCGCGAGCCGCTGCCGCTCTCCACCGGACAGGGTGCCGACCCGCCGCCGCAGCAGGTGCGCCGGCATCTCCATGTCGGCGAGCGCCGTCTCGACGTCCATGCCGGTGGACCGGCCCGCGGCCCGCGCGTCGTCGAGCGCGCCCTTGACCGCCTTCTCGACGCTGCCCAGCGGGTCGGCGGAGTCCTGGCCGTTCTGGTGCACCACACGGACGCGGGCGCGCAGCGCCTTCTTGTCGCGGCGGGCGGGCTTGAACACGCGGCCACCGTCGAACGTCACCGAGCCACGGCTCGGCTCCAGCGCGCCGCCGAGAACCTCGATCAGCGTCGACTTGCCGACGCCCGACCGTCCGATCAGGCCGATCACCTCACCGGGCGCGAGGACGAGGTCCACCCCCGCAAGCACGTGCGCCGTGCCGTATCCCACCCACACGTCCCGTGCCTGCAGCTGCGCCATGCCCTCGTCCGCCGTCCCTCGTCGTGCTCGTCGTGCGCCGGGAAGCCCAACGGACGAGCCCGCCGGAACGTTCTCACACCCCGCCCGGGAAGCCCAACCGGCGCCAGGCCTCGTAGGTGGCCACCGCGGCCGCGTTGGACAGGTTCATCGACCGGCGGCCCGGCAGCATCGGGATGCGCACCTGCGCCTCGACCCGCGGGTGCTCGCGCGCGGCGGCAGGCAGCCCGGTCGGCTCCGGTCCGAACAGCAGCGCGTCCTCGTCGCGCCAGTCGACGTCGACATAGCGCCGTGTCCCCTGCGTGGTGAAGGCGAAGACGCGACCCAACCCGGCCAGCGCGTGGTCCAGGTCCGGGTGCACCACGACCTGCGCCAGGTCGTGGTAGTCCAGCCCGGCCCTGCGCAGCTTCGACTCCGCGAGGTCGAAGCCCAGGGGCTCGACCAGGTGCAGCACCGCGCCGGTGCCGGACACCATGCGGATCGCGTTGCCGGTGTTGCCGGCGATCCGCGGCTCGAAGAAAACGACGTGCAGCACGGTCGCCGTCAGCTCCTCAGCCCCAGGTGGCCCAGGGCCACGACGTTCACACCGTCCGGCCGCGTGTAGCTGGTGGTGCCGGCGGTGAGGACGTTGAGCGAGCACAGCCGAGCGGCGCGTTGCTCGGAGACCTTGGCCGCCAGCTTCGCGAGGTTGGCGGCGGCCTTGTCCACGTACGCCGCGCCGCCGAGCTTGATCTCGAAGGCGGCCCATCGGCCGTCGCCCAGCTCCACGACGGCATCAGCCGCGAGGCCCGTCTCGTCGCGGTAGTGATAGACGTTCCCGCCGAGCGCCTGTGCGTAGACCCGCAGGTCGCGAACGCAGAGGGACTCGAACAGCAGGCCGAGCGACTTCGGGTCGTCGAGCAGCGCCGACGGCCCTGCCCCGAGTGAGACCGCCGCCAGCGACGGGTCGACGAAGTGCCACTTCGGCTGCACGCGCAGGCGCACTCTCGAGCGCAGGTGCGGTGCCCACGCCGGCTGCTCCTCGACGACGAAGACCCGTGTGAGCGCGTGCAGGTACTTGCGCACGGACTGCGGGGAGACGCCGATCGCGGGATGGTCGCGGTCCCCGATCTCCGCCTCCGCACCCAGCGTGACCGCCGAGGCCTCGGTGGCGACGTTCCGGGCCAGGGCGCGGACCAGCGCGAGCATGCGCACCGGATCCGTCCGCGCGTCCGCGCCCGGGAGGTCCACCCGTGCGACGTCGTCCAGATAGGCCGTCAGGTAGTCGGCCGGGGACCGCTCGGGAGCAGTGACCAGCGCAGGCCAGCCGCCTCGCACGATCAGTCGCGCGTAGTCCTCCACCGTCGGTCCGCCGATGCCGGCGACCGTGGCACCGCTGAGCACGTCGGAGAAGTCGACCGCCCCGGTGCTCTCGCCGCTCTCGGCCAGTGTCATCGGCCGCAGTGTCACCCGGCGGAACCGGCCGGCGCCGCTGTGCCGGGTGACGTCGTCGGACGGTGTCGCGGATCCCGTGAGGATGAACTGGCCGGGGGCGCCACGGGTGTCGACCTCGTGCCGCACGGCATTCCACAGGGTGGGCGCCAGCTGCCACTCGTCCACCAGTCGCGGGACGTTCCCTGCGAGCACCGCAGGAGGCGACGTCTCGGCGAGGGCCGCCAGATCGGGGGAGGCGTCGAGGCGTACCGAGCTCGCTGCCAGGCGAAGGCCGCTGGTCGTCTTGCCCACCGCCCGCGGTCCCTGGATCACCACGGCGCCGAACGTCCTGAGGGCGTCCGCCACGAGCCGGTCGGCGATGCGCTCCCGATAGCCCGCCACGATGCGACGATATCACTCTTGCGGCTTGTGCGATATCACTCCTGCGATCACGGCGATATCACTCCTACGTGTCTTGCGCGCTCACCACTGCGGTCGACCCGGTCTGCCCTGCGGATGCGAGCAGGCCTGGGCCCGAGCACCCTCCGCGCGGGCCTAGCCTGAACGCACACCCCATGAAAGGACCCGTCGATGCCGACCGTCCAGCCGTACCTCGCCGCCGAGGACCGCTACGACACCATGCAGTACCGCCGAGTCGGTCACAGCGGCCTCGTGCTGCCCGCTCTGTCGCTCGGCCTGTGGCACAACTTCGGCGACGAGCACCTGTTCGGCACCCAGCGCGCCGTGCTGCGCCGCGCCTTCGACCTGGGTATCACGCACTTCGACCTGGCGAACAACTACGGGCCCACGCCCGGGGCCGCCGAGGAGAACTTCGGCCGGCACCTGGCGGCGGACCTCCGGCCGTACCGCGACCAGCTGGTGATCTCGACGAAGGCCGGGTACCCGATGGGTGTCGGTCCGTACCAGGACTGGGGCTCGCGCAAGTACCTGCTGAGCTCGCTCGACGCCTCGTTGCGCCGGATGGGCCTGGACTACGTCGACGTCTTCTACCACCACCGGCCGGACCCGGACACGCCGCTCGAGGAGACGATGGGCGCGCTGGCGCAGGCGGTCCGCTCCGGCAAGGCGCTGTACGTCGGCATCTCCAACTACGGCCCGGCGCGCACCCGCGAGGCCTACCGGCTGCTCGACGAGATGGGTGTGCGGCTGCTGATCCACCAGCCCAGCTACTCGATGTTCAACCGGCACGTGGAGCAGGTGCTGCCGGGCGAGATCGAAACGCTGCTGGATGCCGTCGGCGACCTGGGCATCGGCACCATCGTGTTCTCCCCGCTCGCCCAGGGGCTTCTCACCGACCGGTACCTGTCCGGCTCGGTGCCCGCCGGCTCCCGCGTCGCTCAGGGTCGGTTCCTCACGGCCGCCAACCTCACTCCCGAGTACGTCGAGCGAGCGAAGGCGCTCGACGAGTTCGCCCGTGGCCGTGGCCAGTCGCTCGCCCAGCTCGCCCTGTCCTGGCTGCTGCGCGACGAGCGCGTCACCTCCGCGCTGATCGGGGCGAGCTCGGTGGCCCAGCTCGAGGACAACGTCGCCGCGCTCGCCGCCCCACCGCTGACGCCCGACGAGGTCGCGACCCTCGAGCGGTGGGCCGTGGACGGCACCGGCCGACGCTGATCCGGCACTGACAGGGCGACTGACGCCGCACTGACCCGGCACTGACCTGCACGGACCCGGCGCTGGCGGCCCTAGAGTGCTCGCCGCCTGACGCCGGCGAAGAGCAGGAACGCGCCGCCCAGGTCGACGACCGCCGCGAACAGCCAGAAGAGCGCCAGCAGCGCCGCGGATGCGTCGGCCGGCGCACGCTGCGGGATGAGCGCCAGCGTCCACAGGACGCCGAGGGTGACGAGGCAGACGCCCCAGCCCACGGCCCACTGGCCGAGCCCCCGCCACTGCGGTGCCACGCGGAACTCCTTGCGCCACCGCGCGGGACGAGGGATGCGGTCGGCGGGGCGTTCCGGCAGGACTCGCACGACGGCCCTCGGTACGTGCGGGTCGATGGTCGCAGCGACCATCTCGGGCGTGAGCCGCCGGTGGAGTGTGGGCTCGACGACCACCTGGAAGCCGTCGCGCCCCACCAGCACCCGGCCGCCGTCCGCGTAGGCCCACATAAGTGCGCAGTCCTCGTACCGCACGGTGTGCACGCCCTCGGTCATGCGCAGGCTGACGCCTTGGTCGCCGAGAAGGAGCACGGTGCCAGGGTCGGAGTACCGCGGGTAGGCCCGGCCGATGACCTCCGCCGGCGAGAACCGGGGCGCCGGCACGAAGCCGGCCCAGTCGAGTCCCTCGTTCGGCACCTCGGCGAGGGCGTCGTCCCAGAACGCCGCCGCGATCGCGGTGACGTCCGCCGCGGTGTTGGCCTCCAGCCGGGCACGCGCCTCGTCGGGGTGGAGCGTGGGATGGCCGACGAGGAGGTCGAACGCCACCCCCGGCAGCATGACGGCGCCCAGGTGGGGCGTGTCGTACTCCTGACGGAGCAGCTTGCGCGCCGCCGCGAGGTCCATGTCCTGGACGCCGCCGTCCCGCAGCGCATCCAGGGTGCCGACCACCGTGCGCACCATGGCGTCCTGCTTCTCCGGCAACGCGTCCGCGTGGACCGTGATCTGTGTGCGCTCATGAGTCCGTGCCGTGGCGCTGCAGGTGACGGTGTACGAAAGGCCACGCTCCTGGCGCAGCACCCGGAAGAGCGTCCGCTCCGCGGTGCGTGCGAAGAGGCTCGCCGCCGTTCCGCGGGCCACCAGGCCGTCGATCACCACGGCGCCCGCCGGGCCAGGGAACCAGGCCGGCTTGCGGACCAGCGTCTCCTGAGGCAGCAGGATCGGGAACCGCCGCCCGGCCGGCAGGCGCAGGTCGAGGCCCTGCGGCAGCGCGCCCGCGGTGAGGAACAGGACGGCGTTGTCACGGGTGAACCGCGTGCACGCCCAGGCCGCCACGTCATCGGCGGTCAGCAGGGCCAGCCCCTCGTGGGCCGGACCCGACAGACCGGGGCCCTGCACGCCGTAGCGCCACAGTCCCATGGCCTCGAACGCACCGCCCCCGTTGCTGCCGGCCGCCTCGGTGCGCAGCACCGCCTTCTCGACCTCCAGCCGGTCCAGCGGCAGGTTCCGCAGCACCGCGCAGACGCCATTGAGAAAGTCGACCACGTCAGCCGGTGTCCCGGTCGCGTGGAACAGGGTGTAGTTCCCCGCGGTCTGCCCGTTGTGGTGCAGGTCCCACATGTTGAGCGGGTACAGGGCCAGGTGCTCCACCAGGTGGGTGATTCCGGCCGAGGCCAGTGTCTCGTCGTCGCGGCCCACGCGGAACATGAGACCGCCGGTCACTGGACCGTCGCGCTCCGAGAGCAACGTCGGTACTCCGTCCACGGTTGCCGTATCGACCAGCCCGGCGAGGTGGTTCATCGACGTCAGGTCCGTCTCGATGCTCACGGTGCGCTCCGCGTGTCGGCGCCACGCGAGGGCCCCTGCGACGCCGCGTCGGCGGCGGCAGGCTAGCAGCAGCGGAGGCACTGGCGGGGCCGGTCACGATCCGGTCCGCCCGAACCTCATCCGTTGGCAGCCGTGGTCAGCGTCTCAGGCGCCGTCCCCCGGCGCCACGACCGCGAGCACGCCGGCGCCGTACCGCTCCAGCTTCGCCGCGCCGACGCCCGACACTCCCGCCAGCTCGTCGAGCGACGCCGGTCGGCGCACCGCGAACTCCCGCAGGGTCGCGTCGTGGAACACGACGTACGCGGGAAGCCCGGCCTCCCGCGCGACGCCGGCACGCCAGGCGCGCAACGACTCGAACAGCGCCGCATCGTCCGTGGAGAGATCCGCCGCAACGGTCGCCGGCTTGGGTCCGGTCGTCCGGCGACTGTTGCGCGTCGCGCCCGCCGGGTCGTGTCGCAGGCGTACCTCGCGCTCGCCGCGCAGCACGGACGTCGAGCCGACGGTGAGGTAGAGCGTCGAGTGCTCGGGTTCGACGCCCACCAGCCTGGCCGCGACCAGCTGACGCACCACCGTGCGCCACTCGCCGTCCGACAGGTCCGCGCCGACGCCGAAGGTCGTCAGCTCGTCGTGCCCCAGCTGGCGCACCCGGTCCGTCGTCTTGCCGCGCAGGATGTCCACCACGTGCCCCACGCCGTAGCGCTGGCCCCGCTGGTCCAGGCGCACCACGGTCGACAGCAGCTTCTGGGCGGGCACCGTGCCGTCGTACGACGAGGGCGGGGTCAGGCACGTGTCGCAGTTGCCGCACGGCGCAGACTCCTCGCCGAAGTACGACAGCAGCTGCTGCCGCCGGCACCCCACGGCCTCGCACAGCGCGAGCATCGCGTCCAGGTGCTGCGCCAGCCGGCGCTTGTGCAGCTCGTCACCGTCGGAGGAGTCGATCAGGCGGCGCTGCTGCACCACGTCGGCCAGCCCGTAGGCGAGCCACGCCGTGGCAGGCAGCCCGTCGCGCCCGGCGCGGCCGGTTTCCTGGTAGTAGCCCTCGATGGACTTCGGCAGGTCGAGGTGCGCGACGAACCGCACGTCCGGCTTGTCGATGCCCATCCCGAACGCGATGGTCGCCACCATGACC
>DASWOL010000118.1:0-18471 GCA_036398695.1 Cellulomonas sp. | reverse complement strand
CGTCGTCGCGCTGCTCTACATCGACGTGCGGATGCGCCGCGAAGGACTCGACATCGAGCTCGGCCGCGCGGCCAACGCCGACGCGGTCGCCGCCGTCCGGTAGGCCGCCGGTGCTCGTCGAGCCCCCGGTCGTCCCCGACGCGCCGACCGCCCGGCAGTGGGCGGTCACCGAGCTGTCCGATCCGGCCTACCACCACTCGGACAACCTCCTGGTCCGGCTGCTGCGCTGGCTCACCGAGCAGTTCCACGGCCTGCCGGCGCTCGGCATGCCGCCCGGGCTGGCGGCGGTGCTCGTCGTCGGCGCCCTGGCCGTCGTCGGCCTCGTCGCGCTCTGGGTGGCCGGGCCGGTGCGCCGGGCGCGGCGGGTCGCGCGGGAGCGGGTGGTGCTGGGCTCCGACGACCGGCGCACGGCCGCCCAGCTGCGGTCCGCCGCCGACGCGGCAGCACGTGCGGGCGACTGGTCGCTCGCGGTCGCCGAACGGTTCCGCGCGATGGTGCGCGACCTCGAGGAGCGCGCGGTGCTCGACGAGCGGCCCGGGCGCACGGCGCTCGAGGTCTCCACCGAAGGCGGCCGGGTCCTCCTGCCGGCGGCTCGCGCGCTCGCCGACGGGGCCGAGCTGTTCGACGACGTCGTCTACGGCGAGCGTGTGGCCGGCCCGGCCGACGATGCCGCCATGCGCGCGGCGGATCAGCAGGTTCGCGCCACCCGCCGCACCCCTGCGGCGGCCCGATGACCACCGTCGGGCGGGGGCGGGCATGAGCACGGCGACGATGGTCGTCGGGGACGGGACCACGGCACGCACCCGCGCGTCCGGACGCTGGCGCCGGTGGCGACCGGTGCTCGTCGTGCTGGGGGTGCTCCTGGCCGGCGGGCTCCTGGCGATCCTGCCCGCGCCGCGCACCTCGACGACGCCCCTGGCGCCGGACAACGTCGGCAAGACCGGGGCGCGGGCGCTCGCGCAGATCCTCGCCAGGCACGGCGTCACCGTGACGTACGTGCGGACCATCGGCGACGCCGAGCGCGCCGCGGCCGGCGGCGGGACGCTGCTCGTGGCCGGCGACTACGCCCTGACGCAGCCGGACGTCGACCGGATCGCAGCGATCGACGACGACCTGGTCCTCGTGGCCGCGACCGGGTGGCTCGACCAGCTGGCGCCGGGGATCGGCCTGTCGTACGGCGGCGGGTCGCTGGCGACGACGCGTCAGGCGGCCTGCCGGGACGAGGACGCCACCGCCGCCGGCACCGTGACCGCGGCCGGGGCGCTGGTCGCCGAGGGACCGGCCGCGACGGTGTGCTTCCCGTTGCTCGCGCCGAATCCGGGTGAGGCGGCCGCACCCGGCGCGTACGCGGTGACGACGAACGCCGCCGGCCGTCACGTCGCGGTCCTCGCCGACGCGACGCCCCTGACCAACGGCGCGCTGGCCACGCAGGGCAACGCCGCCCTGGCGATCCGGATGCTGGGGCGGCACGACCGGCTGACATGGTTCCTGCCGACCCTCGGCGCGAGCGACCTCGGCGGCGGGTCGCCGGTGGGGCCCCTCGTCCCACCGTGGCTGAAGGTGCTCGGGCTGGAGGCGCTCCTGGTGGTGCTCGTCGTGGCGCTGTGGCGCGGGCGGCGGCTGGGGCCGGTGGTCGCCGAGCGGCTGCCGGTCGTCGTGCCCGCCGCGGAGACCACGCGTGGGCGCGGACGGCTGTACCGGCGGGCGCGCTCCTACGCCCATGCCGCCGCCGCGCTGCGAGCAGGTGCCGCCACACGCCTGGCCGCCCGGCTGGGACTGCCACGGTCCGCCGGCGGCCCGGCGACGATCGACGCGGTCTCCCGGGCGTCCGGGACTCCGCCCGACGAGGTCGCACGGCTGCTGTACGGGCCGCCCCCGGCCGACGATCATGCGCTGGCCACCCTGGCCGACGAGCTGGACATCCTGGAGAGCGAGGGACACCGACCGTGAGCGACGACCTTCCTGGCGACGGCGAGCCGCAGCGCTACGGCGGGCCGGTGGCGCCGCCTGCCGCCGTGCCGGCGTTCCCGGTCCCCGCCGCCGACCCGGGCGCGCCGCTGCGGGCGGCGCTCGGCGCGGTGCGGGCCGAGGTGGCCAAGGCGGTCGTCGGGCAGGACGCGGCGGTGACCGGACTGGTGATCGCGCTGCTGTGCCGCGGCCACGTGCTGCTCGAGGGTGTCCCCGGCGTGGCCAAGACGCTCCTGGTGCGCGCGCTGTCCGGCGCTCTCGCCCTGGACACCAAGCGCATCCAGTTCACCCCGGACCTCATGCCCGGGGACGTCACCGGGTCGCTCGTCTACGACGCGCGATCCGCGGAGTTCAGCTTCCGGCAGGGCCCGGTCTTCACCAACCTCCTGCTGGCCGACGAGATCAACCGGACGCCGCCCAAGACCCAGGCCTCCCTGCTCGAGGCGATGGAGGAGCGGCAGGTGTCCGTGGACGGCGTGCCGCGGCCGGTGCCGGACCCGTTCGTCGTGGTCGCCACGCAGAACCCGGTGGAGTACGAGGGCACCTACCCGCTGCCCGAGGCCCAGCTGGACCGGTTCCTGCTCAAGCTGCTGCTGCCGTTGCCGCCGCGCAACGACGAGATCGAGGTGCTGGAGCGGCACGCGCACGGCTTCGACCCGCGCGACCTGCGCGCCGCCGGCGTGCGCCCGGTGGCCGACGCGGCGCTGCTGGCCGCCGCGCGAGCCCAGGTGGCGAACGTGACGGTGGCGCGCGAGGTGGTGGGGTACGTCGTCGACCTGGTGCGCGCGACGCGCGAGTCGCCGTCGCTGTCCCTCGGGGTCTCGCCGCGCGGCGCCACCGCGCTGCTGGCGACCTCCCGCGCCTGGGCCTGGCTGTCCGGGCGGCCGTACGTCACCCCCGACGACGTCAAGGCGCTGGCACACCCCACGCTGCGGCACCGGGTCCAGGTGCGCCCCGAGGCCGAGCTGGAGGGCGTCACCGCCGAGACGGTGCTCGACACCGTGCTGGCCTCGGTGCCGGTCCCTCGCTGAGGCGCGCATGGCTCTGACCTGGCGGGCGGTGGTGGCCACGGCGCTCGGTGCCGTGGCGGTGGTGCTCGTGCCCGTGCCCGGCACCGTGCTGGCGTGGGCGGTCGTGGTCGCCGTGCTGTGCGGCCTCGACATCGCGCTGGCCGCCTCGCCGCGCCGGGTGGCGGTCGCCAGGGACGTGCCGGCGTCGGTCCGGCTCACCCAGCCCGCGCGCTCGGTGCTGACGCTGGAGAACCGGGACTCGCGCCGGCTGCGCGCCGTGGTCCGTGACGCGTGGCCACCGTCCGCGCTGGCGCCCGACGAGCAGGTCGAAGCGTGGCGCCGCCCGCGCCGCCCGCGGCGGTCGTCCGGCGGCGGCGCGGAGGTGGACGCCGTGGCGCCGGGCTCGCCCGCGACCCTGGCACGGCGCACCCCCCGCCATCGCGTGGACCTCGCACCGGGCGAGGCGCGTCGCGTCAGCACCGACCTGCTGCCCACGCGCCGCGGCGACCTGGAGGCGGGCGCCGTGACGGTGCGGACCGTGGGGCCACTGGGCCTGGCCGGCCGGCAGGCGACGATTCCGGTGCCGGGACGGCTGCGCGTGCTGCCGGAGTTCGCCTCGCGCCGGCACCTGCCGAGCCGGCTGGCGCGGCTGCGGGAGCTCGACGGGCGTGCCGCGGTCCAGGTGCGCGGGGCCGGCACCGAGTTCGACTCGCTGCGCGAGTACGTCATCGGTGACGACGTCCGGTCGATCGACTGGCGGGCCACCGCCCGCCGGGCGGACGTCGTGGTGCGCACCTGGCGGCCGGAGCGCGACCGGCGGGTGCTCGTCGTGGTGGACACGTCGCGGACCAGCGCCGTGCGCGTGCTGGACGCCCCGCGGCTCGAGGCCTCGATCGAGGCGGCGCTGCTGCTGGCGACCCTGGCGACGCACGCCGGCGACCGCGTGGAGCTGCTGGCCTACGACCGCCGGGTGCGCGCCCGCGTGGCCGGCTCGACCGGCCGGCGCGTTCTGCCGGCGTTCGCCGACGCGCTGGCCGGGATCCGCCCCGAGCTCGTCGAGGCCGACTGGCCGGGCATCGCCGCCCAGGTGCGCGAGCGCCTGACGCAGCGGGCGCTCGTGGTGCTGCTCACCGCGCTGGACCCGGCCGCGGTGGAGCAAGGACTCCTGGACGTCGCGGCGCAGCTCGCGGACCGGCACGCCGTCGTCGTCGCCGCGGTCCTCGACCCCGAGGAGGAGGAGCTGCGCACGACGAGGACGACGAGCGCCGACGTGTTCGACGCCGCCGCCGCCGAGCGCGCGGGCCTGGAGCGCCTCGCCGTGGCGCAGCGGCTGCGTCGCCGCGGCCTGGACGTGGTCGAGGCCCTGCCCGACGACCTCGCCCCCCGCCTGGCCGACACCTACCTGGCCCTCAAGGCCTCCGGCCGCCTGTAGTCCGGTCCGGTCAGCCGGCGGTGGCGACCTGGTAGCCGGCGAGGTCGGCGGACAGGTCGCCCGTCTCGCCGGTGCGCACCGCGCGGCGGCCCAGGACCAGGGTGTACGCCCAGAACGCGGTGACGACGAGCGCCCCGATGGTGATCTTGACGCCCCACGGCAGGGCGGAGCCGGTGACGAATGCCTCGACGAGCCCGGACGCCGCCAGCGTCGCGACGAGCCCCACGGCCACCGTGATCATCGACCGACCCTCGTCGGCCAGCGCCCGCGCGCGCGGCCGCGGACCCGGGTCGATCCACGCCCAGAACAGCCGCAGCCCTGCGGCACCGGCCACGAACACCGAGGTCAGCTCCATCAGCCCGTGCGGCAGGATCAGCCGGAAGAACATCCCGAGGTGCCCGTACGCCGCCATCAGACCGCCCGACGCGCCGACGCTGATCGCGTTGTAGCCGAGGAAGAACACCGGCACCACGGCGGTGATGCCGCCGCCGATGCACAGCCACGTCAGCCAGAAGTTGTTGGTCCACACCATCGCCGCGAAGCCGGCCGACGGGTCGTAGTACGACGAGAACGCCTGGTCGACGTACGCCTGCCGGTCCGCCGGCGAGCCCATCGCGTCGAGCGCAGCGGGGTTGGTCGCCACCCACCAGCCGGTGACGACGCCGATCGCCACGAAGGCCACCGCAACCCCGAACGTCCACCAGCGCAGCCGGTAGAGCGCCGCCGGCAGCAGCACCACGACGAACCGCGCCACCTGCGACCAGCGTGGCTCGTGCGAGCCCGCGATGCGCGCCCGCGCCCGGCCCAGCAGCTGCGACAGCCGGGTGACGACCTCCGGGTCGGGGGCGGCGGAGCGGACCGTCGACAGGTCGGTGGAGACCGCGCGGTAGAGCCGGACCAGCTCGTCGGACTCCGCGCCGGTCAGCCGGCGCGTGCGGACCAGCGCGTCGAGCCGCTGCCAGGCCGGCGTGCGGGCGACGACGAGCGCGTCGAGGTCCATGCCCCCAGCCTGCCAGGCCCGGGCGCCCCGCCGGGCCGATACGCTCCGACTGTGACGGACCAGGGGATCCTCACCGGTGAGGGCGTGCTGCTCGAGACGCGCCCCGCGGCCTTCGCGTCCCGGATGATCGGCGGGCTGATCGACGCTGCCGTCTACGTCGGCGGCACGGCCGCGGTCGTCCTGCTCGTCGGCGTGCTCGGCGCGGACACCGGCGGCTACTCCGGGGCGATCTTCACGGTGCTGACGCTGGTCGTGGTCCTCGTCGGCGTACCGGTCACCGTGGAGACGCTGTCGCGCGGCAGGTCCGTGGGCAAGCTGGCGATGGGCATGCGGATCGTGCGGGACGACGGCGGGCCCATCACCGTGCGGCACGCGCTGGTCAGAGCGTTAGTTGGCGTCGTCGAGCTGTGGGGCACGTCGGGTGTCGTCGCGCTGGTCACGTCGATGGTCCACCCGCGCGGCAAGCGGCTGGGCGACATGCTCGCCGGCACCTACGCGGCGCGGGTGCGGGGCCATCGCGGGGTCCAGGCCACGGTGACGATGCCCCCGCACCTGTACGCCTGGGCGTCGTCGGCCGACGTCGCCCGGCTGCCGGACGGGCTGGCGCTGGCCGTGCGGCAGTTCCTCGGGCGAGCCGCGACGCTGCACCCGGCCTCCCGCGTGGACCTCGGCAGCCGGCTGACCGCCCAGGTCCAGGCCTACGTGCGGCCGCTGCCTGCCCCGGGCGTGCACCCCGAGGACTTCCTCGCCGCGGTGATCGCCGAACGGCGCTCCCGGGACCTCGCCGTGGAGTACGGCCGCCAGGCGCGCGCCGCGGCCGACGCCGTCCTGCTGACGCGCCTCCCCCACGGCATCCCCGACCCCGACTGACCTCGGGGTCCGCCCTCGCGCACGCTGCCGACGCCCGCACCGCTTCGGCCCACGTCCGTTCGCCGGTGCGGCGAGCGGTGGCGGGCCGGCTACGCGGGAAGCCGGCGCAGGTCCGGCTCGAGGTAGATGACGGTGGCGATGGGCACCGCGGCCCGCACACGAGCCTCCGCGGCGTCGATCGACGTGGCGATCTGCTCGGCCGTCTCGCGCTCCGTCACCTCGATCTTGGCGGCGACGAGCAGCTCGTCGGGCCCCAGGTGCAGCGTGCGCAGGTGGATCACCGAGGCGACCCCTGGCCCGACGAGCGCCGCACGGACGGCGTCCACGTTCTCCTCGCTGGCCGACTCCCCCAGCAGCAGCGACGACGTCTCCATCGCGAGGATCACCGCGATGGTGACCAGCAGCAGGCCGATGGCCGCCGTGCCGACGGCGTCCCAGCGCCCGTCGTGCGTCCCGAGCGTCATCCCCACGCCGAACCCGGCGAACGCCAGCCCGACGAGCGCGCCGCTGTCCTCGAGCAGCACCACCGGCAGCTCGGGCGCCTTGGCGCCTCGGATGAACTGCCACCAGGTGCGCCCGTGCCGCGCCGGCGAGGCCTCGCGTACCGCGGTGCGCAGCGAGAACGACTCCATGCCGATCGCCGCGACCAGCACGACGATGGGCACCCACCACCAGCGCCCTTCGATGGGGTGCGGGTCGATCCACTTGTGCCACGCCTCGTAGAGCGCGAACAGGCCGCCCACGGAGAACAGCACGATCGACACGATGAACGCGTAGATGTACCGGTCCCGGCCGTACCCGAAGGGGTGGGAGTCATCGGCCCCACGCTGCGCCCGGCGCCCGCCGAGCAGCAGCAGCAGCTGGTTGCCGGAGTCGGCGAGCGAGTGCACCGCCTCGGCGAGCATGGACGACGAGTGCGTCAGCAGGAAGGCGACGAACTTCGTCGCCGCGATGCCCAGGTTGGCCGCGAGCGCCGCGACGATCGCACGCGTGCCCCCGCCGTGCCCGCCACCCTCGTGGCTCACCTGACGGGCCGCGCCTCGTCGGCCAGCAGCACCGGGATGCCGTCGCGCACGGGGTAGGCCAGGGGCCGCACCGGGTCCGTGGAGACGAGCTCCGGCTGCCCGTCGGGGCCGACGCCGTCGACCAGCTCGGCACCTGTCACCGGGCAGCGCAGCAACGCTCGCGCCCAGGGCTCCATCGGCACGGACATCTGGCCTCCTTCTCGCGACGGCGAGTCTACCGGGACGCCTGGTCCCCGCCCGACGACCCGAGCCCGGTGATCTGTTCGCTGGTCAGCGGCGTGCCGTCGCCGTCCTCGGCGAACCAGCCGGTGCGCTCGCACGTGGGGCAGGAGACGAAGACGACGTCGCGCCCACCCGGTGCTCCCATCCGGATCCGCACCAGGTCCGCGCTGCCGCAGCCCAGGCAGGTCTCGGTACCCGGCGTGAGCGGGCCGACGGGTCCGGAGACCGAGCCGAGCGGCAGCGGAGTGTTCGCGGCGACCCGCCGCGGGTCCTTGCGGCGCGTCACGCGTCCGCCTCGCCGTGGACCACGCGCAGGTGGCCGCGGCGCCGCTCACCACCGGCGGCGGCCGTCTCCACCGGAGCCACGGGCTCGGGCGGCCGGCCGGCCTCCCGCACCGCGTCGGCGAGCGCCAGCAGGTCGTCGTGCGACGGGGCGAGCGGCTCGAACTCCGGCAGCAGCCGCACCACCTCCCAGCCGCGCGGCGCGGTGAGGCGCTCGGCGTGCTCGCCGCACAGGTCGTACGAGTGGGGCTCGGCCAGGGTCGACAGGGGCCCGAGGACCGCCGTCGAGTCGGCGTACACGTACGTCAGCGTGGCGACGGCCGGGCGGCCACAGGCGGAGCGGGAGCACAACCGGACGGATCGCACGGAGGCGACGGTACCGCCGCGCGGCGACAACACCTGGGATCACAACGCCGCGCCCCGACTACAGTTCGAGCCGTGAGGTCGCTGCGCCGCTCGTCGTCCGCGGGACTGCCCGCCCGGCGCGGCGCGCAGCCGCAGGCCGGGCCGGTGCGGCGCCGGGACCGGCGCGGCCGTGGCCTGCGCGGCCTGCTGATGCCGACCACCGCCCCCGCCTACCGCACGCGCGCCGAACGGTTCGACGACCTGGTGCTCGACGCGGTGGAGGAGCTGGAGCACCGCTGGTCCCGCCAGCTGGAGGGAACCGAGTTCGCGGTCGAGGACGTGCCGCCGTCCGGCCCGGCACCGTGGGAGCACGGCGGCGTGCCGCTCGGACGGTACTTCCCCGCCGATGCCGGCCTGCCGGCGCGCATCGTGGTCTACCGCCGCCCGCTCGAGGCGCGCGCCACCGACGCGCTCGACCTGGCGGACCTGGTCCACGACGTCGTCGTCGAGCAGGTGGCGCACCTGCTGGGCCGCGCGCCGGAGGACGTGGACCCGGGCTACTCCGACGACTACTAGCCTGTCGGGACGATGAGCACCCCCACCGTCCGCGTCGTCTGCGTCGTCTACCACCCCGGCCCCGAGCTCGACGACTTCGCGACCTCCCTGACCACGGCCCTGACCACGGCGGGGTCGTCCGTCGAGCTGGTGATCGTCGACAACGGCACCGACCAGTCGCGCTCGCGCGCGGTGGCCGACGAGCACGGCGCCCGGCTCGTCGTGCCCGGCGCCAACATCGGCTATGGGGCAGGCACCAACATCGGCGCCGCGGACGCGCGCGCACCCTGGCTCGTCGTGTGCAACAGCGACCTGGTGTGGCAGCCCGGCTCTCTCGACGCGCTCGTCGCGGCCGGCGAGAGCCACCCGCGGGCCGGCTCGCTTGGCCCTGCGCTGCTCAACCCGGACGGCACGGTGTACCCCTCGGCACGCGAGCTGCCGTCGCTGACGCAGGGCGCCGGCCACGCGACGCTGGGCCGGGTGTGGCCGGGCAACCCGTGGACCCGCGCCTACCAGGCGCGCCAGGAGACCGTGGGCGACGAGCGCGCGGCCGGCTGGCTGTCCGGCGCGTGCCTGGTGCTGCGGCGCGAGGCGTTCGAGCAGCTCGGCGGGTTCGACGAGAGCTACTTCATGTTCTTCGAGGACGTCGACCTCGGCGAACGGCTGGGGCGCGCCGGCTGGACCAACCTCTACGTGCCCGCGGCGCACGTCGTCCACATCGGCGGCACGTCATGGCGGTCGCGGCCGGCGCCGATGATCCGCGCGCACCACGCCAGCGCCTACCGCTACCTCGCGCGGCGGTACTCGCGCTGGTACCAGGCGCCCGTGCGCTGGGCCGTGCGGGCCGGACTCGGGCTGCGCCAGGCGTGGGAGCTGCGCCTGGCCGCTCGGTGACCCCAGCCGACGACCCCCTAGCCGACGCCCAGCGTCGGGTCCTCGCGCACGACGACGCGCGCCGGGCCGGTGGCGACGGGCGCGGGCAGCAGCACGGAGACCAGCACCCCGTCGCTCTGGGTCCGCTCCGCCACCAGCGCCCAGGACGCGGTCACCGCGGTG
The DNA here is from genome assembly GCA_036398695.1 of Cellulomonas sp. GTDB lineage: Bacteria > Actinomycetota > Actinomycetes > Actinomycetales > Cellulomonadaceae > Cellulomonas. The sequence goes on along the minus strand of DASWOL010000118.1, from coordinate 8,706 downwards.
TCGCCGGCCAGTAGCTCGACGCCGGTCACCTTCGTGGGATCGGCCGCGATGCTCTTCAACGGCCAGGAGCCGGTGCTCGCGGCGTCGACCTCGACGCTCTTCTCGGCCAGCACGGTGCCGCCCGCTCCGAGCACTCGCAAGGTGCCGGTGAACGAGCCGGTCGCGGTCGCCTGGTCCCCGGCGGCGACGGCGCCGACGACGAGCGTCGTGTCCGTGCCGGGCGCCGGCACGGCGAGCCCGCCGCCCGTCGCGGTGGCCGCCGCCCACGCGCGCTCGACGCGCGGTGTCGGGTCGAGCTCGCCGGCCGTGCCGGTGCGGGAGAACTCCAGCGAGGCCGCCACCGGTGCGCCGGCGTCGACCACCACCGTGTACGTACCGGCGGGCAGGCCGCCTAGCGGCACGTCGGTCACCTGGCCGCCGGTCAGCGTGACGCTCTCGGTGCCGGGCAGGTCCACGGGCCCGTCGGCGCCGAGCAGCGACACGGTCGCGGTGGTCGCACCGTCGCCGGGCGCGAGCAGCCGGAGCACGGGCGCGTCCGGGCTGTCACCGGTCGAGGCCTCGACGTCGACCCCGGGGATCGTCTGGCGGGTCGCAGGTGCCGTGCCGGGCACGACGAGCTCGACGCCGGCCGCGGTGTACCCGCGCAGCGCACTGTCCTGGACCCAGGCGGCCACCTGGCCACCGGCCGCGGAGACGTGCACCGCCAGTGCCCGCTGGTCGGGTGCCAGGCCGCCGAGGCCGACGACCTTCTGCGCGTGCGGCGCCACGAGCTGCATCGCCGTCGGCAGCGTCACCGCGCCGTTCGGCCCCCACACCTGCACGGTGACCTCGGCGGTGGTGCTGCCGGCGTTGACGAGCACGAGGTCGGCCGTGCTGCCGACCGCGGTCGAGCCTCCCACCAGCCAGGCGTCGGCCGTCGGGCTCTGGCAGGTCGCAGACGCCAGACCGCGCAGGTCGCCCGCGCTGACCAGCGCGGAGGTCACCCCGGCCAGCCGCGCGCCGCCCCCGGTCGCCTCGGCATGGGCGACGAGCGGCCCGGCGGGGTCGGGCACCGAGGCCGCGCCGCCGCCGGACGCCAGGGTCGCGGCGGTCGCCGTGCCGTCGAGGCTGCCCAGCGTCCCGGTCAGTGCCCCACCGTCCGGCGGGACGGCAAGGACGGCGACGTGCGTCACGGGCTGGACGGGCGTCGAGCTGAAGGAGCCGGTGCCCGTGGCGTCCGGCACGAGGAGCGGCCCGGGGCACACGGCCGCGGCGGGCGCCGGCGGCACGTCGACCGCCCCGGCGGTGACGCTGGGGGTCGGAACGGGTTCGAGCCGGGTCCCGGCGACGACCACGGCACCGGTGGCGGCGACCACGACGAGCGCGCCTGCGGTCCGCAGCACGCGCCCCAGCCAACGGCCGCTCACGACCGACCCGCCCGTCGCCGGCGCAGCGGAAGCGCCAGCAGCACGGTGACCACGCCGACGACGCCGAGCAGCCACAGCCACCCGGACCGCATCGGCGGGTCGTACCAGACCACCAGGTGCCCGCCGCCGGTGCCCACCTCGAAAGTCTGCCGCCAGCCGTTCTCCACGGCGCGCAGCGGCCGGCCGTCGAGCGTGGCGTGCCAACCCGGGTCGGAGCGTTCGGCGAGGACGAGGGCGCGTACCGAGTCGCCGGCGCCGATCTGCGCGTCGACACCCCGCCCGGTGGAGGCGACGGCGGTCGCCGCGACGGTCGCGTCGGTGGCGTCGGCCCCGGCCGGCAGCAGCCGTGCCCAGGCGGTGACCACGTCCGGTGCGGGCGCGCCGTCGTCCCCCACCACGGCGCGCACCCGCCACAGCGTGCCGGTCTCGTTCGTCGTCACGCGCTCCAGGCCGGCCGTGGCGTCGAGGCGCTCGACGAGGAGCGCGCGCGCCGCGGTCGCGGCCGGGTCGCTCGCATCGGCCGGAGGCACCAGCACGCCGGAGACGGCCAGGCCCGCGAGCCGGCCGGCGACGTCCCCACCCGCGCCGTGGGTCAGCTGCGCGGCGAGGGCGTCCACCTCGGCGGTCGCCGCATCCGGGTCCGCGACCTGGGGAGCCCGCAGGCCGCCGGTCAGCACCCGGGTAGCGGCGGCGGACGACGAGTCCACCAGCTGAGTCCCGTCGGCCCGCAGCAGCGTCCAGGCGGCCACGCCACCGTCACCGGAGAGCGCGAGCACGCGCGAGGAGTCGCCGCCCTGCTGGTCCTGCTGGGCGACGGCGGGCACGACGAGCCGGCCCGAGGCGGTCAGCGACGTCGCGGTGGGCGCGGTCCACGCCCACGAGGCCAGCGAGCCGGCGGCCACGAGCACGGCGACGACGACGAGCACGACGGCCGACAGCTGCCGCCAGCCGAAGGACCAACGGGCCATCCCGTCGCGCAGCCGGTCGGTGCCCAGCACCGCGGCGGCGAGCAGGCCCAGCAGCGCGAGCGACAGCGGCGCCCCGGTCCACGCCGGACCGACGGTCCCGCCCGCGACCACCACCGGCACGAGGGCCACCCCCGTCGCGGTGGCCAGCCCGAGCGCCGCGACCAGCCAGGCCACGCGCACACCGCGGGCGACCGGCGCGCCGCGCAGCAACGCGAGCAGGGCGAGCACGAGTACCACGCCGCCGAGCGCCACCGGCCAGACGAGCGCCACCGTCCCGGTCACGCCCGGCGGCACCAGGCCGTCACCGGCGACCGGCAGGCCGAGCAGCCGCTGCCAGGGCACGGCCGGTGTCGCTGCCACCGGCAGGCCGGGCTCGTCGACCAGCAGCCGCAACCCGTCCAGGCCGCGCCGACCGGCCTCGACGAGCAACGGCGCCAGCACCGCCAGGGCGGGCACGGGAACGAGCAGCAGCCGCCAGCGGCGGCGCGGCACGGTGACGGCGAGCACGAGCAGCGCGAGCACCGCCGGCGCCAGGAGCACGGGCGCCGCGGCGACGGCCACGGCGAGCGCCAGGGCGGCCCCGGCGGCCGCCGTCACCGACCCGGTGGGGTCGGGCGCACCGACGAGCCGCGGTACTCCCGACGCCGGCGTCGCCGCCGGACGCTGCGTGGGCACCACACCGGCGGGTGCCGGCCCGTCGTCCGGCGTCGCCGTCTGGTCGGGCTCCGGTGGCTCGTCGGGTGCGGCGACGGTCACCATGCCGGAGAGCACCTGGTCCACGCGGTGCGCGCCGACGGCACGCACCACGCCGAGAGCGACCCACGGCAGCGCGACGTGCGCCACCACCGCGCCCAGCCGGCCGGAGTCGACAGCGAGCAGCAGCACGGGCGCGGCGGCCCAGACCACCGCCGCCCACGCGCGCACGCCCGTCGAACGCGTCGCAGCGCCCGCGGCCGCCCACGCGCCGAGCCCGGCGAGGAGCACCGACCCGAGCATCAGCACGACGACCGCGGCGGCCAGGTGTCCGCCGAACAGCGCCGCCGGCGCCGTGAGCACCAGCAGCAGCGGGTCCGCCGGGCCGGGGGTGCCGAGCCCTCCGCGTACCCACCCGCCGGTCGCGGAGGCCCACAGGTCGCCCCACGACGAGGACGCCGCCGCCAGCGCGCCGCCCACCAACCGCGCCCCGTCACCGACCACGGGGCCGAGGAGCCGGCCGAACCCGACGGCCGAGGCGGCCGCCAGCAGCCCCGCCAGGGCGCCGAGCGTCGCCCGCCGTCGCGTGGCCAGCCCTGCCAGCTCCCCGAGCTCGAGCTCCGACGGTGCCCGCTGCACCCGGCGCGCCTCGAGCCGCGCCAGGCGGCGGTCCTGCGCCTGCGTCCACACGTCTCGCCACGAGGCCTGCAGCGCCCACAGCGTGCGCCGCGGCAGCCGGCTGGTCGCCGCCGCACGGCGGCGCGCGCGCCACAGCGCCCCCGGCCGCGTCAGCGCTCCGAACGAGCCCCGCACCTCCGCCGCCGCCAGCGCGGGCTGCTTGACCGCCAGCTCGCCCACCGCGCGCACGAGCGTCGCCAGCACGGCGACCACGGCGACCACGGGCAGCAGCACGGCCGGCGCCGCCACCAGCCGCCCGTGCACCACCGAGCGGCGGCGGCGCGTGAACGAGCGCCGCGGGTCGGCCGCGTCGACCTGGCCGTCGCCGTCGAGGTCCTCCTCCGGTCCGGACCGGCCGCGCAGGCCGTTGAAGCCGGCCTGGGCGTGACGCACCACCGCGCTCGGCACCACGATCACGCGGTGCCCGGCGAGCCGCGCCCGCCGCGACATGTCAAGACCGGTTCCGAACTCGCCCAGCGCCGGGTCGGGCCCGCGCAGCGCGTCCCAGACGTCACGGCGCACCAGGGCGCCCGCCAGGCCCACCGCCAGCACGTCGGTGCGACCGTCGAGCTGGCCCTGGTCCAGCTCACCGGGCTCGACGTCCGTCATGCGCCGGCCCCACGGGGTGGTGCGCAGACCCACCTCGAGAAGACGCTCGGGGTCCGTCCACGTGCGCTGCTTGCTGCCCGCGAGCGCCACCGAGGGCGCCCGGCCCACCGCGCGGACCAGCTCGGCCAGCGCGTCGTCGGCCGGTGCGCCGTCGTCGTGCAGCAGCCAGACCCACGGCGTCGGGGAGTCGTCGAGCGCCAGGTCCATGGTCGCCAGCCCGGCGCTGACCGCCCGGCCGAAGGACGCCACGCCGTTCGCGGTGGTGCGCGTCAGGCGCGGCACCGGCCCGGCGGGCGCCGCGGCGAACGTCTCGTCCAGCAGCCGGGGCACCCCGTCCGGACCGCCGACGTCGACGAGCAGCACGCGCACCGGACGGCGCGTCTGGCGGGCTACCGCGGCGAGCGTGGCGGGCAGGTAGCGGGTGAGCCCCGCGGTGACGACGACAGCGGTCACCGGCGCCGTCACGGGTACCCCGGACGACGCGCTCGTCACCGGTGGGGCGGAGGACAGCGTGTCGGTCATGACCGCGCCATCATCGGACGGGCGCAGCGTCTCGCCGGGTTGCGACACTCCCCTGGCGGCGTTCGGTTCGGAGGGGGCCTCAGACCACACGGCGCTTGAGCTTGCGCCGCTCACGCTCCGACAACCCGCCCCAGATGCCGAACCGCTCGTCGTGAGCCAGCGCGTAGTCCAGGCACTCGGAGCGGACCTCGCACTGCGTGCAGACCTTCTTCGCCTCGCGGGTGGAGCCGCCCTTCTCCGGGAAGAAGGCCTCGGGATCCGTCTGCGCGCACAGGGCGCGCTCCTGCCACGAGAGCAGCCCCTCGTCGTCCTCCACGTCGGCGAACAGCGGCAGCACGTTGCCGGTGGCGACCGGGGCGGTTGTCCGAGCGTCCGACGGGAAGTCCTCGTCGTCGTCGAGCAGGTTCCACATGGGTGCCTCCGTGGTGTTCTCTCGGGCTCTGTGCTGCTCGGTCCGTGGGCTCGCAAAGGGAATTGCGTTTAGGGAATTACACGCGTGTCGTTCGAGCGCGTCAAGCCGGGTCGTGATATCCGAGTCATCCGAACGGGTGAACTTACCCTGGACACGTGCCCGACTCGCCCGTGACCTCCCTGCATGCCCGACTCGCTCACGACGCCCGGCCGAAGCTCACCTGGTACGGCGACGACGGCGAGCGCGTCGAGCTGTCCGGGCCCGTGCTGGCGCAGTGGGTGACCAAGGCGGCCAACCTGCTGGTCGAGGAGCTCGACGCGGGTCCCGGGTTCCGGGTGCTTCTCGACCTGCCCGGGCACTGGCGCGCCGTCGTGTGGGCGCTCGGGGTGTGGCGGGTCGGGGCGTGCGTGGTCGTCGCACCAGGGGACCTCGCGTCCGACGAAGGATGGGGCGCCGCGGCGCCGTTGCCCGCGCACGACGAGCCGGTCGACGCGGTCGACGCCGTGGTGACCACGTCGCCCTCGTCGTTCACGGGGCGGCGCGGGGTGGTCGCGGTGGCGCTGCCGGCGCTCGCGCGGTCCTTCCCCGCCCCCCTGCCGGCCGGTGCGGTGGACGGCGCCGCCGTGCTCGGCTACGGCGATGCGCTGGGGTACGTGCCGCCTGGGGACCTGCGGGCGCCGGCACTCGTCGGGCCGGGCGGTGCTGCCATGCACGCGGGCCTCGTGCGCGCCGACGGCCCCACCGGGCGGGTGCTGCTCGACGCTGGCCGCGAACCGCTCGACGTGGTGCTGCGGCAAGTGCTGGACGTGCTGGCCGCCGGCGGGTCGGTGGTGCTCGTCGGCGGCTCGTTCGCGGAGCAGCTGCGGGCGGACGACGAGCGACGGGGGCGCCTCGTCGCCACCGAGCGGATCACCTGAGCCGTCCAGGCACCCGTGGCACTCGGCTCAGGAGCCGATCCGGTGCCACTCGCCGCACCCGTGCGAGTAGAAGCCGACCTCGCCCACCGTCACGGCAACGTCGACCTGTGAGCCCGCCGCGTACCACCCCGGAGCGCCATTGCCGAAATCGTCGCCGTGGAAGTCGCCCATCTGTGCCACGTAGCAGCCGAGACCGTCCGGCACGAAGGTCCGGTACCACCCGGGGAGCAGGTCGGAGCCGATGCGGTAGAAGCCGCCGTCCGGATTCGACGTGGGAACAGGAGCCTGCCGGGGATCGACGCGGCGCCAGGTGCCGCAACCCTCGGATCCCACCAGGTCGTCGGCGAGGACGGCATCGACGTAGATCGACTCACCGGCAAACGCCGTCTCGTGGCCGGTGCCGGCACTGCCGGCGACGCTCGAGGTCGTGACGCTGCAGCCCGCGCTCTCGGCGGGAACGGCGGCGTGGTACCGGCCCGGCATGACCTCCACGCCGACCCGGCTGCCGCCTTCCGCGAAGGACGTCTGCAGCTGGCGCACGGGCCGGCGCACGGCGAGCGTGTCCTTGCCGTCCCCGTCCCAGTCGCCGGCCAGCACGGTGTCGGCCGGATGACCGTAGACGACGTCGCCCACCGGTGCGCCGCCGACGATTCCGGTGCGGTCGTAGAAGACGTGGTCACCGCGTCGCACCGCGAGCCGGTCGGGGCCGGCGATCACCCATGAACCGACGAGCACCTGGTCGGTGCTGCGCCCGAAGGAGAGCGTCGTGTCCGCGACACCGCCCGCTAGCCGGTCCGTCAGGTAGTAGACGTTGCCGCGGCGTACGCCGACGGTGTCGCGGCCATCGCCGTCCCAGTCCCCGACGACGACCTCGTCGCCTGCCTTGCCATACGCGAACGTCACGTCTGCGGCGCCGCCCGTCAGGCTGTTCCGGAGGTAGAACTCGTTCCCCCGGCGCACGCCGAGCGTGTCGACCCCGTCGCCGTCCCAGTCACCGACCAGCGGCTGGTCGCCGACCCTCCCGTACGCGAACGTGACGTCCGCGGCGCCGCCCGCCGTGCCGTTGGCGAGGAGGATCTGAGCGCCGCGGCGCACGCCGAGGCTGTCCGCGCCGTCACCGTCCCAGTCGCCGACCAGCACTGCGTCGTCGGCCCGGCCGTACACCTCGGACACGTCGGCGAGGCCGCCGTTCGTCAGCGTGTTGCTCAGGAAGTACTGGCTGCCGCCGTCGCCGGCGGACGACGGCGGCAGCACCGCGGACCCGACCACGAGGAGCGCCGTGACTGCGAGCACGACCGCCTACCTGCCCGACGTCCCGGCCCGGTCAGCCGACCTTGGTCCAGGTGCCACATCCCTCTGACTCGAAGCCGACGTCGCTGGGGCTGACGGTCCAGTTGACGGTCGCGCCGCCGTCGAAGTTGGCGTTGTTGAGGACGGTGGCCGACCCGCGGAAGCCGTTGGAGCTCTCCACGTAGCAGGCCATGCTTTCAGACCCGGGGACGACGGTGCGGTAGGTGCCGGGCGCGATGTCGATCCCCACGCGGAACCGGCCGTCGGCGGGCTGGGCGACCAGCTGCGGGGCGTCGCTCGGGCTGACCGTGTGCCAGGTCCCGCAGTCCTGGGAGGTCACGATGCCGTCGGTGGCGTCGACGTCCCAGTAGTACGTGGTGCTGACACTCATGTAGACGAGGACGTTGTCGATGATGTCGCCGTTGGTGGCAGCCGACTCGATGTAGCAGAGGGAGTCCGCCGGAATGGTCGTCTTGTACCGCCCGGCCGCGATGTCCGTCCCCACGCGAAACTGCCCTTCGCCGAAGCTGGTCGGCACCGCCGGTCTACGCACCCCCAGGGTGTCCTTGCCATCGCCGTTCCAGTCACCGACGAGCACCACGTCGGTGCCCCTGCCGTAGGAGAACGTGATGTTGGCCGGTCCGCCTGTGGTGCCATTGGTGAGGTAGTACGTGCTGGTCCGGCGCACCCCCAGGGTGTCCTTGCCGTCGCCGTCCCAGTCACCCACGAGGACCACATCGTCGGCTCGGCCGTACGAGAACGTGATGTCGGCCGCGCCGCCCGTCGTCCCGTTGGTCAGGTAGTACACGTTCGACCGACGCACCCCGAGGGTGTCCGTACCGTCGCCGTTCCAGTCCCCGACGAGCACCACGTCGCCACCCTTGCCGTAGGCGAACGTGATGTCTGCGGCACCGCCGGTGGTCCCGTTGGTCAGGTAGTACATGTTGCCCCGGCGCACCCCCAAGGTGTCCTTGCCGTCGCCGTTCCAGTCCCCTACCAGCACCACGTCGTCGGCCCGCCCGAACGAGAACGTGATGTCCGCGGCACCGCCGGTGGTCCCGTTGGTCAGGTAGTACGTGTTGCCCCGGCGCACCCCCAGGGTGTCGGTGCCGTCGCCGTCCCAGTCCCCCACGAGCACCACGTCGTCGGCCCGTCCGTACGCGAACGTGATGTCCGCGGCACCGCCGGTGGTCCCGTTGGTCAGGTAGTAC
>DASWOL010000117.1:0-1941 GCA_036398695.1 Cellulomonas sp. | reverse complement strand
CGCACCGCCGCGACGACGGCGGCGAGCCCGGCGCGGACCGGCAGCTCCGGCGGGTCGGCGAGCAGCCGGGCGATCGGGTCGGCGTCCACCCGTGCAGTCTGCACCGTTCCTCGCGCCGCACCGCCCCAGCGCCGCACCGCCCCCAGGCCGCACCGACCTCCGCACACGTCCGTACGATGGGTCGGCACGCACGCGCGAGCGGAGGACAGCATGGGACGAGGTCTTGTCGTCGTCGACGTCCAGGTCGACTTCTGCGAGGGCGGCGCGCTGGCCGTGGCCGGCGGGGCACGCGTCGCGGCGCAGGTGAGCCAGTACCTGGCCGAGCACGCCGACGCGTACGACGTGGTGGTGGCGACCGCCGACTGGCACGAGCCGCTGCCGGACACCAACGACGGCCACTTCGCCGTCGGCGAGCCGGACTACGTCACCACCTGGCCCGTGCACTGCGTGCGCGACACCGCGGGCGCCGCCTACCACCCGGACCTGCACCTGCCGGCGGGCACGGTGCACGTGCGCAAGGGGCAGGGCCGCCAGGACTACTCGGGCTTCCAGGGCACTGTCGTCGACCCTCCGGTCGGCGCACCGACCACCCTGGCCGCGACGCTCCGCGAGCGCGGGGTGAGTGCCGTGGACGTCGTCGGACTGGCGACCGACCACTGCGTCGCGGCGACGGCCCTCGACGCGCGCGACGCGGGGCTGGGCGTGCGCGTCCTCACCGATCTCACGGCAGGCGTGGCGGTCCGGACCACGATCGACGCGCTGACCCGGGTGGCCGCGGCGGAGGCCGTGCTCGCAACCGCCGAAGCCGCGCTGGCGGACGTCGACTGACCGCAAGGACCGTTCCGTCTGCACGCACGTCCCGCCTGCACCACCCACTGTCCGGTCTGCACGACGCGCTCCACGGCCGCACGACGCGCCGCCCGGCCACATGCACGATCCGCGCCCACGACGCGGCCTCCCACCCACCGCCGCTCGGCACCGAGCCCGGGGCAGGTCACCCCGTGCGACCGCGGCTCAGCCCTGGTCCGCCGGCACGTAGCCGTGCAGGCGGAAGCTGTCGGCGATCTGCTGCGCCTGGGCCGAGACCAGGCGGCGATACAGGTCGTAGGCGCTGTCGATCCGATCGGGCAGGTCACCCCGGTTGCGCGCCAGCAACCACTCCCGCTTCGCCGCTGCGATGTCGCTGTTGGTGATGACGACCCGCGGCTCCTCGTCGTCGCTCATACATCGAGCGTGCGTCCGTTTTGCCCGAAATGCCAGCCTCCATGTGGGTGATTTGTCCGCTTTCCCGGCGGCCGTCACCGCGATACCTCATAATGTGATATCACTTTGCTATCCACCGGGCACTGCCGTCCACCGTCGGCCGGGACCGGACCGCACGTGACGAGAGGAAGGCACCTGATGTCCAGCACGCCCGAGGCACCGCAGGAGTCCGTCGGGGGGCCCGCGACCGGCCGACCGGTCGGCCCCGACGGCACCCGCGTCGAGGTGGAGGAGCGCACGGCCTGGACCGCCAACCCCGCGCCGGCCCTGGTCGGCGCCCTCGCCCTGCTCGTCGTCGGCACCTGGCTCGTGGCCCGCGCGAGCGCCCGGGGCGAGGCCGGTGACGCCGCCTCCGGGGTCACCCTGCTGGCCGCGCTCGGCTCCGTCGCGTACCTCCTCGCCGTGCTCCTGCTCGCCGCGCTCACCGTCATCAACCCCGGCGAGACCCGGGTCGTGCAGTTCTTCGGCCGCTACATCGGCACCGTGCGCCGCACCGGGCTGGTGTTCGTGGCGCCGCTCGCGTCGAGGAAGAAGGTCTCGGTCCGGGTCCGCAACTTCGAGACCAACGAGCTCAAGGTCAACGACGCGGACGGCAACCCGGTGAACATCGCGGCCATCGTCGTCTGGCAGGTCGCCGACACCGCACGGGCCGCGTTCGCCGTGCAGGACTACGGGGAC
>DASWOL010000116.1:0-13623 GCA_036398695.1 Cellulomonas sp. | reverse complement strand
CCGATGACGTCGGCAAGCACTCCCGGGCACGACGACCGGTCGCCGCAACCCACCTCGCTGGGTTTGCCGGCGGGTGTGCGGGCGTGCCTGTTCGATCTGGACGGTGTCCTCACCGAGACGGCGAAGATCCATGCAGCGGCGTGGAAGGAGATGTTCGACGGGTACCTGAAGGCGCGGGCCGCCGAGACCGGGACGGCCTTCGTCGCCTTCGACGAGGTAGGCGATTACGACACCTACGTCGACGGCAGGAGCAGGGACGACGGCACCCGGGCCTTCCTCCAGTCACGTGGCATCGAGCTACCGGCCGGCGCCCCGGACGACGCGGTGGGCCGACTGACGATCGCCGGTCTCGGCAACGCCAAGAACGCGATCTTCATGCGCCGTCTCCACCAGGGCGGGGTCGAGGCCTACCCCGGCTCCGTCCGCTACGTCGAGGCGGTGCGATCGGCGGGCTTGTCCACAGCCGTGGTGTCCTCCAGCACCAACTGTGCCGAGGTGCTCATCGCCGCCGGGATCGCGCACCTGTTCCATACGCGCATCGACGGGGTCAGCATCGAGAAGCGGCATCTGGCGGGGAAGCCGGCACCCGACACGTTCTTGGCGGCGGCGGCGGCGCTCGGTGTGGGTCCGGACGAGGCGGCGGTGTTCGAGGATGCGCTGTCCGGGGTGGCGGCCGGCCGGGCCGGCAGATTCGGATTCGTGGTCGGCGTCGACCGCGCCGGCCAGGCCGAGCAGCTGCGCAAGCACGGCGCGGACCGCGTCGTGACCGACCTCGCCCAGCTGCTCGAGCCGGTCGACCCGACGTGATCACCCATCCGGCCTACGCGGTCGAGCCATGGTGCGTGCGCGAGACGGCCCTCGACCTGGATGTGCTGGCGCAGACCGAGTCGGTGTTCGCTCTGTCGAACGGTCACATCGGGTGGCGGGGCAACCTTGACGAGGGAGAGCCGCACGGCCTGCCCGGCTCGTACCTGAACGGGGTGTTCGAAGCCCGTCCGCTGCCCTACGCCGAGGCCGGGTACGGCTACCCCGAGGCCGGGCAGACCGTCATCGACGTCACCAACGGCAAGCTGATCCGCCTGCTGGTGGACGACCAGCCGTTCGATGTCCGCTACGGAAAGGTCGTCGCGCACGAGCGGGTGCTGGACTTTCGCACGGGGTTGCTCAACCGACAGGTCGAGTGGGCCTCCCCGGGCGGGCAAGTCGTGCGGGTGCGCTCGACCCGGTTGGTCTCGCTGGTGCAACGTTCCGTGGCCGCGATCTGCTACGAGGTCGAGTCGACGGACACCGCGGTCCGGGTGGTGCTGCAGTCGGAGCTGGTGGCCGACGAGATCCTGCCGGCCATGGGTGGTGACCCACGCGAGGCCGCGGGGCTGGTCTCTCCCCTCGTGTCCGAGAACCACGCCTGCGCCGGAACCGGTGCTTCGCTGCTGCACCGCACCGCGGTCAGCGGGCTGCGGGTCGGTGCGGCGATGGAGCATCAGGTCGAGGCGCCGCCGTCGGTGCGGGTGTCGAGCGAGAGCTTCCCCGATCTGGCTCGGGTCACGATCACGGCGACGCTGGAGCCCGGGCAACGGCTGCGCCTGGTCAAGTTCGTCGCCTATGGCTGGTCCGCGGTTCGCTCGCAACCCGCAGTTGCCGACCAGGTCGCAGCCGCGCTCGCCGCCGCTGTCCAAACCGGCTGGGAGGGACTGGTCGCCGAGCACGGGGCCTATCTGGACGAGTTCTGGGGACGCGCCGATGTCGAGGTCGACGGAGACCCGCGGGTTCAGCAGGCGGTGCGGTTCGCCTTGTTCCACGTCCTGCAGGCCAGCGCCCGGGCCGAGGGCCGGGCGATCGCGGCGAAGGGGCTGACCGGGCCGGGCTACGACGGGCACGCGTTCTGGGACACCGAGACCTTCGTGCTGCCGGTGCTCACCTACACCGCGCCGCGGGCCGCGGCCGATGCGCTGCGGTGGCGCTCCTCGATCCTCCCGAACGCGCTGACCCGCGCTACGCAGCTGGGACTGTCGGGAGCGGTGTTCCCCTGGCGCACCATCGCCGGCCAAGAATGTTCGGGGTACTGGCCCGCCAGCACCGCGGCGTTCCATCTCGGCGCGGACATCGCTGACGCGGTGGTCCGCTACGTCAATGTGACGGGCGACGAGGCGTTTGAACGTGACATCGGTGTGGAGCTGCTCGCTCAAACAGCACGGTTGTGGTGCTCGCTGGGTCACCACGACCGTCAGGGGACATTCCGGATCGACGGGGTGACCGGACCCGACGAGTACTCAGCCGTCGCGGACAACAACGTCTACACGAACCTCATGGCCCAGCACAATCTGGTGTCAGCGGCCGACGCCGCGCAACGCCACCCGGACCGCGCCCATGATCTGGGCATCACCGAGCCGCAGATCGCCGCGTGGCGCGCCGCGGCCAAGGCCATGGCCGTTCCGTACGACGAAGCACTTGGCGTCCACAGCCAGGCCGAGGGGTTCACCAGCCACGAGGTCTGGGACTTCGCCGCCACCACCGACGAGCAGTACCCGCTGCTGCTGCACTTCCCGTACTTCGACCTGTACCGCAAGCAAGTCGTCAAGCAAGCCGATCTGGTGCTCGCGATGCACCTGCGGGGCGACGCCTTCACGGCAGAGGAGAAGGCCCGCAACTTCGCCTACTACGAAGCGCTGACGGTGCGGGACTCCTCGCTGTCGGCCTGTACGCAGGCGGTCATGGCCGTCGAGACCGGCCACCTCGACCTCGCCTACGACTACCTCACCGAGGCCGCGCTGATGGACCTCGACGACCTGGAGCACAACAGCCGCGACGGCCTGCATCTTGCGTCCTTGGCCGGGACCTGGATCGCCCTCGTCTCCGGGTTCGCCGGCCTGCGCGAGCAAGGCCGAACCGTCGCCTTCAGCCCGAGGTTGCCGGCGGGCATCACCCGGCTGGCCCTCACCCTCTGCCTGCAGAAGAGCCGGCTGAACGTCGAGATCACCCCGGCGACGACGACCTACCGCGTGCTGGACGGGCCACCGCTGTCGGTACGGCACGACGGGCAGGCACTCGTCGTGTCCGCCGGCAACCCGATCACCGCCCCCACCCTGAGCGCGCCGATCCGCCCGGCCCCGACGCAACCGACAGGGCGAGCGCCCCGGCCTCACCGAGGTTCCTCGTGAGCGCCGGAGCTCGTCCCGGAGTCGACGTCCTCGTCATCTACGGCATCGCCGGGGACCTCGCCTACACGATGACCGACGACGCCCGGTGCCGACTGGAGGGGTCGGCTGGGCTCGATCGCCCGGTCATCGGCGTGGCGAGCTGCAGCCATCGTGCTCGTCATGGTCGAAACGCAGCGAGCTTGCCAGTTCGTTGATGGCGCGAAGAAGTGGCGTCGCCGCGGCCTGACCCCCGTCCCCGAACTCAAGCCGTTGCTCGGCCGCAGCCTCTTCCACGACTGCATGAGCCAGCACCTCGACCCGGTGCAGGTACTCGATCTCGGATGGCCTTGCGGATGTCACCACGGCGCATGGTAGGCACTCAGGCGCAGTCAAGCTCCTCTTTCAGCGTCGCCAACCGCGGATCGGCGCACGGCGCGCACTGCGCCGGTGCGTGTCGTGCCGATGACACCGTCACCGCGCCCAGCACCGCCGTCACGGCGAAGGCCACCCCGGGCAAAGGGCGGCGTCGCACCCAGCAGAATCGGACGATCGTCCAATTAATGACATTGTCGGACGTCCGTATCAGAGGCGCCCACGCGCCACCGACGCGAGCGCGGTGCGCCGCACCGACGGACCCCAGGACCCCTCACCGGGTGGGCAGGTGCACCGTGAACGTGGTGCCCACGCCCTCGACGCTCGAGACGCTGATGGAGCCGTGGTGCGCGGCGACGATGGCGCGCGTGACGGTCAGGCCGAGCCCCACGCCGGGGACGGCGTTCTGCACGGCGCTCGAGGCGCGGAAGAACGGCCCGAACAGCTGGCCGATCTCCTGCGACGCGACGCCGATTCCCGTGTCGCTCACCCCGAGCGTCGCCTCACCGTGCCCGGCGGCCAGCGTGATCGTCACCGTTCCACCCCGGGGCGTGAACTTCAGGGCGTTCGAGATCAGGTTGTCGCACGCCTGCCCGAGGCGCTCGAGGTCGCCGTCGACGCGTACCCCGTGCGGGGGGATCTCGGCGATCACCCGGACACCGTCGCGGGCAGCGGCGGGTGCCGCGGACTCCACGGAATCGGTGACGACCTCGCGGAGGTCGACCTCGACCGTTCGGAGCGCAAGCCCGCCCACCTCGACCTGCGAGGTGAACAGGAGGTCGTTGACCAGCCGCAGGAGCCGGTGGACGTTGCGTTCCGCGACGGCGATGTACCCGCGCTGATCTTCGGAGAGCGGATCGTCGCGCAGCAGCTCCAGATGGCCGAGCACGGCGCTCAGCGGTGTGCGCAGCTCGTGCGAGATCATGCGGACGAACTGGTCCTGCATCCGCGCGGCCTCGTGGGCGCGGGTCTGGTCGGCGGCGACGAAGATGAACCCGACGGTGGCACCCACCACGTCCTGCCGCGCGGTCACGGCGACCTCGACCGGGAGCGTGGACCCGTCGGCGCGGATCCAGGTCCACTCGGCGACGTCGGGCCTGCCCGGACCCACGTCGCTGGTCAGCGCCTCGAAGTCGGTGACCTCCGCACGGGCGTTGCGCCTGGCCGAGATCTCGTCAGGACTGACGAACTCCGCCACGTGCCGATGGCCTTGGGTTGCCGTCGCCGGCAGCCCCAGCATGTGGGCCGCCCCGGGGTTCCACACGTCGATCAGACCCGTGCGGTCGGTGCCGATGACGGCCTGCTCGGTGACGGCGTCCAGGACGCTACGGGTGAGCCTGTCGGCGGCGCGCAGCCGCGCCTCGGTCGCCCACCGAGCGGACAGGTGGAGGCGGGCGCGGCGGGCGGTCTCGTTCACGGTCACGGCGGCCAGCGCGTACACGAAGGGCCCGTACACCAGGCGCCACACCGAGCGATCGTCGTCGTCCACGGGACCGCCAGGCACGAACGGCATCGCCAGGGCCGCGAACGTCCCCACCGACGCCAGTGCGATGTACCAGCGCCCCGGCTCGGCGGCGATCCAGGCCACCGGGAGGATGAGCATCGGCGTGAACAGCGACGACGGCCCCCCCGTCCCGTTGCACAGCAGCCCGATCGCCAGCAGCGACAGCACGGGCACGACGACGGCCGCCAGGTCGCCGGTCATCCACCGGTCGCGAGCCGGCCGGCGCGCCAGGGCGAACGCCAGCGCGGTGGCGAGGGCCTCGACGACGACGGCGCTCAGCACCCTGTCGTGGTCGAACGGGTGCGCGTCGGGCGCCACGGCGATCACGACGAGCGCGGCCACGAACGCGACGAGCGTCGGCATCTGCCGCAGCGGCACCGACCGTGCCAGGAGACCGAGACCCGATTCCGTCCCGGACGGCCGCGTGCTCATCCCAGCACCCGCCCTGCCACCACGAGCGCCGCGACCACGGCGAGCGCGGCCAGCGACTGCCACACCAGACGCCGTTCCCGCCGCCGGTCGGACTCGATCTCCTCGCGCTGCCAGGAGTCGTCACCGAGGTCGAGCTCCGGAGTCCCGGCCACCTGGCCCGCCGTGACCGCGACTGCAATCACCGCGTGTCGCCCGTGACGGTCGGGCTGCGCTTCGCCAGCGGGCGGACGCGCGAGGTCGTGCACGCCGGGTTCCGGCTCCGCGGCCGCCGTCCGCCGGCGGCTCTCGCCGGTGTCGTGAGGGGTCATGCCAGCACCCGTCCTCGCTTCTCGGTCTTCTCCCACCGTGCGTCCGCCCCGCGCAGCTCGCGGAAGAACGCGTCCACGGACACCGCGCAGATCAGCGGCCCGTACCCGACCAGGTACACGAGCACGGGCGTCAGCACGCGGCCGGCCGCCGTGCGCTCCATCCGCATGGCCAGCCAGGCCAGGAGCATCGAGAGCCCGATCCACGCGTAGACCACCAACGTCCAGGCGACGCGTCCCTGCTCGGTCAGCTCCTCGCCGAACAAGGCGGGTACGCGCGTCTGGAGCAGATCGGGGAAGAAGGCGGTGACCATGACGAGCACCGAGACGACGCCAGGCAGCAGGAGGGCTTCGCGCCAGGCCGTGCGCCCCACCGCGGCGTCGAGCTGCAGGCCGAGCACCAGCAGGTACACGTAGGTGCACGCCGCGAAGATCCACAGCAGCCGGAACGCCGATCGCGCCAGCGGCTCGTCGAGGAAGAACAGCCCGACGAAGGCGGCGGGCGCGACGACCATCACCAACGGCAGGCCGAGGAGGCTGAACCACTGGATCCCGAAGCCGATGGAGCCCAGGTGGCGGTCGCGGTCGGGCCGGAACCACAGCCGCCCGTACCGCCGGGTGATCTGGAAGTTCCCCCGGGCCCAGCGCAGCCGCTGCCGCCACAGCGCGGCGACGGACTGCGGCTCCTCGGCCAGCACCACGGCGTACGGCTCGAACACGGCGCGCCGACCGTGCAGCTGCGTCTCGAACGTGGTCTGCGTGTCCTCGGCGAGCGTGGAGGTGTCGATCCGCCCGCCCAGCGCCTCCAGGTTGGCCCGCGAGTGGAGCTGCGCCCCGCCGGCCAGGCACGCCATCGCCCCGGTGACGTTCTGGGCGCGCCGCGCCGCGAGCTGACCCAGCACGTACTCGAACGCGATGCACCGGGTCAGGTAGGTCGCGTCCGCGCTGCCTTCGCGGATGTAGGCGGTCACGGCGCCCACCACAGGGTCGGCCAGGTGGCGCGTCATGCGGCGCAACGAGTCGGGCCGGAAGGCGACGTCGGCGTCCATGATGAGCACGGCCTGCGTCCACTCGTCGGCCAGCGCCACCTCGATGCCGTGGTTGAGCGTGTGGGCCTTGCCCTCGCCGCCCACCTCGCGGCGCAGGTGCACCACCGCCCCCGGGTACTGGCGCGCCTTGGCCTGCGCCACGTCCGGCGTCGCGTCGGTGCTGGCGTCGTCGACGACGAACAGGCGCAGCCGGTCGCGCGGGTACTGCAGCGCCATCAGCCGGTCGATCGAGGCGCCGAGCACCGCTCCCTCGTTCCAGGCCGGGATGATGACCGCGACGCGCGGGAAGTACGGCGCGGCCGCGCGGTAGTGGTTGCGCACGGCGTGCACCGGCACCAGCAGGGCCTGCACCGCGGTGGACAGCACCGGGACCATGCCGAGGCCCACGAGCACCAGCAGCACCACGGTGGCCGTCAGCCGCAGGCCGTCGGCCAGCCCGTCGCTCACGATGCCCTGGCCTCGTCGAGCAGCTCGGGCACCCGGCGGTAGCGCCCGACATCCGTGGCGGCGTGGCTGTCGGTGCCTGCGACGAGCCGGGCGCCGGCCTGCTCGGCGGCCCGCAACGTGCGCGGGCCGGGGCAGCCCCACTTCTCGTTCACCTCGACGAGGGCGCCGGCGTGCGCCGCCGCCACCGCCCACCGGGAGACCTGGGCGTCGGTCAGATCGGACTCGCGCAGGCCGATCTTCGGCAGCAGCGAGAAGGCGTGCGCGTACTGCACGGTGCGGAAGCGGCTCGCCGCGGCCTCGGTCGCTGCGACGTACGCCTCGACCAGCATCTCCAGGGCGTCCGCCACGGGTAGCCCGTCGGCCAGCCGGGCTCGAGCCTGGTCGGGGGTCCAGGGCCCGTCAGGTCCGGGGAACTGGTGGTCGGCGATGAGCACGGCGTCGACCCCGAGCGCTCCGGGAGGCAGGTCGAGGCGGCCCTGCGTGTCGAGGAGCTTGGCCTCGACACCGGTCAGCACGGTCACGTCCTCAGGCGGGTGCAGCCGCGACACCGCCGCCACGAACTGAGGGACCCATGCGGACGTCGTCCGGACGTGCTCGACCATCCGCAGGCAGGTCAGACCACGGTGCTGCGCCGTCGCGAGGTTCTCCTCGGGGGTGCTCGACGCGTCGTCGGAGAACACCGAGTGCACGTGGTGGTCGCCGCCCAGCTCGGGGTGCGCCGCCGTCATGGCGCGTCGTCCTGGTGTGCGGCGTGCTCGGACGTCAGCACTTCGGCGGGGTCGAGGAACACGTCCTCCAGGAACCGCACGGTGGCCAGCTCGCGGAAGTCGAGGTGCTCGGGGATCGCCAGGCCGAGCGCCAGGTCGACGGCGAGGCCCGGCATGTCCACCCCGGCGGCGACGGTCAGCGGGAGCGCGCCCGGGAAGCGTGGGTTGACCTCAAGGAGCGCCGGCACGCCGGCCCGGTCGCGTCGCACCTGGACGTTCGCGACCCCGACGAGCCCGATGGCCCGGGCGACCGCGCCCGCGATGGCCTCCAGGCCGCCGTCGTGGACGGTGGTGCCGGCGATGGAGACGCCCGAGTCGACGCGGGCCCTGGTTCGCGGGACCGCCGCCACCACGTGGCCGGACGCGTCGGCCAGGACGTCGACGGAGTACTCCTGCCCGGGCAGCATCTCCTGCACGATGAGGCCGTCGTCGACGCCCAGCACGCCCAGCGCGTCCCTGGTCGGCACCGTCCGCACTCCGCGCGACCCCGAGCCGCGCCGCGGCTTCACGATGACGGGGAACCGCCAGTCCACGCCGTCCGAGTCCGGGCCGAGCAGCGTCGTGGTCGGCACGCGCAGCCAGGGGGCGCAGGCGTGGGCCAACGTCAGCTTGTCGAGAGCGAGCTCGATCGTCGCGGCCGACGGCGCCGCCAGCACCGTGCCACCGGCCTCCAGCTCGGCGCGCCGTGCCGCCAGCGGCGGCAGCTCCGCGTCCACGGTCGAGACCAGCACCGCGACGCCCTCCGCCCGGCACAGCGCGCCGGCGGCCTCGACGAAGCCGGGCTCGGCGCCGGGAGGGACGATGACGCGACGGCCGGGCGGCACCAGGTACAGGCCGGCGGCCCAGCCGTCCATGTCCGCTGCCCACACCTCGTCCCGGCCACGCCGCAGCAGCGAGCGCACCACGGCGACTCCGGCGGGGCCGCCCGCGCCCGTGACGAGCACCCGCACCATCAGGGACGCTCCGGCGGCCAGGTGGCCGCCAGCTCGGTGCTCGGCGTCTGAGGCGTGCCCGTGCGCGCCACCCCGCCCGCGTCGCGCACGATCTCCAGGGGCTCCACCGAGGTCCCCGTGCCGAAGCGCGACCAGTACCGGGCGGTCGCGAGCACGAAGTCGGGCTCGAGGTACGCACGCGCGTTCGTCTGGGTGACGAAGCACCGCAGCAGCGCCAGCTTGGCGTCGGTGAAGCCGTCCACGGTGACGAACCGGTTCGGTCGGAAGTCGACCGTGGCGGACGGGCTCTGGTAGCACGCCACCGTCCGGACGCGCCGCGTCGCCACCATCGACGCGTCGTGCACCGCGCGATGGTCCTGGTGCCGGTCGTGCCGGCTGTGCGTGTACACGATGGTCGGACGGATCTCGGCGACCACCCGCTCGATGATGCCGACGGTGGGGTCGGCCACCGGGATCCGGGTGTCCACCAGATCCTCGAGGAACAGCCGGGCTCCGAGCAGCTCGGCCGCGTCCAGGGACTCCTGCTGCCGGCTGCCGCCCTCGCCGCCCCTGGCCCCGTGCGAGAGCGTCAGCAGCGCCACGGCGTCCCGCGCCGCGTGGTGCGCGGCGAGCACGGCTCCCACCCCGATCTCGATGTCGTCGGGGTGCGCGCCGATGGCCAGCACCACCTCAACGGCGCTGGACGCCCGCGCGGCGCGCCGCCGCTCCCCCAGCCGCTCCACCACCTCGACCAGCCGCGCGGCGGCGACGGGCTTGGTGAGGAACTCGTCCGCCTGCTCGCGCAGCGCGGTCACCGCGTACTCGACGGACCCGTGCGCCGTCATGACGACGATCTGGGCATCGGTCTCCTGGGCCCGCAGCGTCGCCACCAGATCCAGCCCGCTGATGCCCGGCATCTCGATGTCGGTGAAGACGACGTCCGGGTCGAACCGGCCGATCACCACCGCGGCCTCCGACGCGTCGGCCAGCGTGATGACTTCGCACCCGGCGCGCTTCTCGAGCACGGTGCGCGTGTACGCCGCCACGTCGGCGTCGTCGTCGAGCACCACCACCCGCAGCGCCGGTGTGATCACCCTGCCCCCGATCCGACCCCGCCCGGCTGGCGCCGGTGCCGTCGTGCTCGGTCCACGTGGAGATCGGCCACGTCGTTCGCGGCATCGCGAACGGGACGGTGGCCAGGTGGCTTCGCTCCACGCTAGAGCATGGGTTCGATTCCCGCCGGGAGAGCGCCTCAGTCAGCCGGGCCGGACCAGCTGCCCTCGCTCGTCGCGCTGAGCGCGTCGAGGAAGCCGATCACGGCCTCCCGCTCGGCCGGGCCCAGAGCGGCGGCGACCCGGAACCGCCGGGCGTGCTCCCGGCCGACGGTCGCCTCGGCCGCCGCCCGCGTCTCGTCCGTGACGACGATCGCGAGCGCCCGGCGGTCGGTGGGGTGCGGGGTCCTGCGGATGTGACCGCCGCGCTCGAGACGATCCAGCAGCTTGGTGGTCGAGGCGCTCGAGATGCCCAGGTGACGGGCCAGGTCGCGCGCGGTGACCGGCCGGCCCTGGTCCGCCACCACGATCGCGAACCGCAGCGCCTTCATGTCGGTCTCGCCCAGCCGCATGAACCGGCGCGAGGCCTCGCTGACCCGCTTCTCGGCCTCGCGCCAGCGGAAGAGCGCGTCCATGACGCGGACGGTGCCGCCGAGGTCGTCCTCCGAGAGCCCGCCCACGTCGACCAGCCGGCCGCGCGCGTCCACGACTCGCGGGTCGTGCAGGCGCAGGGCGATCTCGGGTGACTCGCTCCGCTCGGATGCCACCACGACAAACTACCCCTGCGCAAGTATTATCACCTGGCTGATTGCTAGCTCGGCTAGGTACCTGGAGCAGATCGCGATGCGGATACCCACCTGGCTCCGCGCGGCCATCCCGGCGGCGCTGATCCTCATCTGGCTGACCGCTGCCGGGATCGGCGGCCCGTACTTCGGGCGGGTCGACGAGGTCTCGTCGAACGAGCCCACCGCCTACCTGCCGACCAACGCCGAGGCGACGATGGTGCAGAAGCGGCTGCCGTCGTTCACCGGCTCGGACGTCATCCCCGCCGTGGTGCTGTTCGTCGGGAGCAGCCCGCTCGACTCCGGGCAGCTGGCCGCGCTCCGCACGCTCGGCACCAGCCTGGCCGGCATCGGCGCGGTGACCGGGACGCCGAGCCCACCGATCGTCTCGGACGACGGCCTGGCCGCGCAGGTCTTCGTGCCGCTCGACGCGCACGGCTCCGTCGCCACCGCGGTCGCGGACCTGCGCCACGCGCTCGCCGCCGCCACGCCGGCCGGGCTGGCGGTCTACGTCACCGGGCCGGCCGGGTTCACCGGCGACCTCGTGGACGCGTTCGGCGGGATCGACGGGATCTTGCTGCTCGTCGCGGTCGCCGCGGTGCTCCTCATCCTCATCGTCGTCTACCGGTCGCCGCTGCTGCCCGTCCTCGTGCTGCTGACCAGCACCTTCG
This sequence comes from Cellulomonas sp., assembly GCA_036398695.1. Classification (GTDB taxonomy): domain Bacteria; phylum Actinomycetota; class Actinomycetes; order Actinomycetales; family Cellulomonadaceae; genus Cellulomonas. The sequence goes on along the minus strand of DASWOL010000116.1, from coordinate 2,173 downwards.
CGCTCACCGCCGCCCTGCTGACGGTCTGGTGGATCGCGAAGGCGGGCATCCTGCTGCTCAGCGGCCAGACCCAGGGGATCTTGTTCATCCTGGTGATCGGCGCCGCCACGGACTACTCACTGCTCTACGTCTCGCGCTACCGCGAGGCCCTGCTCAGCCACGAGCACCGCTGGGACGCGACGCTTGCCGCACTGCGGGGTGCACTCGCCCCGATCCTCGCCTCCGGCGGCACCGTGATCGCCGGCCTGCTGTGCCTGCTCGCGAGCAACCTCGAGTCCAACCGCGCGCTCGGCCCGGTCTCGGCCATCGGCGTCGCGTTCGCCGTGCTGGCCTCGCTCACGCTGCTGCCGTCCCTGCTCCTGCTGGCCGGGCGCGCCGCGTACTGGCCCCGGCGACCGCGCCTGGCCCCCAGCCAGGACGGCGGCGAACACCTGCCCACGTCCGGCATCTGGGCCGCGGTCCCCCGACTGGTCGCGCGCCGCTCGCGGACCATCTGGATCGTCACCGTCGCCGTGCTCCTCACGGCCTGCGTCGGGATGTTCCAGCTCAAGGCGAACGGCGTGCCCGCCAGCGAGCTGGTGCTGGGCACGTCCCAGGCGCGGACCGGGCAGCAGGTGCTCGCCCAGCACTTCCCCGGCGGCTCCGGCAGCCCGGTGTACGTCCTCGTCGACGAAGCCGGGCTGCAGGCCGCCGCCGACGTGCTGCTGGCCGAGCCCCGGGTCTCCGGCGTGGCCGTGGCGTCCACGGCGTCACCGAGCGGCAGCGCGCCGGTCACCGCCGACGGTGTCCAGCCGCTGGGCCCGCCCGGCACGCCCGCACCCGCGCCGACCGTGTCGGACGGTCAGGTGCTGCTGCAGGCGACGATGGTGGCGGCCGCCGACTCGCCCGAGGCGGAGCAGACCGTGCGCGACCTGCGCGCCACGCTCGGCGGCACTGCCCTGGTGGGAGGCGTCACGGCGACCGCCGTCGACTCGGACGCCGCCTCCATCCGGGACCGGACGCTGATCATCCCCCTGGTGCTCGTCGTGATCCTGCTGATCCTCATGCTGCTGCTGCGTGCGATCGTCGCGCCGCTCGTGCTCGTCGGGACGGTAGTGCTGTCGTTCGGCGCGACCATGGGCATCTCCGCGCTCGTCTTCAACCACGTGCTGCACCTGCCGGGCGCGGACCCTGCGGTGCCGCTGTTCGGGTTCGTGTTCCTGGTCGCCCTCGGCATCGACTACAACATCTTCCTGATGACGCGGGTGCGCGAGGAGGCGCTGCGGCACGGCGCGCGCGAGGGGATGGTGCGCGGGCTGGCCATCACCGGCGGCATCATCACCTCGGCGGGCCTGGTGCTGGCCGCGACGTTCGCGGCGCTCGCCGTCATCCCGATCCTGTTCCTGCTCCAGCTCGCGTTCATCGTCGCGTTCGGCGTGCTGCTCGACACGATCGTCGTGCGCTCGCTGCTGGTCCCGGCGGTGGGCTACGGGCTGGGCGCGGCGATGTGGTGGCCGTCGCGGGCGATCCGCGGCTGAGGCGCCCCCTTCCGTCGACGTGCAGCTATGGCAACAGGCGTTCGTGCGGGGGCAGGGACAGGAGGATGCGCGCCTTGGCGAGGAGCTCGTCGTACTCGGCGTCCGCATCCGAGTCCCAGGTGATCCCTCCGCCGGCTCCGTAGCTGCCGGTGCCGGACTCCCGGTCCACCAGCAGCGTGCGGATGGGCACGTTGAACCGGGTGGCCATCGCCGCGCCGGGAGGCGTCACCACCCCGACGGCGCCGCAGTACACCCCGCGGGGACCGGCTTCGACGTCCCGGATGATCTGCATGGTGCGTCGCTTGGGCGCCCCGGTCACCGAGCCGCTGGGGAACAGGGCCCGGAACACGTCGACCAGGCCGGCCCCGTCACGAGCCCGGGCGACGACCTCCGAGGTCAGCTGGTGCACCGTCGGATACGTCTCCACCGTGCACAGCCGGGTCACGCGGACGCTGCCCACCACGGCGACCCGCGCCAGGTCGTTGCGCACCAGGTCGACGATCATCACGTTCTCCGCGCGCTCCTTCGGCGAGGTGCGCAGCTGCTCGGCCAGCCGACGATCCTGCGCCGGTGAGTCGCCCCGGCGCGCCGTGCCCTTCATCGGGCGCATGGTCAGCAGGCTGCCGCGGCGCTCGAAGAACAGCTCCGGGCTGGCA
>DASWOL010000115.1:0-7424 GCA_036398695.1 Cellulomonas sp. | reverse complement strand
CCCCGGCCGTGGTGTCGAAGGAGACCGTGACCGCACGGACTGCGAGGCCGGCCGCCCGGGCCCTCGCCTCGGTCAGCCCGACGGTGGCGACCTCAGGCCGGGTGAACACCACCTGCGGGACGGCCGCGCGGTCGGCGGTCGCCCGGAACGCCGACCAGTCGGGCGCCGCGTCGACGGCCTCCGGGCCGGGCGCGTCGGCGCTCGCCCCGAAGCGGTGGGCGATCGCGTCCCCCGTGACACGCGCGTCGTACTTGCCCTGGTGGGTGGTGTTCGTGCGGCCCGTGACATCGCCCGCCGCGTACAGCCACTCGCCGGTCACACCGGCCACCAGCCCCGTCTCGTCGACCGGCACCGCGGCACCGGCCGTCAGGCCCACGGTCTCGATCCCGAGGCCGGTGGTCCGAGGACGGCGCCCGGTGGCGACGAGCAGCGTGTCGGCAGACACCTCCCGGCCGTCGTCGCACGTGAGCCGCACACCGCCCTCCTGCCCGTCCGGGGCGACCGCCGTGGCGCTCGTCCGCCACCGGATGTCGACTCCCATCGCGGTGAGCGACCGGGCCACGGCTTCACCGGCGAACGGCTCCGTCCCAGCCAGCAGCCGGTCACCTCGGATCAGCATCGTCACCGTCGAGCCGAGGTCGGCCAGCGCCGTCGCCATCTCGCAGGCCACCACGCCGCCCCCGACCACCACCGCGGAGCCGGGAACCTCGTGCATCGACGTGACCTCGCGACTGGTCCAGGGCGTCACGGTGTCGATGCCGGGCAGGTCGAGCGGCACCGGTTCGCTGCCGGTGGCCAGGACCACGGCGTGCCGGGCGGTGAGGATCACCCCGTCCGCGCCGTCGTCCACCGCGACCGTACGCGGTCCGGTGATCCTGCCGTCGCCGCGCACCAGCGTCAGGCCGGCGCCCTCCAGCCACTCGACCTGCGAGGAGTCGTCCCAGTCGTGGACGATCTCGTCGCGCCGGGCGAGCACCGCGCCGACGTCGAGGCCTCCGCTGATCGCCACCCCCGGAACCGCGCGCGCCGCGGCCAGCGCGGCACCGGGACGCAGCAGCGCCTTGGACGGCATGCACGCCCAGTAGGAGCACTCACCGCCGGCGCGCTCGCGCTCCACGACGGCGATGCTCAGTCCCGTCCGTGAGGCGCGGTCGGCGACGTTCTCGCCGATCGCTCCGGCTCCCAGTACGACGACGTCGAAGGTGCGGGCCTGCGGCATGGTGATCTCCTCGACAGGGGATGATCCCGCCATCATCGGCAGGTGCCTCCCGCCGCGCATCTCGCAGGATTCGTCGAGGTGCCGGATCGTCCGGCCGCCCACCCGGGGCACGCTGTACTGAGTCTCAGCAACAGCCGCCGGACAGCACGACGCTCGCGCTCGGCTGACGGTCCGGGCGCGAGCGTCGGGTGCGCGGCCGCAAGGGCCGCGAGCTCAGCGGTGGATCAGCGGAAGATCGAGGCGAGCACGCCGATGACGACGAACGTGGCCAGGGCCCAGGCGAGGGCGCTGCCGATCACGTAGCCGGTGTGACGGGCCTTCGCGGCGAAGCCGGGGCCCGAGGCGGGGGCCGGGGCGGAGTAGACGGTCTCCGCGGCGCTGCGGATACGGTCGCCGACACGGCGCATGGTCGGGACAGGGAGTGCGGTCATCGTCGTTCGCCATCCTTGTGGGAGGTGCTGGGTAGGGCGGCCGGGGTCACCGGCAAAACCAATGATGACGCCTGACACCACGCGGATGCAAGGACCGTAGTCCCACGACACTCATTACTTCGCGGGTGGAATGTCGCCACGCCGCGTGGTGGGCCAAAGCCCGGACTTCCGTCCGTTGAACAACGCTCCACCAGCGGGTTTGCTTCGGTGGAGACAGCGCACGGCTCAGGGAGGTCGCAATGCGGATCCTGGTGGTCCACGGTTCCAAGCGAGGCGGCACCGCCGGCCTCGCCGACATGATCGGTTCGGCACTGACCGGCCTCGGTCACGAGGTGACGGTGGAGCCCGCTCGCGCCGTGAGCACGCTGCCGGAGGTGGGGGCCGTCATCGTCACGGGCGGCATCTACGCCGGGCGGTGGCACGGTGACGCACGCTGGTTCGTCAAGCATCACGCGACCGCGCTGAAGGCTCTGCCCGTGTGGCTCGTCGGCTCCGGCCCGCTCGACGACACGGCGGACAAGGGCACCTTCCAGCTGGGCTCTTCGGTGCTCGAGCTGGCCACGCGGATCGACGCGCGCGGCACGCAGGCCTTCGGCGGCTACCTGGCGGCCGACGCCAAGGGCTTCCCGGCCAGCTCGATGGCCAAGACCCACGCGGGCGACTGGCGCGACCCCGAGCACATCCAGCGCTGGGCCCGCGAGGTCGACGCGGCGCTCGCGGCCTGAGAGGACAGACATGACCAGCCTGGTGAAGTTCGACGTGCTGCCGCTGCCGGCGCTCAAGGTCGTCGGCCGCGCCGTCCGTGTCCGGATGGCCGACGAGATGGACGACCCGGTACCCGAGCTGTGGGCCCGGTGCCACGGCGACGGCACGCTCGACGAGCTCGAGGCGCTCGACACGTTCGACCCGTCCCCGGTGGGCTGGATGGGCGACTTCGACGCCAAGACCAGCAGCTTCGTCTACCTGTGCGGCGTGCTGCTGCCCTCGGACGCCCCCGTGCCCGACGGGTACGACGCGCGGGCGATCGGCCCGACGAGCGCGGCGGTGGGCTGGGTGCAGGGCGAGCCCGACGAGCTGGTCCCGCTGGCGCAGGAGCTGACGGAGGAGGCGATGGCCCAGGCCGGTGTCGCGGCCGACGACTCCGCCGGGTGGGCCCTCGAGCTGTACAACGCCGGGCGCTTCACCGAGCCCGGCCCCGACGGCGAGGTCGTCCTCGACTTCTACATCCCGTGCCTGGAGCCCGCCACGGCCTAGAACCCGCGGACGTGCTCGATCCGGATCCGCACCGGCACGTCGTACCGTCCGGCGAAGATCGCCGGGCCGCCCAGCGCCGCGATGCCGTCGGCGTACTTGGCGAGGTAGTCGGCGTTGTCCGCGGGCGCGGGCACGTCGGGCGCATGGGCCGCCGTGCCGGTGAGGACCACGACGTCCCCGCCGCCGGCTCCCGCCTGGAAGTTGAGTGACACCCGGCCGCCAGCCGTGAGACGGCCGAGCCGGCGGGCGCGGTTGTCGTTGTAGACGATCACGGAGTCGGCGCCGTCCCACAGGAACCAGACCGGGTTGGGCTGCGGGGTGCCGTCCTCGGCCACGGTGGTCAGCCAGACCAGCTGCTCGTCGCGGAGCCGGGTGCGCACCCGCGCACCCAAGGGCGTGTCCGGGATCGTCATGCGCCTACGGTAGGCCGGCCCGTGCGGCAGCCACCCAGGCGCGACCTCAACGGGCGGCGAGGCTGATCGCGAGATGGACCTGCGCGCCGAGGGAGACGGTCTCGACGCGGGCGTGCAGACCGCGCACCGCTGGCAGCAGGGAGGGCAGCACGTCGGTGGCCCGGTCGAGGTCGACGTCGACCACCGTGGCGCCGTTCTCGGTTCGCGCCGTCGCGACTCCCGTGGGCGCCTTGGCCAGCTGGTCCTGGACGGCGCTGGTCACGAACGACGACAGGTCGAACCGCAGCACCGGGTGCGCCACACGCAGCTCCAGGGTCCAAGTGCGGCCGGCGACGCCACGGTCGTCGAGCTGTGCCTCGAACGGGCCGGCGAACCGGGCGGCCGTCTTGATCCCGCCTGCGACACCAGGCAGCTCGTGGACGTTGACGGAGGCCAGGACCGACGAGCCCCGGCCGGTGACGCCGGTCACTGCCGCCGGAAGCCCACCGGTGGCGCGCAGCACGGCCACGGCCTCGTCGAGCGGCACGGTCAGCTCCATGCGGCCACCCTACGGGCAGCCCTCGGCACGCGTCGTGGCCTCGGCTGCGGCCACGGACCAGTCGACGGCGCAGCGCAGCGCGTCGGCGCGCCTCACGCGTCGGCCACCTCGCATGGGCGCCTTCTCGCGCGCCGGCAGCCCGCGAACCGCGCGCGACGACGCCGAACCCGCGAGCGCCGCGGGACGGGCGCGACGACGCGCGACGAAGGTCCGGGCCCGGGGGTCGGCCGATGCGCCGACGCCACTCAGGCCGTCAGGCGCTCGGTGCGGAAGGTGACGCCGGCGAGGTACTCCTCGTCGACCTCGGCGCCCAGCCCCGGCGTCGTCGGGACGGTCACCCGACCCGCACGCGCCACCACGGGCGGCACGACGATGTCACGCGCGTAGTACTTGTCCGAGCCCGAGACGTCGGACGGCAGGGTGAACCCGGGCAGCGAGGACAGCGCGACGTTGGCATAGCGGCCGACGCCGAACTCGTGCATGCCGCCGCACCACACCGGCCACCCGGCGCCCGACGCCAGGTCGTGCGCGGCGACGGCCGCAGTGAGCCCGCCCATCCGCGACACCTTGATGTTCAGCACCGACCCGGCTCGCAGGTGCAGCGCCAGCTCGAGGTCCGCGATGGTCTCGACCGACTCGTCGAGGCACACGGGGGTGCCGATCGTTGCCGCGAAGCGGGCGTGGGCCAGCAGGTCGCGCGGTGCGAACGGCTGCTCGATCATCGTCAACCCGTACTCGTCGAGCGCCCGCAGCGCGGCCAGGTGCTCGTCGGACGAGGTGTACACGCCATTGGCGTCGACGTGGACGTCGAGGTCCGGCCACGCCGAGCGCACCGCGCGCACCGGGTCGACGTCCCAGCCCGGCTGGATCTTCAGTTTGACCCGCGGGTAGCCGTGTTCCACGTGGAACGCGACCTGGGTCATGAGGTCGTCGACCGTCCGCTCGATTCCCAGCGACACTCCCGCGACCACCTCCGCGCGCGTGCCACCCAGTGCGGCGGCCAGCGGCACCCCGGCCACCGAGGACCACAGGGTCCAGGCCGCGACGTCGACCCCCGCCTTCGCGAACTCGTTGCCGCGCACCTTGCGCCACAGGGGTGCGACGTCACGCGGGTGCTCCCACGTGGCGCCGAGCACGGCCGGCAGCAGGAAGTCGCGCGCCACCAGCCAGCAGGTGTCGACGTTCTCGGCGTTGTAGAAGGGCGCGGCCGCGGAGGCGATCTCGCCCCAGCCGACAGCACCGTCCTGGTCCACGAGCCTGACGAGGATGTGGTCCAGGTATCCCTTGCGGTGAGAGCTCGTCTGGAACTCGTGCACCAGCTCGAGCCGCACCAGGTGCAGCGACGCTTCGACGACGCGCACGGCGCCTCCTATTCCAGGTACAGGCCCAGGTCGCCGGCGAGCCGGTCCCGGGCGGCGATCCGGCGCCGGGCGCCCTTGGCGGACGCGGCCGCGAGCGTGGCCAGCACGTGGGCGACCGCCACGACGGCCGTCGGCGAGTCGGCGAACGAGGCCGAGTCGGTGTCGACGACCACGGTCTCGGTGGCCATGGCTGCCAGGGGGGCGCCCTCGTCGTCCGTGATCGCGACGAGCGTCCCGCCGGCCGCGACGAAGGCCCCCGCGAACGCGACGGTCTCCCGGCGGTACCGCCGGAACGAGAACGCGACGAGCACGTCGGCGGAGCTCACCTCCGGCAGCACGTCGAGCCCGCGCACCGTCGCCTCGTCGACGAGCGTCACGTGGGACAGGCCCACGGAGAGGTCGGCCGCCAGCAGCGTCGCGTAGGCGAGGGACTTCGCGGTGCCGGTGACGTAGCGGCGGCGGGCGGCGACGACGAGCGCCGCCGCACGGGGCAGCACGCCGGCGGCGACCACGGCCTCGAGCGCGGTGGTCAGGTGGGCCTCCTGCTGCCCGACGAGCCGCCGGGTCAGCACCTCGGCGGACGCCCGCCCCGATCCCGCCAGCCGCTCCGCGAACCTCTCCCCGGGGCTCGCGGCCCCGTGCGGATGCCCCACCTCCGGGGCCCCGGGCTCGAGCACCCTCGGCTCCTCGGACCTCGTGCTCCCGGCAACGGCAGCACCTGCCGACCTCGCCACGTCCGAGGGGACGAGAGGCGTGGCGGGACGCGCGAGACGGAGGGCCGCAGGCGCGAGGGGGTGGCCGGGAGGCGTCGTCATGGGCGTGCCGCCTCCGCCTCGAAGCGATAGACGCTCGTCTGCTCGTCGAGCCTCCGGCACGAGGTCGCCACCAGACCCGAGCCGACCAGATCCGGCAGCACCTGGTGCAGCCGGGCGCGCACGGTGGCCGCGGTGGTCGGGTGCTCGCGCGCCACCTGCGAGAACGACGCCGGCACCGGCAGGTACGTGCTGCCGGTCGGGCCGGGCGCGGGCAGGCCCCAGTGCCGGCCGTCGGGGTCGACCACGGGGGCCGGCGGGTCGACGTGGCCGACGCCCGCGGTGGTCGGCGTCGCATCGGTGAGATCCCATTCGACGACCAGCCGGTCGGTCTCCGGCCCGTAGAAGTCCGGGTGGAACCAGCGCGCCTGCGCGCCCAGCACGTCGAGGTTGAAGTGGGCGTTGCGGGCGATCACGGGGTCGTAGGCCCAGCGCATGTGCCGAGCGCCGTGGGCGAGGGCGATCCGCGCCTGCTCGCGCTTGAGCCGGCGACCCAGCCCGTGGCCCTGGGCGTGCGGCGCCACCACCGCGGCCTGGGAGTAGTGGTACCAGCGCCCCTCGTCGTCCACACCGGGGAAGCCGTACGCGAAGGCGACCACGTGGCCCTCCGGTGTCAGCACCCCGACCACCGAGCCGCCGTTGACGGCGAGCGCCGACAGCAGCCGCGGGTTCACGCCGTGCGCGGGGTCGGTGTAGCCGAACACCTCGCGGTACAGCTGGGCCGCCTCCTGGAGCAGCCGCGGATCGTGCATGCCCGTCACCAGCAGCCCGTCCTCGTCGCGCGTCGCAGGCGTCAACGGGGTGCCGGGCTCCGGCAGCTCGAGGGTCATCGCGTCTCCCCGGGGGTCGTGAGCCCCCAACCTTTCGATGTGTCGTCAGATGCTCCGGGTGCGCGGCCCGATGTCAGTCGTCCGGCCGCCGCGCAGCCTCCGTTCGCGACTATACGTTGCGTTCCCTCAGCATGCTTCCGTGTGTTGCCCAGCGGTCGGGCGCAAGATACGTTCCGTATTCATGAAGGACGCCGAGCTCGGAGCCGCTTTGGTCACGGCAGCGGCCCTGCGCGCCGACGACGACGTCGAACGCCTGCTCGCCTACGCGCGCCACGAGACGCCCACCGGCGACGCCGACGCCCTCGACGCCTTCGCCGACGTGCTGGCGACCGACGCGACGCTCCTCGGGGCCACGGCGCGGCGCCTGCCGCTGCCGCACGGTGACGCGCTGCTCGTCGAGCACCCCGGAGCGGGGGAGCGTGCCGGGATGCCGCCGGCGCTGCTGCTCGCCCACCACGACACCGTGCACCCCGTCGGCTCGCTCGCCGGCGCGGTGCCGCTGCTGCGGGACGGCGACCTCCTCGCCGGCCCCGGCGTCTACGACATGAAGGGCGGCCTCGTCGTCG
>DASWOL010000114.1:0-4138 GCA_036398695.1 Cellulomonas sp. | reverse complement strand
CAGTCACGTGCCTGCGGTAGTCCATGAGGAAGAACCGGTCCTGGGCGTCCACGTAGCCCTGAGCGCGGAACAGGTCGGCCGAGCTCGACGCCTCGATGGTCGGCACGCCGCGCCTGTCCCGGGTGACGGTGACGTCGCCGGCCAGGCCCGGCAGCGTCAGCGTGCCCGAGGTGAGCGGCAGCGGGCGGCGCAGCACCCACGTCACACCGGAGCCGACGGCGACCAGGGCCAGCACGACGAGCACGGCGACGACGAGCGCGGTGATGCGGAGTCCTCGCCGACGGGCCACGAGACGAGGCTAACCGGAGGCCCGTCCCGAGACCGGGGTAACATCTGGCACTCGGGAATGCCGAGTGCCAGCGCGGCGCTGTACGGCGTAGTTCCCATGCGACCCGGGAGGCCACCTCAGTGCCCACCTACGCCTACACGTGCACCGTCTGCGGGCACTCGTTCGACGTGCACCAGTCGTTCGACGACGCAGCGCTGACCGTGTGCCCCGAGTGCTCCGGCAGGCTCCGCAAGGTGTTCTCGCCGGTCGGCGTGGTGTTCAAGGGATCCGGCTTCTACCGCACCGACGCACGCTCGTCGAGCAAGGCGGGGGCGGCGAGCACCACCAGCGCACCGTCCACGTCCACCTCGTCGTCGTCATCGTCCTCGGGAACCACGAGCACCAGCACCCCCGCGGCGCCCGCCACCGCCGCCCCCGCCAAGGCCGCCAACTCCTGAGCTGACCGGCGCGTGCGACCACCACCGCGTCACACCGCGTCACACCGTGCCGCATCTGCTGCATCGGGCGCGTCGGGTGCATCGGGTGCCTCGGGTGCGCTGACCGCATCGGCCTGCGCGACCACACGGTTGGTCTTCCAAGCGGTGCGTCTTTCGGATGTGTGCCTGTGGGGCGCCCGTGGTGCGTACGCGCGAACCGAAGACCGTGCTCCGATGCCGAGAGCTGTCGTGCGGCGAGCCGTCCACAGCCCAGGGTGTGCGCGACGAGGACACGCCCCACGTGTCGTCGCGCCGGACGCGACCGTCGGCGGCCCTAGCGTGCCGTGGTGCCTCGCCGCGACCAACCCGCCTCCCACCCGCCGCTGCCGCGCGCCACGCCTCCCCTGCGCCGACGGCTGCGCGTGCTGGTCTGGCGAGTACGGTTCGTGGCCGCGGCGGCATGCCTGGGAATCGCCGTCAACATGACCGTCGGGGCGTTGCGCCCGGCGCCCCCGGCCGGCGTCGACGTGCTGGTCGCCGCACACCACCTGCCTGCGGGTGCGGCACTCACGGCGGCCGACCTCCGGGTGGTCACCCTCCCGGAGCGGGCCGCCGTCCCCGAGGCGATCGCGTCCGAGGCGTCACGTGCCGCCCTCGTCGGCCGCACCACCGCCGTGCCCGTCCCGGCGGGGCTGCCCCTGGTGCCGCAGGTGCTCGCCGGCGTGGAGCTCACAGGGCCCGCGGGCACCGTGGTCGCGGCGGTGCGGCTGGCCGACGGCGCGATGGCCGCCCTGCTCGCCCCAGGCGACCGGGTGGATCTGCTCGCCGCACCCGTGGAGGGTGGACCGGGTGTCACGCTCGCCCGCGCCGCACTCGTGCTGCCCTCGGCGCGGCAGAGTGGCGGGTCACGCCTGCTGGGCACCGACGACGCGGCCTCGCCACCGCTGCTCGTCGCCGTCGCGGCCGACGAGGCGGCGGCGCTGGCGGGCGCAGGCCTGTCACATGCCCTGTTCGCGGTCGTCGTGTCATGATCGGCGGCACCCCCCAACCGCCGCTCGAGAGGACCCGCCGATGGCCGCCAGCACTCCCGAACCCCGTCCGTCCGAACGGTTCGCCGGCCAGGCCAGAGTGGGGCTGTCGGGGATGGGCAAGGTCTTCGCCGGGTTCAGGGAGTTCATCTCGCGCGGCAATGCCGTCGAGCTGGCGGTCGGCGTCGTCGTCGGCGCGGCGTTCGGGGCCGTGATCACGTCACTGCAGAACGACCTGATCAGTCCGCTCGTCGGGTGGATCTTCGGCCAGCCCAACCTGACGGACCTCTGGAACATCGGTCCCTACAGCTGGCAGCGCAGCACCGCCGAGCACCCCATCTCCCCGATCAAGGTCGGGGCGATCCTCAACGCCCTCATCCAGTTCCTCATCACGGCCGCGGCGATCTACTTCCTCATCGTGCTGCCGCTCAACGCGCTCGCGAAGCGCCGCGCCAAGGGCGAGGAGCCCGTTCAGGAGGCGCCGGCCGAGGACGTCGAGCTGCTCCGCGAGATCCGCGACCTGCTGGCCGCCCGCACGCCCGGCGCGGCCCCGCCGGCCACCCCGCCGGAGAGCTGACCCATCCGCGCCCGCCCTCCGGCGGGCGCCCCTCTCTCCTGCCGCACTCCCGCCGGCGCGGCGGTGGTTCGGTCCCGCCCAGCAGTTCCGCCGGCGCGCGGTGGTTCGGTCCCGCCCAGCACTCCCGCCGGCGCGGCGGTGGTCCGGTCTCGCCCGGCACTTCCGCTGGCGCGCGGTGGTTCGGTCCCGCCCGGCACTCCCGCCGGTGCGCGGTGGTTCGGTCTCGCCCGGCACTTCCGCTGGCGCGCGGTGGTTCGGTCCCGCCCGGCAGTTCTGCCGGCGCGGCGGTGATCCGGCACCGCTCACTCGTGCGGCGGTGGTCCGGTGACGTCACCAGTGCGGTGGGCGGTCGCGCACCAGCCTGTCGTCGTTCGAGTCGGCGGCCGGCGGACCCCAACCGACATCCTCGTCGTCAGGCGCCCGACGGGCGGCGGCTGGCCGGGCCGGGGCCGGCAACGTGCCCGCCGACCTACCCGAACCGGCGGGCGGCTCCCCCTGACCATGCGGGGCGGGGAACGACGACCGCAGGTTCGCCTCGTCGCCGCCGACCGTACCCGCCGGCCGCACGGCGCGCCGTCGACGCGGGCGCGGCTGTTCGGTCACCGACCGATCATCGCACCGGCATGGTGACGACCACGCGGTGCACCCGGTCGCCCGCCGCCTCACGGCATGCGCACCCGACGCGGGCATGCGTAACCAACGCGCGCATGTTCACCGAACGCAGGCATGTGCACCCGACGCAGACGGGTGCACCCGACGCCGGCATGTGCACCGCCGGTGCGGCCCACAGAGGCCCGCGCGGAAGCCGTGCGAGACTCCGCGATCCGCCTGACGCCATCCGCCCGGTGAGGACTACGCCATCGCCCGGGTGACGGCTGCGCGGATCGCCGTGTCGACGCGGTGCGTGCGACGGGTCAGGCCGAGCTCGGCACGCAGCGCATCGGCGAGCTCGTCGCGCGAGCGCTGCTGGCCGTCGGACATGAGCCACGCCGCCATCTCGTCGAGCTGGTCGTCGCTGTAGGCGCCGATCGGCAGGCCCCTGCGGATGTCGGGGCGCGGGCGCGAGGGGACGGCCAGGGACAGCTGGACCTCGCCCGTCCTCGGCTTCGGCGCCTTGCGGATCACGCCCGTCGTCACACGCACCGGGACACTCATCGGCGCCCGCTCGCCTCCCACGCCACCGTCCTGCTGACGCGGCAGCAGCAGGTCGCCGTCCGGCACGATCGACGAGATGTCGAGGATGCCGGAGTCCAGGACGCCAGAGTCGAGGACGCCGGGCGGCGTGGAAACACCGGGCGGGGTGGAAGCACCGGGCGGGGTGGAAGCACCGGGCCGGATGGACGCACCGGACGGCGTGGGACCACCGGGGGCGTCGGAGGAGTTGGAGGCGTCGGAGGTACCGTCCGCACCCCCGACACCGGAGCGGATGCCGCCAGGCCTAGTGGTCTCGACCTCGAACTCGACCTCCTCGAGCGCGCCCGTCATCGGCACCTCGCCCGCGCCGGTCTCGGTGAGCCCCTGTGCGGCCGTGGTAGGCCCCGCCGGCGAGCCACCGGTCGAGGCCGACGCCAAGGCTTCGGTCGCGGGCGCCTGTGCAGCGCCCGTCGGGGCCGACACCACGGCTCCGGCAGCGGGCACCTGTGCGGCGCCCGTCGGGGCCGACGCAGCGGCTCCGGTCGCGGGCACCTCTGCGGCACCCGTCGGGGCCGACGCCAGGGCTCCGGTCGCGGGCATCTGTGGGGCTCCGGTCGAGGGCCACGCCGCGGCTCCGGTCACGGGCCCGGCCGGCACGACCACGGGCACGGCGCCCGTCGGGGGCGCGGCCACC
>DASWOL010000113.1:0-18067 GCA_036398695.1 Cellulomonas sp. | reverse complement strand
GGGCGGGGATGTCGCCTCCTCCCTGGCGATCGCGTCCTTCGCGCCGCTGGACGACGAGGCGCACGGGCCCGACGACGCGCTCGCGGAGCTGGAGCGGGCCACCGAGGCGGCGCGCGACGAGATCGTCGCCCGCAGCGAGGCCGAGCCTGACCTCGCGGGCATGGGCACCACGGTCACCGCGATCCTGCGTGCCGGCAACAAGCTGGCGATGGCGCACCTCGGCGACTCCCGCGGCTACCTGCTGCGCGACGGCGAGCTCACTCAGGTCACCGTGGACCACACGTTCGTCCAGCACCTGGTGGACACCGGCCGGATCAAGCCGGAAGAGGCGGAGCACCACCCGCAGCGGTCGGTCGTCATGCGCGTGCTCGGCGACTTCGACGTCGACGTGACACCAGACCTGTCCGTGCGCGAGGCCCGGCCGGGAGACCGTTGGCTGCTGTGCTCCGACGGCCTGTCGGGGTTCGTGTCGCGCGACACGATCGCCGAGACGCTACGTGACGTCACCGACGTCGACGCCTGCGCCGACCGGCTGGTCCAGCTGGCGCTGCGGGCCGGCGGCGGTGACAACGTCACGGTGATCGTCGCGGACGTCGTCGACCTCGACGACCTGCCGGACGGCACCGCCCCCGTCAACGCCGTCACCGTCGTGGGCGCCGCGGCCATCTCCCGGCACCGGCGGTCCTCGGCCGAGGACGGCCCGGCGGCCCGGGCGGCGAACCTCACCAAGAACGCCGCGTCCGACGAGCAGTTGCCCGACGAGCCGGAGGCGGTCGCCGGTCCGCGCGCACGCACCCTGCTCGCCGTGTGGGGCACCGCCCTCGCCGTCGTGGTGCTGGTGCTGGCCGGCGGCTACGCATGGACGCAGAGCCAGTACTTCGTCGGTGTCTCCGACGGGAAGGTCGCGGTGTTCCGCGGCCTGCCGACGGGCATCGGACCGCTCGCGCTGTCCCGCGTGGTGGAGACCAGCGACGTCGTGGTCGACGACCTGCCGGACTACCTGCGGGAGCGCGTCACCGCAGCGATCCACGCCGACTCCCTCGACGAGGCGCGTGACCAGGTCCAACGGCTCGCGGGCCAGACGGTCACCGTGCCCTCGCCGATTCCGGCGTTCTCCCCGACGCCCGTGCCGACGTTCACGCTCGGCCCGGTCCCGACCCTCTCGGCGAGCGTGCCCGTGACTCCGCCGCCGGGGAGCGGCGGCTGATGGCGACCGTCCAGCCCGTGCGGGTGAGGGCGGGCCGCGGCGTCGAGCTCGGCCTGCTGCTGCTTGCCCTGGCGGTGGGCTGGGCTGCGTACGCGCTCGTCGGGCTGGGCACCGCAGACCGTGTGCCGGCCGACGCCGTGTGGTACGGCGTCGGCATGGCGGCGATGGCGCTGGGCATGCACGGCGTGCTGCGCTGGAGAGCGCCGTTCGCGGACCCGGTGATCCTGCCCGTGGTGGTGGCGCTCAACGGCATCGGGCTGGCGATGATCTACCGGATCGACGTCGCCGAGCACACCGACTACGCGCGCAAGCAGCTGGTGTGGACGGCGCTGTCCATGGTGCTGGCCGCCGCCGTGCTGGTGGCGCTCCGCGACCACCGCACGCTGCGCCGCTACACGTACACCGCGATGGTGGTGGGGCTGGTGCTGCTGGTGTCCCCGCTGGTGCCGGGACTGGGACGTGACGTCAACGGCGCCCAGATCTGGGTGCGTGTGGCCGGCGTCGGCCTGCAGCCGGCGGAGCTGGCCAAGATTGCGCTGGCGGTGTTCTTCGCCGGGTACCTGGTCACCAACCGCGACACCCTCACCCTCGCGGGGCCGAGGGTGCTGGGGGTGCAGCTGCCGCGGCTACGCGATCTGGGGCCCATCGTCGTGGTGTGGGGGACCAGCCTGGCGGTGCTGGTGCTGCAGCGCGACCTCGGCACCTCGCTCCTGCTGTTCGGCCTGTTCGTCGCGATGCTGTACCTGGCCACCGAGCGGGTCTCGTGGGTGCTCATCGGGCTGGTGCTGTTCGTCTTCGGCGCGTGGGCGGCGGCCGTCGCGTTCCCGCACGTCGGCGCCCGGTTCGACGTGTGGCTGCACGCGCTGGACCCCGCGCAGTACGACAAGTCCCCCGGCGGCTCGTGGCAGCTGGTGCAGGGGCTGTTCGGCCTGGCGAACGGCGGGTTGTTCGGCACCGGCTGGGGCCAGGGCCGGCCGGACATCGTGACCTTCGCCCAGTCCGACTTCATCGTGACGTCGCTCGGCGAGGAGCTGGGCCTGACCGGCCTCGTCGCCATCCTGCTGCTGTACGCCGTTCTCACCGAGCGCGGCCTGCGCACCGCGATCGGCGTGCGGGACGGGTTCGGCAAGCTGCTCACCGGGGGCCTGGCGTTCGTCATGGCGTTCCAGGTGTTCGTCGTCGTCGGCGGGGTGACGCGGCTGATCCCGCTCACCGGGCTGACCACGCCGTTCCTCGCCTACGGCGGCTCGTCGCTGCTGGCCAACTGGGTCATCGCCGCACTGCTGCTGCGCGTGTCCGACGACGCCCGCAGGCCCGCTCCCGCGGTGAGGGCCCCCATCACCGGGCCCACCCCGGTGGTCCCGGCGCCGCCGGCGGGCGACGAGCAGCCGACCGAGCGCATCGCGGGGGGGCGGCCGTGAACACTCCGCTGCGCCGGCTGGCGACGATGGTGCTGGTGATGTTCCTGGTCCTGACGGGCGGGGTGACCTGGGTGCAGGTGTTCCAGGCCCAGCGCCTCAACAACGACCCGCGCAACGCGCGCACCCTGTACCGCGAGTTCGGCTCGGCGCGCGGGCCCATTGTGGCCGGCGGTACCGCGATCGCCTCGAGCGTGCCGGTCGACGACCCCTTCCGCTACCAGCGCACCTATCTGAACGGCCCCGAGTACTCGGCGGTGACCGGCTTCTACTCGGTGGTCAACGGCCGCAGCCAGCTCGAGGCGGCGGAGAACGACACGCTGACCGGCCGCAGCGACCAGCTGTTCTTCAGCCGGGTGCGCGACCTGCTGACCGGCCGCTCGCCGGAGGGCGCCGCGGTGGAGACCACCATCCTGCCGGCGGCGCAGGACGCCGCCTTCAAGGCGCTGGGCAACCAGCAGGGCGCCGTGGTGGCGATCGAGCCGTCGACGGGCAAGATCCTGGCGCTCGTCTCGACGCCCGGCTTCGACCCCAACGCGCTGGCCGTCCACGACACCGCCACCGCGGGCGCCGCCTACTCGACGCTCGCCAAGGCCGACGGCAACCCGCTGCGGTCCAACGCCACCCAGGAGCGCTACGCCCCCGGGTCCACGTTCAAGCTGGTCACGGCAGCCGCGGCCCTGGCCAGCGGCCAGTACACGCCGGACACCCAGGTTCCCTCGCCCCGCGAGCTCGCCCTGCCGAACACCACCGCCACCATCCAGAACTTCGGCGGCGAGAGCTGCGGCGGGGACACCGTCACGCTCACGGTGGCGCTGCAGGTCTCCTGCAACACGGCGTTCGCGCAGATCGGCATGTTCCTCGGCGACGCCGCGATCGCCGCGCAGGCCAAGGCCTTCGGTTTCGGTGACGACTCGCTGAGCATCCCGATGTCCGTGGTGCCGTCCGTGTTCCCCACCGGGCTGGACGCGCCCATGACGGCGCAGTCGGCGATCGGCCAGCGCGACGTCCAGGCCACGCCGCTGCAGATGGCGATGGTGGCCGCCGGGATCGCCAACGGCGGGGTGGTCATGCGGCCGTACCTGGTGCAGACCGTGCGAGCGGCAGACCTGAGCGTCGTGTCCGAGGCGAAGCCGCAGACCTACTCGACGGCGATGACCACGGCGAACGCCGCGGCGCTGCGGGACATGATGGTGAACGTCGTGGAGCACGGCACCGGCACCGCGGCGCGCATCCCCGGGGTCACCGTGGCGGGCAAGACCGGCACCGCGCAGACCACGGAGGGTGCCGCGCCGCACGCCTGGTTCGCCGCGTTCGCACCGGCTCAGGCACCTCAGGTGGCGGTCGCGGTGCTCGTCGAGCACGGCGGTTCGCTGGGCAACGACGCCACCGGCGGCGCGGTGGCCGCGCCGATCGCCAAGGCCGTCATCGAGGCGGTGCTCAACCAGTGATCACGGCACCGGGTGTGGCCCTGGGCAACCGCTACCGGCTGGAGCGGCGCATCGCCGTCGGCGGCATGGGCGAGGTGTGGCAGGCGTACGACGAGTCCCTGACGCGGCCCGTCGCCGTCAAGGTGCTGCGCGACGAGTACGCCGGCGACTCCGGGTTCCTCGCCCGGTTCCGCACCGAGGCCCGCAACTCCGCGGCGCTGTCCCACCCGAACATCGCCACCCTGCTGGACTACGGCGAGCAGGGCGGCTCGGCGTACCTGGTGATGGAGCTCGTCGTCGGCGAGCCCCTGTCCGACGTGCTCGAACGCACCCCCGTGCTCACCGCGTCCCACCTCATCCCGGTCCTCGCCCAGACCGCCCGTGGCCTGGCGGCCGCGCACGAGGCGGGAGTGGTGCACCGGGACATCAAGCCGGGCAACATCCTCATCGCCCGCGGCGGGCGCGTGAAGATCACCGACTTCGGGGTGTCCCGCGCCTCCGGCCAGCCGACGATGACCGCCAGCGGCATGGTGATGGGCACCGCCCAGTACCTGTCGCCGGAGCAGGCGGTCGGCAAGCCTGCGACCCCGCTGTCCGACCTGTACTCCGTCGGCATCGTCGCGTACGAGGCGCTCGTGGGGCACCGTCCCTTCACCGGGCCGACCGCGGTGGACATCGCGGTCGCCCACGTCAACGACCCGGTGCCGCCGCTGCCCGCCTCCGTGGACGGGCCGCTCGGCGCGCTCGTCATGCGGCTGCTCGACAAGGACCCGGCCCACCGCCCGCAGTCGGCGGACGAGCTGGCCGAGCTGTTCGACCACCTGCTGGCGCGCACGCCGCCGACGGGCGTGCCGGTGGTGGTCACCACGCCTGCTCCCGCCGCCAGGCTCGCGGAAGTGGCCGCACCCGTGCCGGCCGGCACGGCGGCAGCCGCAGGGGCGGACGCGCCCGCGGCGGCGGCTGCCGGCACAACCCGGCCGGTGCCGCCCCCCTCGTACCCACCTGCCCGCCCCGTGCGCCCCCCGCTGCCGCGGCACACCACGGCCGCACGCCACGGCGCCGCCCCGCAGGCGGCCACGCCGGCCAGCGTCGGGCGCCGCCTCGGCCGGTGGCGCTGGCCGGTGATCGTCGGCGTGCTGCTGCTCCTGCTGCTGCTGGGCGCGCTGGCGGCGACCACGCTGACCGGCGCCTGGGCGCCGACGGCGCCGCAGTACCCCGTCGCAGGTCAGGACGGCCGATTCCGGATCGTGACCGACGCGCAGGACCGGTGGATGGAATGATCGGGCAGGATGGCGGGCGGCATACCCCCGCCGACGAACGAGAGGCACCGCACGTGGTGGACGACGGATCGCGGATCCTCGCCGGACGGTACGAGGTCGGCGAGCTCATCGGGCGTGGCGGGATGGCCGAGGTGCACATCGGCTACGACCGCCGGCTGGGCCGCACGGTCGCGATCAAGATCCTGCGCTCCGACCTGGCCCGGGACCCCTCGTTCCTCAACCGGTTCCGCCGCGAGGCCCAGGCGGCCGCCGCGCTGAACCACCCGGCGATCGTCGCCGTGTACGACACGGGCGAGGACGTCGTCACCGAGCCGACCGGCGTGGTGGCACACCTGCCGTTCATCGTCATGGAGTACGTCGAGGGCCACACCGTCCGCGACATCCTGCGGGACGGCGCCGCCGTGCCCATCGACGAGGCGGTCGAGATCACCGCCGGCGTGCTGTCTGCGCTCGAGTACTCGCACCACGCCGGGATCGTGCACCGCGACATCAAGCCCGCGAACGTCATGCTCACCCCCACCGGCTCGGTCAAGGTGATGGACTTCGGCATCGCACGCGCGATGGCCGACTCCGCGGCGACCATGACGCAGACGCAGGCCGTGATCGGCACCGCGCAGTACCTGTCACCCGAGCAGGCGCGCGGCGAGCAGGTGGACTCCCGCTCCGACCTGTACTCCACCGGCTGCCTGCTGTTCGAGCTGCTCACCGGGCGGCCGCCGTTCACCGGCGACTCGCCGGTGGCGGTGGCCTACCAGCACGTCCGCGAGAACCCACCGGTGCCGAGCGCGATCGCGTCCGACGTCCCGGAGTCGCTCGACCGCGTGGTCCTCAAGTCGCTCGCCAAGGACCGCGAGGCCCGCTACCAGACGGCTGACGAGTTCCGCGCCGACCTCGAGGCGGCGCTGCACGGCCGGGCGGTCAGCGCACCCGTGGTCGGTGCCTACGGCACCACCGTCGCGGCTCTGCCGATGAACGCCACGGACGCCACCCAGGTGCTCGCGCCGTCCACGGGCATGACGCAGGCACTTCCGCCGGCGGTGGGCGCGGCGCCCTGGGGTGCGACCGGCCTCGCCACCCCGGTTGCCGGCACCACGTACCGCGACGACGAGGACGGCGGGCGTCCCTGGGTGATCTGGGTGCTGCTGGCGGTCGCGGTGCTCGCGGTCGGCGCGATCGTCGTGCTGCTGCTGCACAACCGCGGCCCCGCGGCACCCACCTCGGTCACCGTGCCCAACGTGGTCAACCTCGCGCAGAACGACGCCACGTCCAAGCTGCGCGAGGTGGGGCTCAACCCGGTGGGTGCCCAGATCGCGGACAACACGATCGTCAAGGGCAACGTGGTCAAGACCGACCCCGCGGCGGGCGCGACCGCCAAGCCCGGCGACAGCGTCACCTACTACGTCTCCACCGGACCCGCCAACGCCACGGTTCCGGACGTCACCGGCAAGACGGTCGACGAGGCTGCCCAGATCCTGACTGCCGCGGGCTTCGTCATCGACCCGACACAGACGCCCGACGACAATCCCGCGTTCCCCAAGGGGCAGGTCACCATGACGACCCCGGCGGCGAACGCCTCGACGAGCTCGGGTGCGACGATCACGCTCTCGGTGTCCACAGGGCTGGTGAACCTGCCGGACCTCAAGGGCATGACGCAGGCCGACGCGCTCAAGGCGCTCAACGACCTCCGGCTCATCGGCAGCCCCCAGACGCAGGAGACCCCGGACTCCCCTGCCGGGACCGTGATCGCGCAGGACCGCCAGCCCGGGCTCGTGCCGCAGGGCACCGCGGTGACCATCACGGTCGCGCAAGCGCCCACCACCGCGGTGGTCCCCGACGTCGCCGGGCTCTCCTACGACGACGCGGTGTCCAAGCTCGCCGCTGCCGGCCTGAAGACTGTCACCCGGCAGGACCAGGAGTCGAGCCAGCCACAAGGGACCGTGCTGTTCACCAGCCCGGCCAAGGGCATCACGGTGGGACTGACGCAGCCGATCACGATCGTCGTCGCCAAGGCGCCGACGCCGACGACGACCGGCCCCACCGCCGGCCCGACCTCGTAGGCCGGACAAGGGAAGCGCGGCGGGGGCTAGGCCCGCACCAGCGGATGCAGCCCCGCCGCGCGGCCGACGGCCTCGCCGTCGCCGCAGATGGCCAGCCAGTTCGCCAGCAGTCGGTGGCCACCCTCGGTGAGCACCGACTCCGGGTGGAACTGCACGCCGTGCAGCGGCAGCGTGCGGTGCTGCAGCCCCATGATGATGCCGTTCGCACGGGCGGTGACCTCGAGCTCGTCGGGCACCGTGCCGTTCACCACGGCCAGCGAGTGGTACCGCGTCGCGGTGAACGGTGACGGCAGCCCGGCCAGCACTCCTTGCCCGGAGTGCTCCACCTGGCTCGTCTTGCCGTGCATCAGCTCCGGCGCGTGGGTGACCACGCCGCCGAACACCTCGCCGAGCGCCTGGTGGCCCAGGCACACGCCGAGCATCGGCAGGCCGGCCGCGGCGCAGTCCCGGATCACCTGCATGCTCGCGCCGGCGTCGGACGGCGTGCCCGGCCCGGGGGAGATCAGCACGCCGTCGAACCCCGTGCGCAGCTCCAGCGGCGGCACCGCGTCGTTGCGCACCACCACGGTGTCCGCACCGAGCTGGTCCAGATAGCCGACGATCGTGTAGACGAACGAGTCGTAGTTGTCCACCACGAGGATCTTCGTCATCAGTCACCCACCGTGGTGTCGTTGAACGGCATGTGGGGGGCCAGCGCTGGGTAGAGCCAAAGGAAGCAGGCGGCCAGCACCACTGCGGCGAGCACCACCGCGAGCGCCACGCGCGCCGGCACCGGGCCCGGCAGGTGCCGCCACAGCCATCCGTACATCACGACCTCCTGCGCCTTCGGTGCCTCATGATGCGGCACCGACCAGCTCGGCGGGAACCGAGCCGTCGTCCGCGGACGCCCAGTAGTCCAGCTGGCCGTGCACCACGTACCGCTGCTTGGCGGAGTACATCGGGTTGCACGTCGTCATGGTGATCATGCGGGCGGTGGGCTTCGCGCCCGGATGGTCGGGCACGGGCGCCACCACCTGGACCGCCGTCGGAACGACGATCTCGATCGAGGTGACGCGGTACACGTACCAGGTGTGCTCGGTGCGGACCACGACGGGGTCGCCCACCTGGATCTCCGCGATCCGGTTGAAGGGCTTGCCGTAGGTGGTCCGGTGCCCGGCGACGGCGAAGTTGCCGACGGCACCCGGCATCGCGGTGCCGTCGTAGTGGCCCACTCCCAGCCGGTCCAGCACGCCCGCCTTGTCGGTGCCTTCGCTGATCGGCTTGGCCGGTATCCCGTCCCAGCGCGGCACCTGGATCGTCGCGAAGGTGACGGCGTGGCCCGGCTCGGCGTCCACCGGCGGGTCGTCGTGCCGCGGGACGGCGAGCAGCGGGGCCGCGCTCGCTCCCGGCGTGGGCGACTGGCCGGCGGCCGGCTGCGCGGCGTGCGCCCACGGCAGGGAGTCGACGATCTGCGCCTGCGCCTTGTCGGCGACGACGTCCGTCCACCACAGCTGCCAGGCGAGGAACCCGAGGAGCAGCACGCCGGCCGTGATGAGCAGCTCTCCGACGATGCCGAGGGCGCCGTAGCCCGCTCGTGCCGCACGTGAGGCGCGCGGGCTGCGCGCGTGGGTGAGCGTGGTCATCCTGCGCTCCCGGTCAGGCCGGAGAGCGCGTCGACGCCCGCCGGCACCGTCGCGTGGTCCAGCTCGGTCGCCGCGTACGCCGGCATCTGCAGGTTCTTGGTGTCGTCGACCTCCCAGCCGAGGCCCACCCGCCCCGCGTCCCGCACGTAGGCGGCCACGGCCGGCGACGCGTCGAGCGCCGCGCGCATCGCGTCCGCGTCGCCGATGGCCCGCACCTCGTAGGGCGGGGAGTAGACGCGGCCGTGCAGCCGCAGCACGTTCCCGACGCACCGCACGGCGCTGGTCGACACGACGCGCTGGTCCATGAGCTCCATCGCCTCGGCGCCGCCCGCCCACAGCGCGTTCATCACCGCCTGGAGGTCCTGCTGGTGCACCACGAGCACGTCCGGGCTGACGTCCGCCGGCGCGTTGTCGCTCGGTGCGTCGTCCAGCCGCACCAGGAGCCCCGGCCCGGTGACGGGCGTCGCCCCCGACTCGACGGCGAACCCCGTCGGCACGGAGCCGAGCGACTGCCCGGCGTCCGCGACGGACTGCGCCGTGAGCTGGTGCACCTGCGCGCTCAGGTCGTTGACCTGATTGGTCAGCTGCTCCACCTTGGACGACTCCGCCTGGACCAGGTCGCTGAGGTCCTGCGGGCGGCGGGTGGCCGGGTCGCGGGCGTCGCGAGCGGAGACGACGAACAGGGTGGCCGCGAGCATGAGCACGATGGCGACGGAGACCCGCCCGCGCGACAGCAGCCGACGGGGCCGCGCATGCGGATGCTCTGCGTCCACCACTCCTCCGGGTGCTGCGATTCGTTCGGTCTAGGCTAAGTCACCGAACGCCCGGTTCGTGACGGACCAGGACCACCCGGTCAGGCCGTGGCGTCGTCGGACAGGAGCAACCGGACGTGCCCGAGTCGAGCTCGCGCAAGAAGGCCGCCTACGTCGCCCCGCCCGCGAAGGCGGCCCCAAGGAAACCGAACCCCCCGTGGTTCGTCCCGGTGATGGTCGGTCTCATGGTGGTCGGACTGGCGTGGATCGTCGTCACCTACCTGTCGCAGGCCAAGTATCCGATCCCGGTGATCAGCCAGGGAAACCTCGCCGTCGGGTTCGTGCTGATCCTCGCCGGCTTCGGGATGACCACGCGCTGGCGCTGAGTTTCCCCAGGGGTGCACAACCCTGTGGATAAATCACACCCGTGTGATTCGGTCGATCGGTTGGACGCCGGCATCACGTCGGCACGGATGTCCGCGCAGGGTGATCAGATGCGACCGGCCTGGGCGTACGTCGTCAGCGCCGAGGCCGCGAGCGCGACGACCACGACGGCGGTGGCGAGCACCGACACCACGTGCTGGCGGCCCTTGGGTGCGTAGGCGTAGGCGGCGCCCAGCAGTGCGCCCGTGACCAGCCCTCCGAGGTGGGCCTGCCACGCGACTCCCGGCAGCACGAAGCTGAGCACGCCGTTGACGACGATCACCCCGATGATGCCGCCGGCGGAGTTGCCGAGGCGGCGCAGCACCACGAGCACCGCCCCGAACAGCCCGAACACCGCGCCGGACGCGCCCACGGCGGCCGTGGACCAGGCCTGCTGGCCCAGGACCGGCGCCAGGACGACGCACCCGACGGACCCGCCGACGGCGGAGACGAGGTACAGCGTCACGTACCGCGCCCGGCCGAGTGCCGCCTCGAGGTACGGCCCGACGGACCACAGCGCGATCATGTTGAAGACGATGTGGAGGAACGAGCTGGGGGAGTGCAGGAAGGCCGCGGTGAGGAAGCGCCACGGCTGGGTGGCCCCCTCCGCCGGCGAGAACCACCAGCGCTGCGTCCAGCCGGGGACGGTCAGCTGCAGCACGTAGCTGGCGACGCACACCGCGATGATCGCGATCGTCACCACCGGTCGGCCGCCACGCACCCGCCCGCCGAACACCGTCTGCGCCGATCGGGACGCCCGTGCGGCCTCGGCGACGCAGTCCACGCAGTGCACGCCCACCGGTGCGGGCCGCTGGCAGTCGGGGCACACCGGACGTCCGCACCGCTGGCAGCGGACGTACGAGACCCGGTCCGGGTGACGCGGGCACACCGGAGGCGATGTCGCCTCCGGTGGCCAGGTGGGTGGCGGTGTGCTGATCGTCAGTCCTCGACGGTGACCGACTCGATGACCACGTCCGTCGCCGGCCGGTCGCCGGAGCGCGTCGGGGCCGTGGCGATCGCGTCGACGACGGCCTTGCTCGCGTCGTCGGCCACGCGGCCGAAGATCGTGTGCTTGCCGTTGAGCCACGGCGTCGCCGCGACCGTGATGAAGAACTGCGAGCCGTTGGTGCCCGACAGCTTGCCGGTGATGCGATCGGGCCGCTTGCCGGCGTTCGCCATCGCGAGGACGTAGGGCTGCGCGAAGGTCAGCTCGGGGTGGATCTCGTCGTCGAAGTTGTAGCCCGGGCCGCCGGTACCCGTACCCAGCGGGTCGCCGCCCTGGATCATGAACCCGTCGATGACGCGGTGGAACACCACGCCCGAGTACAGGGGACCGTCGGAGGGCCTCCCGGTGCGCGGGTCGGTCCACTGCTTGGTGCCGGTGGCCAGTCCGACGAAGTTCTCGACGGTCGTCGGCGCGTGGTTCGGCAGCAGCTCGACACGGATGTCGCCGAGGTTCGTGTGCAGGGTTGCGAACATGCGCACAGTCTGGCACGGCAGGGTGCGGGACCTGCGGCGCGGCTGCCGCAGTGGCAGAGTGGGATGCCATAGTCCGACCGAGAGCCGGAGGTTCTGATGGGTAGCACGCACCACACCATCGATGTCGACACCGAGAAGCTCAAGGCGCAGGCGGCCGAGATCGGCGGTGCCCTCTCGGACGCCGCCGTCCACGCCAAGGAGTGGACCGCCCCGCGGCTCGAGGCCTTCATCGAATGGCTGACCCCCCGCCTGGAGAAGGCCTACACGGAGAGCCTCAAGGCCGCGGCACCGCGAGTGGAGAAGGCCGCCGAGAAGGCCGGGCCCGTCATCGACACCGCGCACGACAAGCTGGTCGACGACCTGATCCCCAAGCTGGTCGCCGCCTTCAACGAGGCCGCCGAGCGTGCGAGTGCCGCCGCGGACGGCGCCGCCGGAGCGATCGAGGAGCACGCCGGCACCGTGGCCGACGGCGCCTCCGAGGCGGCCGCGGACGCCGAGGCGAAGAGGAGCCACGCGGCCGCCAAGGCGTTCTTCGTCGTCGCCACGCTCGCCGCCGCAGGGGCAGCCGGCGCCGCCTGGTACCGCTCGCGGACCAGCGTCGACCCGTGGGCCGAGCCGTGGGAGCCGACCGACCCGACCGGGGCGGACTCGCTGCAGACCCGGCCGCACGACGGCCACGCCGGCTTCACCGAGGCTGTCGGCGACGCTGCCGACGCGGTCGGCGAGGCTGCGGGCACCGCAGTGGCCAAGAGCCGCGAGGCCACCCGGAAGGCGGCGGAGAAGGCGGCCGAGGTCCGGGAGGCGGCCGAGGAGAAGGTCACCGAGGTCAAGGACGCCGCGGTCGAGAAGGTCACCGAGGTCAAGGACGTCGCGGCGGAGAAGGCGGCCGGGGTCAAGGACGCCGTCGAGGGGACCGCACGCAAGGTGACCCGGCGCCCTTCGTCCAAGCCTGACGAGCCGGAGGCCTGACAGCCCGGTTGACCTGCGCGGCTCCCGACCGCCAGGCTCGGCGCGTGGAACTCGACGACGTCACCTTGTGGCCACCGCTCGGCCTGCGCGTCGTCGGCGGGGGCCTGGAGCTGGCCTGGGCGAACGACGAGCTGTTGTTCGCCCTGGCCCGCGAGGCGGCACAGGGCGTGCACGGCGAGCTCTCGATGCCCTTCGTCGTCCCGTGGACCCGGGGCACCAGCGCGCAGGTGGGTCGGTCCGTGCTCCAGTACGGCTGGGGCCGGCGCGGCGTGCTGTCGCCCGGGGACTGGTGCCTCCAGCTCGCCGTGCTGCGCGACGGCCAGGTGCTGGGTCTCCAGGACGCGTTCACCCGCAGCTACCCGGTGACGCGCACGGCCGAGACGGGGTCCTGGCTCGGACTGCGGCACCAGCGGCAGGGCGTCGGGTGGCGCATGCGCCTGCTCGTGCTGCACCTGCTGTTCGAGGGCCTGGGCGCGGCGACCGCGACGACCGCCGCGTTCGACGACAACCCCGGCTCGCTCGGCGTGACGCGCAAGCTCGGCTACCGCGAGAACGGCACGACGACGGTGGTGCGCGACGGTGCCGCGACGGTCTCGAGGTCGTTCCGGATGGACCGTGAGGACTGGGACGCCCGCCCCGACTGGATGCGCCCGCAGGTGGAGCTGCACGGCGTGGAGGCGGTGCGAGGCCTGCTCGACATCGCCTGACGAACCGTGACATGACCGTCATAGGACGGGAGTACGGTTCGCGCCATGCAACTGCCTGACCTCCAGGCGCGCGTGCGCATCGCCCTGACGAACACGATCGCCAACGAGTGGACCCTGTTCACGCCGTCCAGCGGGTCGTCGAGCGCGTCGGAGCGGACTATCGCGTTCCACCTCGGCTGGAACCTGCGCCCGCTCGTCGAGAGCGCGTGGGACATCGACGCCGAGTACGACCGTTCCGGCATGGTGCTGGAGAAGGCGGTCAGGCTCGAGGACGACGAGGCGGGCCGGCGCATCCCCGACCTGATCGTGCACAGGCGCGGACGGCTCGGCCCGGAGGAGAACCTGCTCATCCTCGAGCTCACGGCTGACCGGGAGACCCGCGGCACCAGCGCCGGCGACTTCACGCGTGCCCAGGCGATCCAGCGCAGGTTCGGCTACCGGTACGCCGTGCTGCTGGACCTGCATCTGACGCTCGACGTGAACTCGCCGAAGATCGCGCCGTCGTGGCACTGGGCGACTCTCGAGGAGGGACCGGCGACCATCGACCCCGAGCCGGTGTACCTCGACGACGTGCTGGCCGACATCTCGGCGCGAGCGGCGAGGTCGGCCCGCACCCGCTGAGCGTGCCTTCGCCCGCCATCCGGCGGAGCGGGCCGCGCGAGCCCTCGTTCAGGCGGCGCCCTGGACCGGCAGCACCAACCCGACCACGGCGAGCGTGACCAGCACCGCGACGAACCCGCCGAGGACGCCGGGCCACAGCTCGCGCTGCGTTGCGCACGAGGCACCGGCGAAGCCGAGCGCGGTGGGGAGTGCGCCGACGAACATCGCGGCGCCGACCAGCACCAAAGCGGTGTTCCAGAACTCGCCGAGCATCCCGGCCTGAGCCAGCCCGCTCCGCTCGGTCAGGCCGACCACCACCGCGACGAGCCCCACGCAGGTGACAACCGACGAGACGAGTGCCACGAGTCCGGGGTGGAGGAGCGGCCACGGGGCCGAACGGGCCCTGCCGAGGTCACCGGACTGCGCCGTCATAATGCTCAGGCTGGCCCGTCCCACATGGTGCGACCAGGGTCGATGGTCCACCTCACCTGGATCGGGCCAGGGCGGCGGTCGTCGTCCGGCCTCACTCGGCGTGGCGGTAGCTCACCAGCCGCTGGACCACGACCACCGTGATGAGGAAGGCGCCGCTCACCACGTTGTTCCACGTGGAGTCGAGCTGGAGCTCCCGGATCACGGCGTTGATCGTCCCCAGCAGCAGCACACCGGCGGCGGTCCCGACCAGGGATCCGGCGCCGCCCGTCAGCAGCGTCCCGCCGATGACCACGGCAGCGATCGCCTGCAGCTCGTAGCCCGTGGCGATGATGGGACTGGCGGACACCAGCTGCGCGGCCTGGAGCATGCCCGCGATGCCGGCGAGCACGGACGAGATGACGTACAGGCTCACCTTGGTGCGCCGCACCTTCAGTCCCATGAGCACCGCGGCGTCCTCGGCACCGCCGATGGCGAGCGTCGCGAGCCCGAACGGCGTGCGCTCGAGCACCACGTGGAACACCACGTAGAGGCCGATCGCGATGTACACGGGGATGCCGACCGTGAGGAACGTCCCCGTCCCGAGATGCGCGAAGAAGGACCCGGAGGGCACCGAGTACGTCGTGGCGCCCGCGTCGGTCAGCTGGTAGACGAGCCCCCGGACTCCGAACAGGGTCGCCAGCGTCACGATGAACGGAGCCATCCGAGCGAACCCGACCAGCATCCCGTTGATGAGGCCCACCGCACCGCAGACCACGACGGTCGCGACCACGGCGGCGAGCGGGCCGGCCTGGTTGTTCGCGTACACCCCGACCACGCCCCCGAGGGCGAACACCGAACCGACCGACAGGTCGATCCCACCGGTGATGATGACCAGCGTCATCCCGATCGCCACGATGCCGATGTACGAGTTGCCGAGCACCGTGTTGCGCAGGTTGTCGGCGGTGTGGAAGCTCGGCCAGATCGCCGATCCCACGGCGATGAGGAGGGCGAGGGCGACGAAAGCCGCCACCCCGCGCCGCTGCAGCACGGCCGCGACGCGCAGGCCGAGGGTGGGGACCGGCCGGGCGTGGGGCTCCGAGGCGGCGACGGCCGTCCCTCGGCCCGGAGCCGGCGTGGGTGCGGGGCTCGTCATGCTCGTGCCCTCGCTCGCTGGATGTAGACCGCCCCGATGATGACCGCCGCGGTGACCATCTGCGAGACCGCATCGGTCGCGGCGTGGAAGATCAGCGTGCTGCGCAGCAGCTGCATGAGGATCGCGGCGGCCACGGTGCCGACCACACGCACGCGCCCGCCGGTGAGCGGTGTCCCGCCGACGACGACGGCCGTGATCGCGAACAGCTCGTAGTTCAGCCCGCTGGACAGCGCGTTGGCCGACGTGATCGACGCGGTGTCCATCACCCCGGCCCATGCCGCGAGCAGCCCGCTCGCGACGTAGACGCTGATGAGGGTGCGGCGCACCGGCACGCCGGACAGGAAGGACGCCCGCGGGTTGTCCCCGACCGCCAGCAGCTGGCGGCCGAAGTTGGTGCGCCGGACGGTCAGGGCCACCAGGACGACGGCCACCAGAGCGGCGATGATCAACCCGTTGACGCCCAGCACCTTGCCGGACGACACCCCGAGCACCACGGAGTCGTGGATGCTCGGGTTCTTCCCGACGAGCAGCAGCTGCGCGATGCTCCGTCCGGCGAAGAGGAAGGCGAGCGTCGCGACGATCGGCTGGATGCCGACCACACCGACCAGGACACCGTTGAGCGCCCCGACCAGGGCACCGACGGCCAGCGTGAGCCCGATCGCGCCGACGCCGGGAATGCCGCTGAACTGCACCAGCAGGGCCCCCGCCAGCGCCATCACGGCGCCCACCGACAGGTCGATCCCCGCCGTCCCGATCACCATCGCCATGCCGAGCGCGACGACGACGATGCGCGTCACCAGGACCAGCTGGACGCCGATGTTCTCCAGCGTGATGAAGCGCGGGGTGAACAGCAGGTTGTAGACGATGATCAGCACCAGCGCGACGTAGACGCCGTTGTCCCGGGTCCATTGCAGCGCCGACGCGCGGTCGACCTTGGCCGTGGTGTCGGTGACCACGCGTGACAGGCTCATCACGGCTGGCGGCCCTCCTCGACCACGGGAACGGCGGCGATCGCCTCCACGAGGTCCTGCTCGGTGAGCTCGCCCCGCTCGAGGACGGCCGCGACGCGCCCGTCCTTGAGCACGACGATCCGGTCGCTCTCGTCCACCAGCTCCTCCGTCTCCGACGAGATCAGCAGTACCGCAAGGCCTTCCGACGCGAGCTCGTCGATGGTCTGGCGCACCTCGAACTTGGCACCGACGTCGATCCCACGGGTCGGCTCGTCGAGCACGAGGACGTGCGGGTTGAGGCAGAGCCAGCGCGCGAGCATCACCTTCTGCTGGTTGCCGCCCGACAGCGTGCCGACCCGTTGCCCGGGACCGGTTGCCCGGATGTGGAGCCGAGTCATGAAGCGGCCGACCACCTCGTCGATCCGCCGGTCCGACACCACGCCGGCCCGGGACAACCGCGGGAGCGCGGCGAGGGCGATGTTGTCCCGGATCGACAGGTTCGGCAAGATCCCCTCGAGCTTGCGGTCCTCGGGCAGCAGTCCCACGCCGGCCTCGATCGCGGCACGTGGCGAGCCGGGCCGGATCGGCCTGCCGTCCACCAGCACGCTTCCCGAGTCGATCTCCTGCGCGCCGAGCACGGCCATGCCGGTCTCGCTGCGGCCTGCGCCGAGCAGGCCACCGAGGCCGACGACCTCGCCGCGACGGATGTCGAGCGAGATGTCGTGCAGCTTGTTGCGCCGGCTGATCCCTTGGACCTGCAGCACGGGCGGCCCGTCGAGGGACCGTCCGTCGGCTCCGTGCGACGACCGCTCGACCAGCGCCTCCAGCTGTCGACCGAGCATCGTCGCGACGAGCTCGACCCGGGGCAGCTCCGCCATGGGGCCGGTGTGCACCAGGTGCCCGTCGCGGAGCACCGAGACGGTGTCGCAGATGCGGTACAGCTCGTCGAGCCGGTGGCTGACGTAGACGATCGCGACGCCCTGCGACCTCAGCCGCTCGATGGCGCGGAACAGGGTGTCCACCTCGCGCGTCTCGAGCGACGAGGTGGGCTCGTCCATGATCACCACGTCGGCGTGCAGCGCCACCGCGCGGGCGACCGAGATCATCTGCTGCGTGCCGACGCCGAGGGTGTTGAGCGGGACGTCGACGTCGGCGTGGATCTGGTAGTCGGCCAGCAGCGCCACCGCCTCGCGGCGCATCCGCGCGAAGTCGACGAGCCCCGCCCGGTTGCGCGGTTCGCGCCCGAGATACAGGTTGCGGGCCGCGCTCTGCATCGGCACCAGGTCCAGCTCCTGGTAGATGGTGCTGATGCCCGCGGCCTGGGCCGCCCGGGGATTGGCGAACGTCACCGGCGCGCCCCGGTGCCTCAGCTCGCCGCTGTCGCACTGGTACACGCCGGTGAGGATCTTGATCAGGGTCGACTTGCCGGCCCCGTTCTCGCCGACCAACGCGTGCACCTCGCCGGCATGGACCGTGAGGGTCACGTCGCTCAGCGCCCTGACGCCGGGGAACGTCTTGCTCACGCCTCGGGCCTCGAGAACCGGCGCCGGCCCGGGCTCAGTGAGCTCCGACATCGAGTGCACTCCTCGACTCGTCCTGATGGGGTGGG
>DASWOL010000112.1:0-1664 GCA_036398695.1 Cellulomonas sp. | reverse complement strand
GGTGCGGGTCAGGTCGAGGGTCTCGTGCTCCTGGGCGTAGTAGCCCAGCTTGAGGCCATGACCTGCGTTGACCGTCCCGGTGTCCGGGTTCTCCAGGCCGGCCAGGATCCGCAGCAGGGTCGTCTTGCCGGCGCCGTTCAGCCCCAGCACGACGACCTTCGACCCGCGGTCGATCGCCAGCGAGACGTCGGTGAACACCTCCAGCGAGCCGTACGACTTCGACAGCTCGGTCGCCGTCAACGGGGTGCGCCCGCACGGCGCCGGGTCCGGGAACCGCAGGTGGGCGACCTTGTCCGAGGCGCGCACGTCCTCGAGGCCGGACAGCAGCTGCTCGGCGCGGCGGGCCATGTTCTGGGCGGCGACGGCCTTGGTCGCCTTCGCGCGCATCTTGTCCGCCTGCGCCATGAGCACGGCAGCCTTCTTCTCCGCGTTGGCACGCTCGCGGCGGCGCCGCTTCTCGTCGGTCTCCCGCTGCAGCAGGTAGGCGTCCCAGCCCAGGTTGTACTGGTCGATGACGGCGCGGTTGGCGTCGAGATGGAACACCTTGTTCACCACGGCCTGGAGCAGCCCCACGTCGTGGCTGATGACGATCAGGCCGCCCGAGTACGCCTTGAGGTAGTCGCGCAGCCACGCGATCGAGTCGGCGTCGAGGTGGTTGGTCGGCTCGTCGAGCAGCAGAGTCTGGGCGCCGGAGAACAAGATGCGCGCCAGCTCGACGCGCCGGCGCTGGCCGCCGGACAGGGTGCGCACCGGCTGGCTGAGCACGCGGTCGTCGAGCGCCAGGTTGGCCGTGATGCGGTGCGCCTCGCTCTCGGCGGCGTAGCCGCCGGCGGCGGTGAACCGCGCCTCCAGGCGGCCGTAGCGCTCCATGGCAGCCTCGCGCGTCTCGTCGTCCGCGCTGGCCATCGCACCCTCGGTCTCACGCATCGCACGGACCACCTGGTCCAGGCCGCGCGCGGACAGCACGCGGTGCAGCGCGAGGGTGTCCAGGTCCCCGGTGCGCGGGTCCTGCGGCAGGTAGCCGATGTCGCCCGAGCGCGAGATCAGGCCACCGGTGGGCTGGGTCTCGCCGGCGAGGGTCTTGGTGAGGGTCGTCTTGCCCGCCCCGTTGCGCCCGACGAGACCGATCCGGTCGCCGGGCGCGACGCGGAAGCTCGTCGGCTCGAGCAGCAGGCGGGCGCCGACGCGCATCTCCACGCCTTGGGCGGTGATCACTGGTGGGTTTCCTCCGAGGACGCCTCGCGGGGCTTGGCCCCGGGCACAAACGCCCGTCAGTCTACGGCCCGTTAGCGTGGCCGGACCGGGCGGCAAGCGCGTGCCCGCCCGTCACTGAACTCCTCCGGAGGAGCTGTGTCCAACGGATTGACGCACGACCTGCCCACCACGGCCTCCCTGGCCGCTCCGCCCTCGACGCGGGAGACGGTGACGGGCGTCGCCCTCGTCGCCGGCATGGCGGCGCTCGTCGCTGTGTGCGCGGTGTCGCCGGCGATCCCGACGCCCGTCGGCGTGCCCATCACCCTGCAGACGTTCGGCGTGCTGCTCGCGGGGCTGCTGACAGGGGCGCGACGCGGGGCGGCGTCCGTGGCGCTGTACGTGGCCGCCGGGCTGGCCGGCCTGCCGCTGCTCGCCGGTGGGGCCGGCGGCGTCGGCGTGCTGGCGGGGCC
>DASWOL010000111.1:0-27534 GCA_036398695.1 Cellulomonas sp. | reverse complement strand
AAGGCCGGGCTGCACGCCTCCGCGATCCGCGTAGACCCGGACCTCTACCAGCACGCGGACCCGGCGGCCGTCGGCAACGACATGCGGATGCTCGTCTCCGACATGGCCGGCCGCGCCTCCGTCGAGCTCAAGGGCCGCGAGCTGGGCTTCGACCTGTCGGGCCGGCCGGACGTGCTGGCCCGGATCACCAACCGGGTCAAGGACGCCGAGGCGAACGGCTACACGTACGAGGCGGCGGACGCGTCGTTCGAGCTGCTGCTGCTCGAAGAGGTGGGCGTGGGCCGACCGGCGTTCTTCTCGGTCGAGTCGTGGCGGACCATCGTCGAGCGGCGCGGCGGCCGCGGCACGCCGGCCCTGGCGGAGGCGACCGTCAAGCTCACCGCCGGCGGAGAGCGCATCGTGGCCACCGGCGAGGGCAACGGTCCGGTCAACGCTCTCGACCACGCGCTGCGCCAGGCGCTCATGCGCGTCTATCCCGAGCTCGAGTCGTTCGTCCTCATCGACTTCAAGGTGCGGATCCTCGACACGCAGCACGGCACGGACGCGACCACGCGGGTGCTGATCGAGACCACCGACGGCGCGACGACGTGGATGACGGTCGGCGTCGGGCCCAACCTGATCGAGGCGTCGTGGGAGGCGCTGACCGACTCCGCGATCTGGGGGCTGCACCACCGGGGTGTCGATTCCCGGTGAATCGGTGGCGGGGCGTCGCGCCCGGCGGCGCGGGCGCCTAGCCTTCACAGTGGCACGAGAAGGGAGCGCGCGGTGTCCGGCGGCTGGAGCACGACGCCACCGCGGGCCGACGAGGCTCGCGCGCGGTCCCGTGCCCCGTGGTGGTGGCTGCTGGGCGCGCTCGTCGTCCTCGCGGTGGTGCTGCTCGTGTGGCGCACGTGGACCGATTCGGTGCCGGCCGCGATGCCGGGACCGTCGGCGACGAGCGGCTCCACGGAGCCCGCGCCGAGCGAGACGCCCGATCCGCTGCCCTCGCTGGAGCCGAGCCCGTCGTTGACGTCGACGTCGAACGTGGTGCCCGGACCCACCCCGCCCGGCCAGGACACGGTGTTCGACGCCACCGGAGCGCAGGCGCTGTTCGTCACCGCGGAGCAGATCGCCGGAGCGCTCCCGCCGGGTGCAGGGCCGATCGTGGCGTCGACGGCGCGCCCTCCGACGTGGGGGCTGCCGGCCGGCGGCGCGGTGAGCCCGGTGTCCTGCCTGGTGGCGCGCACCGTGGTCGCGCAGCCGCCGGCCGGGTACGAGGCGCGCGACTGGACCGGCGACGCGCTGACGTTCCGGCAGGAGGTGACGCTGCTGGACGGGACGACCACGGCGCACCGCGCGTTCGCGACGCTCGTCGGCACGGTGGACGCCTGCGCGCAGTTCATCGAGATCGACCCGGTGACCGGCTCGGGGCAGTGGACCACGCAACCGGCGGTCGAGGGCCAGGGGTTGTACCCGTCGCTGGTGCAGCAGGTGACGTTCCACGGGTCGGCCGCCACCACTAACGGCTACCGCGGCCACCTGCTCGTCGGGAACGCGATCGTCACCTGGACCATCTCGACCACCGACGACATCGGCACCCTCGGGAAGCCCGACGGGCTGGCGGGGATCGTCCAGGACCGCGCTCTGGCGGCGGTGCGGGCTGCGGGCTGACCGTGCCTACAGTGGCGGTGTGCACGGTGCGTACAAGGTTCCCGGGGGAAAGCTCGTCGTCGTCGACCTGGAGGTGAGCGACGGGCGCCTGGCCGACGTGGTCGTCTCCGGCGACTTCTTCGCCGAGCCCGACGAGCTGCTCGAGGTGCTGGTCCGCGCGCTCGACGGGCTGCCTGAGCACAGCACCGTGGGCCAGCTGACGACGGCGCTCGACGAGCGCGTCGCCGCCGAGCTGCCGGGCGCGGAGCTGATCGGCGCGACGACGCGCGACGTCGCGGTCGCCGTGCGGCGCGCCCTCGGGCGGTCGACGTCGTGGGCGGACCAGGAGTTCACCGTGCTGGACACCGGCCTGCTGCCGCCGGCGATGCACGTCGCGCTCGACCAGGTGCTCACCGAGGAGCTGGCCGCCGGTCGGCGCGGCCCGACGTTCCGGTTCTGGGAGTGGGACAGCCCGGCCGTGGTCATCGGGTCCTTCCAGTCGCTGAGCAACGAGGTGGACCTCGAGGCCGCCGAGCAGTACGGCGTGCAGGTGGTGCGCCGCATCTCCGGCGGCGGAGCGATGTTCATGGAGGCCGGCAACTGCATCACGTTCTCGCTCGTCGTGCCGGAGTCGCTGGTGGACGGGCTGAGCTACGAGGAGTCCTACGCCTTCCTCAACCAGTGGGTGCTCGGCGCGCTCGCGGACGTCGACGTGCAGGCGAGTCTGACCGGCCTCAACGACATCGCGTCCCCGGAGGGGAAGATCGCCGGTTCGGCGCAGAAGCGCATGGTGGGCGGCGCGGTGCTGCACCACGTGACGATGGCGTACGACATCGACGCCGACAAGATGAACCAGGTGCTGCGCATCGGGCGGGAGAAGCTGTCCGACAAGGGCACGCCGAGCGCGGTCAAGCGCGTCGACCCGGTGCGCTCGCAGACGCACCTGCCGCGCGAGGAGGTCATCGCGGCGTTCGACAAGCACTTCCGGGGCCGCTACCGCACGGTGGACGGCGCGCTGACGCCCGACGAGCTCGCCCGGGCCGAGCTGCTGCGGCGCGAGAAGTTCGAGAACCCCGCTTGGACCGCTCGGTTGCCGTAACCGAACCCAGCCCGGCCCAGCCCAGCCCAGCCGGGCCCGGCCCAGCCCGGCCCAGCCTGCCTGACCCGCGGCAGCAGCGGGCGCTCAGACCGTTCTCGCCCCGAAGACGGCGGTGCCGACGCGCACCATCGTCGCGCCCTCGGCGATCGCGAGCTCGAGGTCGCCCGTCATCCCCATCGACAGCTCGGCGGCGCCCGCGGTCCGCGGGGCGCCGGAGGCGACCACCTCGTCGCGCACCGCGCGCAGCGCGGCGAATCCGGCACGGACCACCGAGGGGTCCGCCGAGAGCGCGCCGACCGTCTGGAACCCGACGAGCCGCAACCCGGCGAGGCCGGCGACCCCCAGCGCCAGAGCCACGGCGGCCGCGGGTGCGGCGCCGTGCTTGGCCGCCTCGCCCGAGACGTTGACCTGCACCATGACGTCGAGGTCGGCGGGGCGGGCGGCCCGGCGGTCGGCGAGCCGCGCCGCCAGGGCGAGGGAGTCGACCGCGTCGATCGCGTCCGCCCAGCGCAGCGCGGCGTTGACCTTGTTCGACTGGAGCGGTCCGATCAGGTGGTACGGCACGGCGAGGTCGGCCAGCTCCGGCGCCTTGGCGACGAGCTCCTGGACCCGGTTCTCGCCGCACAGCAGCCGCCGGTCGGTGCCCAGCGCCCGGTGCGCCAGGACGGCGGCGCGGACCACGTCCGCCGGCTGGGTCTTGGTGGCCAGCAGCAGCGCGACGTCGGCGGGGGAGCGCCCGGCGGCGACGGCGGCCGCGTCGATCCGTGCATGCACGGCGGCGAGCCGTGCGCGCAGGTCCTGGTCCACGCCCGGAACGCTAGCGCGATCGGGACGCGGGACCACGCACGGCGCCGGTAGGCTCGCCACCGCCGGCGGCTCGCCGAGCCTGGTGCTTCCTCGCTCGCGGAAGGAGCGGTCGTGGCTCTCCCGGACGGACCCTTGACGAAGCCCGGCGTCCCTCGGGTGGGCCTCGGCCTGGCGGCCCTCGGCCGGCCGGCGTACATCACGCTGGGCCGCGCCACCGACCTGGGCGACGACCGGCCCGTGGAGCTGATGGAAGCCCGCACGCACGAGGTGCTCGACGCCGCGTGGGACGCGGGCGTCCGGTACCTCGACGCGGCTCGCTCGTACGGGTACTCGGAGCGGTTCCTCGGCTCGTGGCTCGCGGCCCACCCCGAGAGGCGCACGCGGCTCGTCGTCGGCACCAAGTGGGGCTACCGCTACGTGGCCGGCTGGCGGATGGACGTCGCGGTGCACGAGGTCAAGGAGCACAGTCCCGCGATGTTCGATACCCAGTGGCCCCAGACGCTCGCCGCCCTGGGTGGGGCGCCGGACATCGAGAACGTCCACTCGGTGACGCCGGACAGCCCGGCGCTGACGGACCACGAGCTGCTCGCACGGTTCCGCGACCTCGTCGCGCAGGGGGTCCGTGTCGGGTTCTCGACGAGCGGGCCGCGGCAGGGCGACGCGATCGACGCGGCGCTGGCGATCCCGGACTCGCCGTTCAGCGTGGTCCAGGCCACGTGGAACGCGCTCGAGCCGTCGTCGGGCGCCGCCCTGGGCAGGGCCCACGACGCCGGCTGGTTCGTGGTGGTCAAGGAAGCGGTGGCGAACGGCCGGCTGACGCCCGACGGCGACGAGCCCGCCCACGCCGCGCTGGCCGAGCAGGACGGGCAGGCGCCCGACGCGCTGGCGATCGGCTGGGCGCTGGCTCAGCCGTTCGTCGACCTCGCGCTGTCCGGTGCCGTGACGGTGGATCAGCTGCGGTCCAACCTCGCCGCTCGCCCGCCCCGCACGGCGCCGGCCGCGTTCGCCGCGCTCGCCGAGCCGCCCGAGCGGTACTGGGCGGAGCGCTCGGCCCTGCCCTGGACCTGAACCCGGCTCAGCCGCGCGCCAGGTCGGCGACCACCGCGCCGGTCAGCGTCACCAGGTCACCCGGCGCCAGTCCGACGTCCAGGCCACGCCGGCCGCCGGAGACGTAGACCTCGTCGTACAGGTACACCGTCTCGTCGATCACGGTGGTGAGGGGCTGCTTCTGGCCCAGCGGGGAGATGCCGCCGGCGACGTAGCCGGTGGCGCGCTCCGCGTCCGTGCGCTCCGCCATCGCGGCGCGCTTGCCGCCCACGGCCGTGGCCAGAGCCTTGAGGTCGAGGTGCCCGGTGACCGGCACCACGGCGACGGTCAGCCGGCCGTCCACCTCGGCGACGAGCGTCTTGAACACCTGCGCGGGGTCGATGCCCAGCGTCAGCGCGGCCTCGAGGCCGTAGCCGACGGGCGTGCGAGGGTCGTGCTCGTAGCTGTGGACGGTGTGCGGCACGCCGGCCGCGGCCAAGGTGACGAGCGCCGGGGTGCCCGTCGGGTCTTTGCGAGCCACGCGCCCCAGGGTCTCAGACGGCCAGGCCGACGAGCGAGCCGATGCCGAAGGTGACGGCCATCGCCAGGCAGCCGCCGACGACGTTGCGCAGCACGGAGCGGCCCGCGCCGGCGCCGGAGAAGCGCGCGCTGACCCACCCGGTGATGACGAGGGCGGCGACGACGGCCACGAACGTCGCCACCGCGCGGCCGCCTGCCCACGGCCCGAGCACCACGAGCAGCGGGATGATCCCGCCGACCGCGAACGCCGACAGCGAGGCCACCGCGGCGTGCCACGGGTTGGTCAGCTCGACCGTGCGGGGGTCGATCCCGCGCATCCGCGCGGAGACGGTCTCGGCGTCGCGCTGGCTGGACACCGACACGTACTCGCCGGTGGCCATGGACAGCGCGCCGGCGACCAGGGCGGCGACGCCGGCGATGAGCAGGGCCCGGACCTCGGCGGTGGCGCCGGCGACGCCGAGCACGGTGGCGGCCACCGAGACGATGCCGTCGTTGGCGCCGAGCACACCGGCGCGCAGCCAGTTGAGGTCGCTGGCGGACGGGCCGGTCAGTGCCGCGGCGGCCGGTGACAGCGCGGCCGGGACGGCCGGGACGGCCGTGTCGGCGACGGTGACGAGGGCCGGCAGAGGCTGGGCCGAGGTCTCCGGAAAGGTGGTCACCCGGCCACGGTACGTGGCGATCGGGATGTTGTCACCGCAGGGAAACCTGTCCTGACCTGCGCAAACGTAGGATAGCCTCACCTAACTATGGGACCTAGGTCCCCGTTCTCAGAGGGCGGAGACGGCCCGGATCGCCAACCTGACCTCGCCGTTCTCGTCCGAGGCGGGCAGGTCGACCACAGCCTCGATCCGCCAGTCGTGGTCGCCGGCGGGGTCGTTGAGCACCTGGGACACCTGCCACGTCGTGGCGAGCTGCGCCACCTGGAACAGCGCCGGTCCGCGGGCCGGCGCGTCGATCCCGATGTCGTCGTGCTGCGCGAAGTAGGGCTCGAGGGCGGCCTGCCAGCGCTCCGCGGTCCACGCCGTGCCCTCGTCGTCCACGTCGCCCAGCCGTTCCAGCGCGCCCCAGTCCTCGCGCGCCAGGAGCTCGACGCGCCGGAACAGCGCGCCCCGGACGAGCGCCCGGAGCACGCGGGGGTTGCCGGACAGGGCCGGCGGCGGCGCCTCGATGCCGACGGCGCCCTGGACGTCCGCATCGGGATGGCTCAACCGTTCCCACTCGTCGAGCAGGCTCGAGTCGGTGCGGCGGACGAGGTCGCCCAGCCAGTCGGTGATCTCGTCGAGATCCTCGGTGCGGCGCTCGTCGGGCACGGTCTGGCGCAGCGCGCGGTACGCGTCGGCCAGGTAGCGCAGCAGCACGCCCTCGGTGCGGTCCAGGCCGTACTCGCTGACGTACTCGGGGAACGTCATCGCCCGCTCGTGCATCTCGCGGACCACGGACTTCGGGGAGATCTCCAGGTCGGCCACCCACGGGTTGCCGGTCCGGTAGGCGGCGAAGGCGGCGGCCAGCGGCTCGGCGAGCGGCTTGGGGTAGCCGACGCCCTCGAGCAGCGCCATCCGCTCGTCGTACTCCAGGCCGTCCGCCTTCATCTGGGCCACCGCGTCGCCGCGGGCCCGGTTCTCCTGGGCGGCGAGCACCTGGCGCGGGTCGTCGAGCGTCGCCTCGACCACGGAGACCACGTCGTGCGCGTAGCCGGGGTCGGCGGGGTCGAAGAGGTCCAGGGCCGCGTAGGCGAAGGGGGACAGGGCCTGGTTGAGCGCGAAGGTCGCGGGGATCTCGTGGGCGAGCCGGACGATGCGGCGCCGCCCCTTGGGTGCCGCGGGGTCGTCCACCCACTCGCGCACCACCACGCCGGCGGCGCGCAGCGAGCGGTACACCTCGACGGCGCGCCGCACGTGCCCGCGACGGGCGCCGGGCGGCTCGTGGTTGTCCGTCAGCAGGTGGGTCATCACGGCGACGGGGTCCGCCCCGTGCAGCGCCTGCCGCT
This sequence comes from Cellulomonas sp., assembly GCA_036398695.1. Lineage (GTDB taxonomy): Bacteria > Actinomycetota > Actinomycetes > Actinomycetales > Cellulomonadaceae > Cellulomonas. The sequence continues at coordinate 20,446 of DASWOL010000111.1, read as the reverse complement.
CGAGCACGTTGAGCACCATGGCGTGCGTCACGGCGAACGACGAGGTCAGCGGCTCGGGCGGCGCGTCACGCAGCCGCTCGAAGGTCTTGTCCGTCCAGTTGACGTGACCGGGAGGTGCCTGCTTGCGGACGATCTTGCGGATCTTCTTCGGGTCGTCGCCCGCCTTGGCGAGCGCGCGCCGGTTCTCGATGACGTGCTCGGGCGCCATGACGACGACCTCGCCCATCGTGTCGAAACCCGCGCGGCCGGCCCGGCCCGAGATCTGGTGGAACTCGCGGGCCGTCAGGTGCCGCATCCGCTCGCCGTCGTACTTGACGAGGGAGGTGAGCACCACCGTGCGGATCGGGACGTTGATGCCGACACCGAGCGTGTCCGTGCCGCACACCACGGGCAGCAGGCCGCGCTGGGTCAGGCGCTCCACCACCCTGCGGTAGCGGGGAAGCATCCCGGCGTGGTGCACGCCGACGCCCTGGCGCAGCAGGCGTGACAGCGTGCGGCCGAACCCGGGGCCGAACCGGAAGGCGCCGAGCTCGTCGGCGATCGCGTCCCGCTGGGCGCGCGTGGCGACCGACGAGTTGGCCAGCCCCTGGGCGCGCTCCACGGCCTCGCGCTGCGTGAAGTGCACCACGTAGACCGGCGCGCGGTGGGTCTGGACCAGCTCGTCGAGCAGCTCGTGGAGAGGCTCGACGCTGTACGCGTACGTCAGCGGCACCGGTCGCTCCGTGCCGGTGATGGCGGCGACCTCGACCCCGGTGCGGCGGCGCAGGTCGTCGGCGAAGAACGTGACGTCGCCGAGCGTGGCGCTCATCAGCACGAACTGCGTCCTCGGCAGCTCGAGCAGCGGCACCTGCCACGCCCAGCCGCGCTGCGGGTCGGCGTAGAAGTGGAACTCGTCCATCACCACCTGCGCGGCGTTCGCGTCGGGGCCGTCGCGCAGCGCCAGGTTGGCGAGGATCTCGGCGGTGCAGCACAGGATGGGTGCGTCCGGGTTCACCGCGGAGTCGCCGGTCATCATGCCGACGTTGGCCGAGCCGAACGCGTGGACGAGGGCGAAGAACTTCTCCGAGACCAGCGCCTTGAGCGGCGCGGTGTAGACGCTGCGGCGGCCCTGGGCGAACGCCACGAAGTGGGCCGCCTCGGCGACCAGCGACTTGCCGCTGCCGGTGGGGGTGGTGATGATCACGTGCTCGCCCGTCACCAGCGCCAGGAGGGCTTCCTCCTGGTGCGGGTAGAGCCGCAGCCCGCGGTCGTCGGCCCATCCGGCGAACGCGGCGTACAGCGCGTCCGGGTCGGTGGGGTCCGCCGGCACACGGTCGGCGAGGAGGGGCGGCACGGCCGCGATCCTCTCACCCTGTCGGTCGCGCACGGTGGGCGCACGGTGGGCGCACGGTGGGCGCACGGTTGGTGCGGAGGTGCCCCGGGTTGCCCGGAGTGGCCCGGGGTGGCACGGGAGTGGGCCTTGAGCGCATGGACCTTCGGGCGACGTCTCGACATGCGAGCGCCGTCGTCCCGAGATGTGAGCATCGTGCCTACCATGGCCGGGTGAGCACCACCGGCCGGGCCGAGGTCTACCTGCACGGGCACCACGAGTCCGTGCTGCGCTCGCACCGCTGGCGCACCGCGGCCAACTCCGCCGCGTACCTGCTGCCGCACCTGCGCCCGGGGATGAGCCTGCTGGACGTCGGGTGCGGGCCGGGCACGCTGAGCGTGGACCTGGCGAAGGCGGTGGCGCCCGGCCAGGTGGTGGGCCTCGACGCGGCGGGCGGCGTGCTCGACGAGGCCCGCGCGCACGCCGTCGAACACGGCGTGGACAACGTGCGCTTCGAGGTGGGCGACGCGTACACGCTGCCGTTCCCGGCGTCGTCGTTCGACGTGGTGCACGCCCACCAGCTGCTGCAGCACCTCGTCGACCCCGTCGCTGCGCTCGGCGAGATGCGACGGGTGGCGCGGCCCGGCGGGCTCGTCGCCGTGCGCGACTCCGACTACGGCGCGATGGCCTGGTACCCGCAGTCGCCGGGTCTGGAGGAGTGGCGGGCGCTGTACCGCGAGGTCGCCGCCGCCCTCGGCGCGCAGGCGGACGCGGGGCGCCGGCTGTCGTCGTGGGTGCGCGCCGCGGGGTTCCAGGAGTCCGGGATCGCCGCTGGCGCCGGGACCTGGTGCTACACGACGCCGGAGGACCGCGCCTGGTGGTCGGGGCTGTGGGCGGAGCGGTGCGTCTCGTCGGACTTCGCCCGGCAGGCGATCGCCCACGGCCTGGCCGACGAGGTTGCGCTCGAGCAGCTCGCCGAGGCCTGGCGCGAGTGGGGCCAGCAGCCTGACGGCTGGTTCGTGGTGCTGCACGGCGAGGTGCTCGCCCGGGTCTAGCAGGTCGCCTCTGGCCTAGGGTGGCGCCGTGCGCATCGCCAGGTTCACCAACGGGTCAGACCCCCGCTACGCGATCGTCGAGGGAGAGCCGGGGAACGAGGAGCTCCTCGTCATCGCCGGAGACCCGATCTACCAGCCGACCCAGCCCACCGGGGAACGGGTTCGCCTCGCCGACGACGGCGTGCGGCTGCTCGCACCGGTGATCCCGCGGTCGAAGGTCGTCGGCGTCGGGCGCAACTACGCGGCGCACGCCGCCGAGCTGGGCAACGAGCTGCCGCCCGCGCCGCTGCTGTTCCTCAAGCCGAACACGTCGGTGATCGGGCCGGACGACCCGATCGTCCTGCCGGACTGGTCGGAGCAGGTGGAGCACGAGGCCGAGCTGGCGGTGGTGATCGGCAAGGTGACGCGCAACGTCTCCGCGGCCGAGGCGCTGTCCCGGGTGTTCGGGTTCACCGTCGCCAACGACGTGACGGCACGTGACGTGCAGCGCACCGACGCGCAGTGGACACGGGCGAAGGGGTTCGACTCGTCGTGCCCGCTGGGGCCGTGGATCGTGCCGGGGCTGGACGTGGACGACCTGTACGTGCGCGCACGCGTCAACGGCGAGACGCGGCAGGACGGGCGCACGTCGCAGATGCTCTTCGACGTCGCCTACCTGGTCTCCTACGTGTCCGAGGTGTTCACGCTGCTGCCCGGGGACGTCATCCTCACCGGGACACCGGCCGGCGTGGGGCCGCTGGAGGCGCGGGACGTCGTCGAGGTCGAGGTCGAGGACATCGGCGTGCTGCGCAACCCCGTGATCCGGCGGTGAGCGCGGCCGACGAGCCCGCGGCGGAGCCCGGCGTCGACATCTGGACCGACGGCGCCTGCAAGGGCAACCCGGGCCCGGGCGGCTGGGGCGCGCTGCTGGTGTGGGGCGACCACGAGCGCGAGCTGTTCGGCGGCGAGAGGGTGACCACGAACAACCGGATGGAGCTCACGGCCGTCATCGAGGGCCTGCGGGCGCTCAAGCGGTCCGTGCCGGTGACGCTGCACGTCGACTCGCAGTACGTGATGCAGGGCGTCACCTCCTGGATGGCCGGCTGGAAGCGCAACGGCTGGCTGACGAAGGACCGCAAGCCCGTGAAGAACCAGGAGCTGTGGCAGGCGCTCGACGTGGAGCTGGCGCGCCACGAGGTGCGCTGGGTGTGGGTCAAGGGGCACGCGGGCGACCCCGGCAACGAGAAGGCCGACGAGTTGGCGAACCGCGGGGTGCCGCGGGGCTGAGGCCTGCGGCTCCGGTGCTGGTGCGACGGCTCGTCGCGCCGGAGGGCCCGAGTGCCCCGGCGTTGCGCACGGCGCCCGCGCGAGGTCGCCGGGCTGGCTCGCGTGTCGCACCTGTTGGGTAGCATCGAACACATGTTCGAGATGGCCGTCGCTGCTCCGCCGGCGACGTCGCCGTGCGCCGGCGAGGTCGAGGCGACCCGGCCCGGGCCCGCGCTGGCGCTCGTGCTGGACGGGCTGGACTTCGAGTCCCTCGACGAGGCGACGCTCGTCGAGGTGGTGGCGGGCTTCCAGCGGGAGGCCGCGTGGTCGGAGCTCGGTGCCGCGCTCGCGGCCGCGGAGCTGTCTCGCCGGGAGGCGATGAACCCGCAGTGGTGCGGTGACGCGCCGGCGGACGCGTGCGTCGCGGCCGACGAGCTCGCGATGCGGCTCGGCTGGAGCAAGCGTGCAACCCGCACCCTCGTCAAGGACGGCCGGGCGCTGGACAACGAGCTGTGCTTCGTCGCCGACGCCGTCGAGGCCGGCACGCTGGACGGTCCCCGGATGCGCGTGCTGCTCGCGGCGCTGCGAGACGAGCCGTACCAGCTGTCCTGGCCGGTCCAGGAGGCAGTGCTTCCCGGTGCCGCGAGCCGCTCGGTGCGCCAGCTGCGCGACGACGTCGAGCGCGCCCTGCTCGCCGTGTGCCCCGAGGAGACCGGGAGGAGACACGAGGTGGCGTGGGCGAAGCGGCACGTGGACCACCCGAGACGGCTGCCGCGGGGGATGGCGGGGATCTGGGCCGTGGTCTCGGCCGAGGACGCGGCGCAGATCGACGGCATCCTCGAGGCGACCGCGCGCGCCACCCGGGCCGCGGGTGACCCGCGGAACCTCGACCAGCTGCGCGCCGACACGTTCGTCACGGTCGCCACCGGTGGGGTGGTGCCCAGCGGCCTGACGGTGCTCGGGGCGCCGCGGGCGAGCGAGGCGCCGGGCGGTGGGATCGATGCTGCGGACGTCGGTCCGTTCGACGACCTGGATCGCGCGGTCGGCGAGGCCGCGGCCGGCGAGGTGGTCGGGCGGCACGCGCCACCGGTGCCGCGCGTGCGCGTCCCACGGATCCAGATCAACGTCACGGTCGCCCTGTCGACGCTTCTCGGGCTGGACTGCGACCCTGCCCAGCTCGACGGCTACGGGCCCCTGAGCGCGGAGCAGGCACGCGCCCTGGCCCATGGCGGGGTGTGGCGGAGGCTCGTCACGGATCCGCTGACGGGCGCCGTGCTGGACGTCGGGCGGACCCGGTACCGGCCGCCGGCCGATCTGGCGAACCACGTGCGGGCGCGCGACGGCCGCTGCGCCGAGCCGGGCTGCGCCACGCCCGCGGAGCGGTGCGACCTCGACCACACGGAGGAGTTCTTCGCGGACGGCGCCCTCGGCGAGACGTCGGCCGACAACCTCGGGCCGCTGTGCCACCGGGCCAACATGCTCAAGACCGGCGGTGGCTTCACCCTGCAGCAGCCGGAGCCGGGACGGTTCGTGTGGACCACCCCGGCCGGACTGCGGTACGAGACGCGGCCGGGGCTTAACGGAGCGTGGCGGCGCCTTGCCGGCCCACCAACGCCGACGAGCCGCGCCCAGGCCGCCAACTAGGCTGTACCCCCGTGACCCCCGCCTCTTCGATCCGGGTCCGCTTCTGCCCGTCCCCCACCGGGACGCCGCACGTGGGCCTCATCCGCACCGCGCTGTTCAACTGGGCGTACGCCCGGCACGTCGGCGGGACGTTCGTCTTCCGCATCGAGGACACCGACCCCGCGCGTGACTCGGAGGAGAGCTACCAGCAGCTGCTCGACGCGCTCGACTGGCTCGGGCTGGACTGGGACGAGGGCGTCGAGGTCGGCGGCCCCTACGCGCCGTACCGGCAGAGCCAGCGGATGGCGGTGTACGCCGACGTCGCGCGCCGCCTGGTGGCGGCGGGGTATGCCTACGAGTCGTTCTCGACGCCGGAGGAGATCGAGGCGCGGCACGTCGCCGCCGGCCGCGACCCGAAGCTCGGCTACGACGGCTTCGACCGCGAGCTGACCGACGAGCAGAAGGCGGCGTACCGCGCCGAGGGCCGCGAGCCCGTGATCCGGGTGCGGATGCCCGCCGAGGACGTGACGTTCACGGACCTCATCCGGGGCGGGGTGACCTTCAAGGCCGGGTCGGTGCCGGACTACGTCATCGTCCGCTCGACGGGCCACCCGCTGTACACGCTGGTCAACCCGGTGGACGACGCGCTGATGGGGATCACGCACGTGCTGCGCGGCGAGGACCTGCTCAGCTCGACGCCCCGCCAGGTGGTGCTCTACCAGGCGCTGCTCGAGCTCGGCGTCGCCTCGGTGATGCCGCTGTTCGGCCATCTCCCGTACGTGATGGGCGAGGGCAACCGGAAGCTGTCCAAGCGTGACCCGGAGTCGAACCTCTTCCTGCACCGGGACCGCGGGTTCACCCCGGAAGGCCTGCTCAACTACCTCGCGCTGCTCGGCTGGTCGATCGCCCCTGACCACGACGTGTTCTCGATGGCAGAGATGGTCGCCGCGTTCGACATCGCCGACGTCAACCCCAACCCGGCGCGGTTCGACCTGAAGAAGGCCGAGGCGATCAACGCCGCGCACATCCGGCTCCTGGAGCCGAGCGACTTCCGCGACCGCCTGGTGCCGTACCTGGCGAAGGCCGGGGTGGTCTCGGCCTCGTCGTTCGACGAGCTGACGGCCCCGGAGCGGGCTCGCCTCGACGCCGGCGCGCCCCTGGTCCAGGAGCGCATGACGCTGCTGGGCGAGGCGGTCGGCATGCTCGGCTTCCTCTTCGTCGGCGACGACGAGGTGAGCGTCGAGGAGGAGGCACGCGAGGCCTTGCGCGAGGATGCCCCGACGGTGCTCGACGCCGCGGCCGCGGCCCTGGCCGACGTCCCGGAGTTCACCGCGGCCGCCACGCAGCAGGTGCTGGCGGCGGCGCTCGTCGAAGGTCTGGGCATCAAGCCGCGCTTCGCCTACACCCCGCTGCGCGTGGCCGTCACCGGCCGCAGGGTGAGCCCGCCCCTGTTCGAGTCGATGGAGATCCTCGGCCGCGACGCCACCCTCGCCCGCATCGCCGACCTCCGCGCCACCCTGTGACGTCGACGGCCCCGATCGAGGGCGTGCTGTTCGACGTGGACGACACGCTGGTGGACACCCGCGGGGCGTTCGGCCACGCGCTGGCCGCGGTCGCCGAGGCCTACCTGCCGGCGGGTGCCGCCGACAGGCTCGACGAGATGCTGATCGCCTGGCGCGAGGACACCGGCGGCTACTACCGCGCCTACACCCGCGGCGAGCTCGGATTCGTCGAGCAGCGCCGGCACCGGGCCAACCAGCTGCACCAGCTCTACGGCGGGCCGCAGCTGTCGGAGGCGGACTTCGTCGCGTGGGACGAGGTGTTCGAGGGCGGGTTCGTCGCCGGCTGGCGGGCCCACCCGGACGCGTCCCCGCTCGTCGACCTGCTGCTGGCCGCCGGGCTGCCGGTCGGCGCGCTGTCGAACGCGGGCGTCGCCTACCAGGAGGACAAGCTCGCCCGCACCGGGTTCGCCGGGCGGGTGCCGATGCTCGTCGGCGTCGACACGCTCGGAGTCGGCAAGCCGCACCCGTCGGTGTTCCTCGAGGGCGCCCGCCGGCTCGGCACCCACCCGGCGCGCACGGCGTACGTGGGCGACGAGCTGGACATCGATGCCGCGGCGGCCGCCGCGGCCGGACTCGTCGGCATCTGGCTGGACCGCCCGGGCGGGCGCCGCGTCGAGGTGACCGACGACGAGGTCGCCGCCGCCGGCGTCCCCGTGATCGTCACGCTCGCGGACCTGCCGCCCGTCCTCGGCATCGGCTGACCGGGGACGCGCGCGCCGCCGCGCGCGTCGGAGCCACGGTCCGTCGGGGCAACGATCACAGCCGAGTGGCGCGCCAGGCGTGCGTCACGTACGGCAGCGGCACCTGCGGGCGCCCGGCGAGCGACGGGTGGGTCGCGGCCAGCCGGTCGACCTCCGCGAGGCGCGCCTCTCGCTGGTCGTCGGGCATCGTCAGCAGGAACGAGCGTGTCCCGGCCAGCGTGCGCAGGCCGGCCGTCGTGACCGGTTGTGCCCACCGCACCTCGAGCACCTCGGGCCGCGTGAAGGCGGCACCGAGATCGGGAGCGCGGTAGTGCACCGGTGACGCGTCGCCGCGGTGGACGATCCGGGTGAACTCGGCGACCCACGGCTCGTGGTCGTCCCTGACGTTCCAGAGCACGGTCAGGTGCCCACCCGGGCGCAGCACGCGGGCGACCTCGCGCGTCGCGGCGGCGGCGTCGAACCAGTGCCACGCCTGCGCGACGGTGACGGCGTCGACGGCGTCGTCCGGCAGGCCCGTCGCCTCGGCGGTGCCGGGCAGCACCCGCACGGTGGGCAGGTCGGCCGCGAGGATCGCGCGCATCTGGTCCGACGGCTCGACGGCGGTGACCTCCAGGCCGCGGGCCACGAGCGCGGCGGTCAGCTTGCCCGTCCCGGCCGCCAGGTCCAGGACGGACCGCGTCCCGGCGGGCACGGCCCAGTCGACGGCCGTAGCCGGGTACCCGGGCCGCGAGGCCGCGTACTCCTGCGCGCCGCGCGAGAACGAGAGGGACCGCTCGGTCATCGAGGCAGCGGGTCGAGGATCTCGAGCACCTCGTCGTGCAGCAGACCATTGCTCACCAGCGCCGAGCCGCCCAGCGGACCCGGCACGCCGCGGATCGACGTGAACCGCCCGCCGGCCTCGGTCACCACGGGCACCAGGGCCGCCATGTCGTGCAGCGCCAGCTCGGGCTCCGCCGAGATGTCCACCGCTCCCTCGGCGACGAGCACGTGGGACCAGAAGTCGCCGTACGCGCGGGTGCGCCACACCCGCCGCGACAGGTCGAGGAACCCTCCCAGCCGCCCGGAGTCCTCCCACTCGCCGATCTCGGAGTACGAGAACGACGCGTCCTCGAGCCGGTCGACCGCCGAGACGTGGATCCGCTCCGCCGCTGCCAGCGACCGCCCGGTCCACGCCCCGGACCCGACGGCTGCCCACCAGCGCCGGTTCAGCGCCGGCGCGGACACGACCCCGAGCACCACCTCGTCGCCGTCCATCAGCGCGAGCAGGGTGGCCCACACGGGCACGCCGCGGACGAAGTTCTTGGTCCCGTCGATGGGGTCGATCACCCAGCGCCGCGGCCCGTGCCCGGTGTCGGCCAGCTCCTCGCCGTGCACGGCGTCGCGCGGGCGGGTGCGGGCCAGCTGGGAGCGCACCACCTCCTCCGCACCGCGGTCGGCGTCGGTGACGGGGGTCAGGTCCGGCTTCGTCTCGACGTGCAGGTCCAGCGCGCGGAACCTGTCGAGGGTCAGCGAGTCGACCTGGTCGGCGATGACGTGGGCCAGCCGCAGGTCGTCGTCGTACCGCGCCGTCATGGCCCGCCTCCCTCGTTCTCGGGCACACGCTATCGGGTCAGAGGCGCGGCACCTGGTCGTCGGGCTCCGGCGCACAGGAACGGGCGGCGAGCAGCCGCCGGAACGAGTCGACGCGCGCCGCACGTGCCTCGCGTGCCGGCTCGTCGGGGCCGGCGGCCACCCAGACGTCCAGCTCGCAGTCGGGCGCGTCGGCGGCGTGGGTGCAGCCGCGGGGGCACTCCTCGGCGACCTCGGCCAGGTCCTCGAACGCCGCGAGCAGGCTCTCCACCTTGACGTGCGCCAGGCCGAACGACCGCACCCCAGGGGTGTCGATCACCCAGGTGGGCGGCCCGTCACCGGGCACGCGCAGCGCCACCGCCGACGTCGAGGTGTGCCGCCCGCGCCCCGTGACGTCGTTGACGACGCCGATGGCGCGCCGAGCCTGCGGCACCAGTGCGTTGACCAGCGTCGACTTGCCCACCCCGGAGTGGCCGACGAGCACCGACATCTTGCCGGACAGCGCCACGCGCAGCTCCTCGAGCCCCTCGATCCGGTCCCCGACCTGCCGCGTGACCACCACGGAGACCCCGACCGGCTCGTAGAGCGCGGTCAGCGGCGCCGGGTCGGCGATGTCCGCCTTCGTCAGGGCGAGCAGCGCGGACATCCCGGCGTCGTAGGCCGCGACCACGCAGCGGTCGATCATCCGCGGCCGCGGCTCGGGCTCGGCCAGCGCGGTGACGATCACCAGCTGGTCAGCGTTGGCGACGATGACGCGTTCCACCGGGTCGGTGTCGTCGGCGGTGCGCCGCAGCACCGTGCGCCGCGGCCCGATCCGCACGATCCGCGCCAACGAGCCGTCGACGCCGGACGTGTCGCCGACGAGGTCCACCCGGTCCCCGGGCACCACGCGCTCCCGGCCCAGCTCGCGGGCCTTCATCGCGACGATGGCCACCTCGCCGTCGGTGCCACCCTCGCCGGCGCGCTCCCCGTCCGCGCCCGAGGAGATGCCCGAGGAGACGAGCACCGCGTACCGTCCTCGGTCCACGCCGATGACCAGGCCGCTGCGCGCGTCGGTGTGCTCCGGCCGCTGCTTCGTGCGCGGTCGCGAGCCGCGCCCCGGGCGCACCCGGACGTCGGACTCGTCGTACCTGCGCTCCGCCATCAGGCGGGCGCCCCCAGCATCCCGGCCCAGAGCCCGACGAACCCCGGCAGCGTCTTGGCCGTCGAGTCGACGTCGTCGACCTCGATTCCCTGCACCGCGAGCCCGACGAGCGCACCGGCGGTCGCCATCCGGTGGTCGGCGTAGGCGTGCCAGAGCCCGCCCGCCACGGGCCGGGGGGTGATGACCAGCCCGTCGCTCGTCTGCTGCGCCCACCCGCCGCGGGCGGTGATCTCGCCGGCCAGCGCGGCGAGCCGGTCGGTCTCGTGGCCGCGCATGTGCGCGATGCCGCGCAGCCGGGTGGGCGAGTCGGCCAGCACGGCGAGGGCGGCGATCGTCGGGGCGAGCTCGGAGGCGGCGCGCAGGTCGACGTCGATGCCGTGGACCGCACCGGTGCCGGTCACCGACAGGACGTCGCCGACGAGCGCGGTGCGACCCCCCATCCGCTCCAGCAGCGCGGGCAGCAGCGCCCCCGGCTGCGTGGTCGTCGTCGGCCAGCCGGGCACCCGCACCGTGCCGCCGGCCACCAGCGCCGCCGCGAGGAACGGCGCCGCGTTCGACAGGTCCGGCTCCACACGCACGTCCCGCCCGGAGACCGTGCCGGGCGCCACCTGCCAGATGCCGGGCCGCGAGTCGTCGACCTCGACGCCGGCGGCGCGCAGCACCTCGACGGTCATCTCGATGTGGGGCAGGGACGGCAGGGTGGGCCCGGTGTGGCGCACGGTGAGGCCCTGCGCGTACCGCGCGCCCGCCAGCAGCAGGCCGGACACGAACTGGCTCGACCCGGAGGCGTCCACGTCCACCGCCCCGCCCGTCACGCCGCCGTGTCCGTGCACCGTGAACGGCAGCCGTCCGGGCTCCCCGTGCTCGTCGACCCGCACGCCCAGCGCGCGCAGCGCCTCCAGCACGGGCCCCATCGGCCGGGCGTACGCCTGCGCATCGCCGTCGAAGCGCACCGGACCGTCGGCGAGCGCGGCGGCCGGCGGCAGGAAGCGCATCACGGTCCCGGCCAGCCCGCAGTCCACCGCGGCGGCGCCGTGCAGGGGCGCGGGGGAGACGAGCCAGTCGGCGCCGGACTCCTCGACGGTGGCCCCCATGGCGCGCAGGGCGGCGGCCATCAGCCGGGTGTCGCGTGAGTCCAGCACGCCGCGCAACCGCGACGGGCCGTCGGCCAGTGCCGCCAGCACCAGGAACCGGTTGGACAACGACTTCGACCCGGGCACCTCGACGAGCGCGTCGAGCGGCCCGCCGGCCACCGGCGCCGTCCACGCAGAGGTGCTGGTCACGCTCCAAGGCTACGGCCCGCCGCCGCGCCCGCCGGTTGCTCCTCGTCCCGCGACTTCCGTGACGTGTGGACCGTGATTCGCGGTCCACACGTCACGGAAGCTCGCGGCGCCCGCGTCGTGGTGGCCGCTCGGGGTGCCGGCTATTCCTCGCGGGCGGCCGCCTTCGCCTCGCGCGCGGCGTGGATGCGCCACGTCATGCCGGGCCGGCCCGCCAGGTCGCCGGCGGCCAGCAGGGCCCCGCCGAGAGCGGTCAGGGAGAACCAGAACTTGTGCCGACGGTCGGCCTCGCCCTCGTCGGGCGTCCCGGCCGGCGTCCTCCTGGCCGGCAGCGAGGTGAGCACCACGGGCACGGTGAGCGCGGCCAGCGCCAGGGCGGCGGTGCGTGGCGCCTTGCCGAGCGCGAGCGCGCCCGCCGCGGCGACGGTCGCCGCCCCGTGTGCCTGCACGACGACGCCGAGCTGCCGGTCGCCCATCGAGGTGAGGGCGGTGTCGAGCACGTCGTTCAGTGCCGGGATGCGCCTGGTGCGTCCGCGCAGGGCGGCGACTCCTTCGCGCACGGCCGTGGCATGGGCGGCAGGGTGGCGGATGCCGTCCACCGCCTCGACGACGAACCACGATGCGAACAACGGGCGGGCGATGTGACGCAGCAGCACGGCGTTCCTCTCTCGTCGTACACGTCCGGGTACCGGTGTCCACGCTAGTCCTGCGGGGAATGGCGGCGCCGTGCGAGGCGTTGCGGAGGTCGTGACCTGTGCCCTGGCTGAGCGTCCGGCGGTGGCCGCCGCCGCCCTCGGCTCGTCGTCCGCCGTGCCGTCCCCGGCCCGCCCGGGTGACGCACAGCCGTGGCGGCTAGGCTCGACCGCGATGAGCGAGGACACGACGCGGGTGCCGGCCGGCGAGGACGAGGCGGCACGCACCCAGCGGTTCGAGGCTGAGGCGCTGGTCTACCTGGACCAGCTGTACGGCGCAGCCCTGCGCATGACGCGCAACGCGGCCGACGCCGAGGACCTGGTCCAGGAGACCTTCACCAAGGCGTTCGCCGCCTTCCACCAGTACCGGCCGGGGACCAACCTCAAGGCCTGGCTGTACCGGATCCTCACCAACACGTACATCAACTCCTACCGCCGCAAGCAGCGCGAGCCCGTGCAGTCGCACACCGACACGGTCGAGGACTGGCAGCTCGCCAAGGCGGAGTCGCACACCTCGACCGGCTTGCGCTCGGCCGAGGCGGATGCTCTCGACCACCTCCCGGACTCCGACGTCAAGGACGCGCTGGCGCGCATCCCGGACGACTTCCGGATGGCCGTCTACCTGGCCGACGTCGAGGGCTTCGCCTACAAGGAGATCGCGGAGATCATGGGCACGCCGATCGGGACGGTGATGTCCCGCCTGCACCGCGGCCGTGCCCAGCTGCGCGATCTGTTGCACGACTACGCCCAGGAGCGCGGCCTCGTCGCGGCCGGCCCGGGCGACCCGGAGGGACGACCATGACCGACGCGGACCGCGTGCTGGACGAAGGCGCCCAGCCGCTCACCGACGACGACGCATGCTCGCAGGCGCTGCAGCGTCTGTGGGGCTACCTCGACAAGGAGCTGACCGTCGACGACGAGGACGAGCTGCGCGACCACCTCGCCGGGTGCCCGCCGTGCCTGGCCGAGTACTCGATCGACGTGGTGCTGAAGAACCTGGTGCGCCGCTCCTGCCACGAGGAGGCGCCGGAGACGCTGCGGGTGCGCATCCGGCAGACCCTGCTCCAGGTGCGCGTCGAGGGCCGGTAGCGGACCCGACGACCGGAGACGACGAAGGCCCCGACCGATCCGGTCGGGGCCTTCTGCTGTTCAGCGCTCAGGCGTTGGGGCGCTTGCCGTGGTTGGCGGCGCTCCCGGCACGGCCCTTGCGCTTGCGGCCACGCTTGCTCATCGGTCGTCTCCTCGGATGGCACGCACCGGTGCGGTGCGCTCGGATCGGCGCACCCGCGGGTGCGCGACGTCGCCGTCCATGGTCCCACACGCCCGGCGGTGCGCCGAACCGGCGGGGCGCCCGGTTCGTCCGGATCGCTCCCTCCGGTTCAAGTCCGGGCCCGGCATGTCCGATACACCTGGGGTGAATGCGCCGGCGGGACAGCACATCTCGATTATCCCGTTCCTCCATGCCCTCGCCAGCACGGGTGGCTCTGACCTGCACGTCAAGGTGGGCTCCCCGCCGCGGGTGCGCGTGGACGGCCGGCTGCGCAAGCTCCAGGCGCCGGACCTGCGCCCGGCGGACACCGAGCGCATGCTCGAGGAGGTCATCCCGGACGACCTCGTCGAGATCTTCCGCGCCAGCCACGAGGCCGACTTCGCCTACTCGCTGCCCGGCGTCGGGCGGTTCCGTGTCAACGCCTACCAGGCGCGCGGAACGTACGGCCTGGTGTTCCGGCGCGTGTCGGTCGGGGCGCAGTCGCTGGGCGAGCTGGGGCTGCCGGAGGTGGTGGGCGAGCTGTCCCTGGAGCCGCGCGGCCTGGTGCTGGTGACGGGGCCCACGGGCTCGGGCAAGACGACGACCTTGGCGTCGATGGTCGACCTGGTCAACTCGTACCGCGAGGTGAACATCATCACCATCGAGGACCCGATCGAGATCCTCCACTCGGACAAGAAGGCGATCGTCTCCCAGCGCGAGGTGCGCCAGGACACCGCCGACTTCGCCGTCGCGCTGCGCGCCGCGATGCGGCAGGACCCGGACGTGATCCTCGTCGGCGAGATGCGTGACGTGGAGACGGTCCGGGCCGCGCTGTCCGCCGCCGAGACCGGGCACCTCGTGTTCTCCACGCTGCACACGATCGACGCGGCGGAGTCGATCAACCGCATCGTCGACTTCTTCCCGCCGCACGAGCAGAAGCAGATCCGCATCGCGCTGGCCCAGGCGCTGCGCGGCATCGTCTCCCAGCGGCTGGTGCGCAAGTCCGACGGGTCCGGCCGCGTGCCGGCGGTCGAGGTGATGGTGACCACCGGCCGCATCGCCGAGGCGATCGTGGAGCCGTTGGAGAACCCGCCCATCACCGACCTGATCCGCGAGGGCGACTTCTACAAGATGCAGACGTTCGACCAGCACCTGTTCCGGCTGGTCCGGGACGACGTCGTGACGTACGACGAGGCGATGACGGCCTCGTCGAACCCGCACGACCTGACGGTCGAGCTCAAGTCCGCCGGCATCCTCGCCTGACCCGCCGAGCACCGGACGCGCTTGCGCGTCCTCACCAACGCGATATAACGTGTGTCTAGACGAGATATATCGCGATTGGAGAGTGTCATGGCAACCGACTCCTGGGTCGTGGACGGCCCGCAGGTCATCGAGGTGGACGACGTCGCCCGGCTGCGCGTCGGCCTGGTGGGCGGCCGCGCGGACGTCGTGGTGCACGACGAGCCCGTGGTCCGCATCGAGGTGCACGCCGTGCGGGGCCGGCCCCTCGAGGTGACGTACCGGGACGGCGAGCTGCGCCTGGGCTACTCGTTCACGCTGGGCGGCTGGGAGCAGTTCCTCGACACGTTGACGCGCTTCCGCGGCTCCGACCGCGCCGACATCACCGTGGCCGTGCCGGCACACGTCGCGGTCAAGCTCGGGACGGTCACCGGCGAAGGCCTGCTGGCCGGGGTCCAGGAGGACTCGTCCGTCTCGACCGTGTCCGGCTCGCTCGTCGTCGACGGCACGCGCGGCAACCTGTCCGCCAGGACCGTCTCCGGCGACATCGGCGTGCGCGCCCACAGCGGCGCCCTGGCGCTCAACACCGTGTCCGGCGAGCTGGCGGCCTCCGGCGAGCTGACGGTCGTCTCGGCGAAGACCGTCTCGGGCCGCGTGACGCTGGACGTCTCGTCCGAGACGTCCAGCGTGACCGCGACCTCGGTCTCGGGTGACGTCACGCTGCGGCTGCCCGTCGGCAAGGGCGTGCACATCTCGGGGCAGTCGGTGTCCGGCCGCGTGGTGGTCGACGACCAGGAGTTCGGCGGCAAGCCCGGACGGCGCAACGTCGACGTCGCGAGCGGCGACGGCACGTGCCACGTGCAGGTGAGCACGGTCTCCGGCAACCTGACGGTGCTGCGCCGCGCGCCGCAGGCGGCCTGATGCCGTCGGTCTTCGCGCACGGCCAGCTGCGGCTCTACCTGCTCGCGCTGCTCGAGGCGGGGCCGCGGCACGGCTACGAGCTGATCCTCGCGCTGTCGGACCGGTTCGGCGGCACCTACCGGCCCAGCGCGGGCACGGTGTACCCACGGCTCGCGCGGCTGGAGGAGGAAGGGCTCGTCACGCGCGCCGACGACGGCCGTAAGACGATGTACCGGCTCACGGACGCCGGCCGGCGCGAGCTCGACGAGCGCCGTGCCGACCTGGCGGCCGTCGAGGCGGACATCGCCGCGACGGTGCGCGACCGCGCCGGCGCGGTGCGCGACGACGTGCGGGAGGCGATGTCCCGGCTGCGCGACGAGCTGGCCGGCGCCGCCGAGCGGGCCCGGGCGGGAGCGACCCGGGTGGACGAAAGCGCCGGGCGCGACGTGCGCGCCGCCTCGCACGCCCGGCGGATGGACGCCGACGCGATCGTCCGCCGGTTCGCCGACGAGCTGCGCGCCGACCTGCGCCGCGCCGACGCCGCCGGCGAGGTGACCGACCTGACGGTGACCACGGTGCGGACGGTGCTGGCGTCCGCCCTGTCGGCCGTGCGCGGCACCCTGCGCTCCTGACGGCTGCGCGCAGGGGCCGCAGCCCGCGGCACGGGCCTACAGGTCCTCGGGGAGGCCCAGCCAGAGGTGCCAGCCGGTGTGCAGCACCAACCACGCGATCAGCCCGTACCCGGCCTGCCCGGGCAGCTGGCCGTCGCCCGCGGCGAGGTCTGCCAGCCACTGCTCGTGCGCCACCAGCGGGGTGAACGCGTCGACGTACGGCACGCGTCGACGGCTCGCGACGTCGCCGAAGGCGGCGGACAGCTCGGCGAGGCGGTCGCGGTCCACGGGCGCGCCCGGCGGCGGTCCGACGACGAACGTCGGCACCCGGTGGTGCTCGGCCACGTCGAGGACGTTGGCGAGGTTGAGCCGGCTGCGGGCCGGGGACAGGCCGATCGCGACGTCGGCGCGGCCGAGCGCGACGACGAGGCGGTTGTCCGTCTCGGGCGCCCAGCGACGGACCGTCTCGGCCTCCCACCGGGCACCGAGCCCGCCGGTGCTCTCGCCGGGGACCGCCAGCGTGAGGAACGTGGGCGCCACCGGCGCGAGCGTGCGGGCCGCGACCCGGCCCACCCAGCCGAGCCCCTTGGGGTCGCCGGCGCCGGCCACCAGCTCGTCGCCGACCACCACGATCCGTAGCGGCCGATCCGCCACGCCCATCACGCGCTGTGCCCTCCTCTGTCCGCCAACCGGGTCATCCTCCCAGGTGGACAGCCCAGCCGGCGCGAGGCACGCCCGCGGTCAGCGGCGGAACGCGGCGTCGAGCAGCTCGGCCTGCTGGGCCGCGTGCTGGCTGTGCGAGCCGGTGGCGGTGGCGGCCGACTCCGGGCGTGACACGACGCCCAGCGTCCGGCCGAGCAGCTGCGGCACGTGCAGCGACACGTACGACCAGGCGCCCTGGTTCTCCGGCTCGTCCTGCACCCACACCAGCTCGGCGTCCGGGTACGGTGCCAGCGCCTCGCGGGCCGAGTCGACGTCGAACGGGTAGAGCTGCTCCACACGGACGATCGCCGTGTGCCGGTCGCCGCTGGTGACCCGGTGGGCGAGCAGGTCCCAGTAGACCTTGCCCGAGCACAGCAGCACGCGCGTCACCTGGTCGGACTGTGCCTGCGCGAGGGGGTCGCCGATCACGGGCTGGAAGGTGCCGGTGGTGAACTCGTCGACGCTCGAGGCGGCGGCCTTGAGGCGCAGCATCGACTTGGGGGTGAACACGATCAGCGGGCGTCGCGGGCGCGCGTAGGCCTGCCGGCGCAGCAGGTGGAAGTACGACGCGGGCGTGCTCGGCTCGGCGATCGTCATGTTGTCCTCGGCGGCCATCTGCAGGAACCGCTCGATGCGGGCCGACGAGTGGTCCGGCCCCTGGCCTTCGTAGCCGTGCGGCAGCAGCACGGTCAGCGAGGAGTGCTGGTCCCACCGCTGGGCGGCCGACGAGATGAACAGGTCGAAGATGGTCTGCGCGCCGTTGGCGAAGTCGCCGAACTGCGCCTCCCACAGCACCAGTGCGTCGGGCCGCTCGATCGAGTAGCCGTACTCGAAGCCCAGCCCGGCGAACTCCGTCAGCGCGGAGTCGTACACCCAGAACTTCGCCTGGTCGCGCGACAGGTAGGACAGCGGGGTCCACTCGGCGCCGGTCTCGCGGTCGTGCAGCACGGCGTGCCGCTGCGCGAAGGTGCCCCGGCGGGAGTCCTGGCCGGTGAGCCGCACGGGCGTGCCCTCCAGGAGTAGCGTGCCGAACGCCAGCAGCTCGCCGAAGCCCCAGTCGATGCCGCCCTCCCGGCTCATCTGCTCGCGCTTGGCCAGCAGCTGGCTCAGCTTGGGGTGGACGGTGAAGCCGGCCGGCGGGCGCGTGTGCGCCGCCCCGATCTTGGCCAGCACCTCGGCCGGCACCGCGGTCTGCCAGCCCACCATGACGCCGGCGTCCTCGAGCTGGGCCTCGGGACGCTCGAGGCCGGCCACCGTCTGGTCGGCGTGGGGCGGCTGGTGCAGGTCGCGCGTCTCGGCGAAGACCCGCTCGAGCTGGGCCTGGTAGTCGCGCAGCGCGTGCTCGGCCTCCTCGAGCGTGATGTCGCCGCGGGCGACGAGGTCCTCGGTGTAGATCTTGCGGACCGAGCGCTTCGCCTCGATGAGGTTGTACATCAGCGGCTGGGTCATCGACGGGTCGTCGCCCTCGTTGTGGCCGCGACGGCGGTAGCAGACCATGTCGACCACGACGTCGCGGTCGAACTGCTCGCGGTACTCGAACGCGAGCTCGGCCACCCGCACGCACGCCTCGGGGTCGTCGCCGTTGACGTGGAACACCGGCACCTGCAGGCCCTTGACCACGTCGGTCGCGTACTGCGACGAGCGCGAGGACGCGACGCCGGTGGTGAAGCCCACCTGGTTGTTGACGATGACGTGGATGGTGCCGCCGGTGCGGTACCCGCGCAGCTGGGCGAGGTTGAGGGTCTCGTACACCACGCCCTGGCCCGCGAACGCTGCGTCGCCGTGGATGAGGATCGGCAGCACGGAGAAGCCGTCGTCGCCGAGGTCGATCCGGTCCTGCTTGGCGCGCACGATGCCCTCGAGCACCGGGTCCACGGCTTCCAGGTGCGACGGGTTGGCCGCCAGGTGGACCTTGGTGGTGCGCCCGGACTCCGCGACGAACTCGCCCTCGGTGCCCAGGTGGTACTTGACGTCTCCGGAGCCCTGCACCGTTCCCGGGTCCAGGTTGCCCTCGAACTCGCCGAAGATCTGCGCGTAGCTCTTGCCGGCGATGTTGGCCAGCACGTTGAGCCGGCCGCGGTGGGCCATGCCGATGCCGACCTCGTCGAGCCCGGCGTTGGCGGCCCGGGACAGGATCGCGTCGAGCAGCGGTATCAGCGACTCGCCGCCCTCGAGCGAGAACCGCTTCTGGCCCACGAACTTCGTCTGGAGGAACGTCTCGAACGCCTCGGCCGCGTTGAGCCGGCGCAGGATGCGCAGCTGGTCCTCGCTGGCCGTGCGGGCGTGCCCCGCCTCGAGCCGCTCCTGGAGCCAGCGCCGCTGGCGCGGGTCCTGCAGGTGCATGTACTCGACGCCCACCGTGCGGCAGTAGGAGTCGCGCAGCAGGCCGAGGATCTCGCGCAACGTGGCGCGGGACGCCCCGGTGAAGCCGCCGGTGGGGAAGGTGCGGTCGAGGTCCCACAGCGTCAGGCCGTGGTTCTGCACGTCGAGGTCGGGGTGCTTGCGCTGCCGGTACGCCAACGGGTCGGTGTCCGCCATCAGGTGGCCGCGGCTGCGGTAGGCGTGGATCAGCTCGAAGATCCGGGCAGGCTTGATCGCCTCGCTGTCCGGGT
This sequence comes from Cellulomonas sp., assembly GCA_036398695.1. GTDB lineage: Bacteria > Actinomycetota > Actinomycetes > Actinomycetales > Cellulomonadaceae > Cellulomonas. The sequence goes on along the minus strand of DASWOL010000111.1, from coordinate 953 downwards.
CGCTGCGTGCGTCGCGCACCCAGCGGACCGGCTCGTACGGGACCTTGAGGGACGCGAACACCCGGTCCCAGTAGCCGTCCTGGCCCAGCAGCTTGTTCCCGACGATCCGCAGGAAGTCGCCGGACTGGGCGCCCTGGATGATCCGGTGGTCGTACGTGGAGGTCAGCGTGAGCACCTTCGAGACGCCCATGGCGTTCAGACGGTCCTCGGACGTACCGGCGAACTCGGCCGGGTAGTCCATCGCCCCGACGCCGACGATGGTGCCCTGGCCCACCATCAGCCGGGGCACCGAGTGGACGGTGCCCAGGGTGCCGGGGTTGGTCAGCGAGATCGTGGTGCCCGCGAAGTCCTCGACGGTCAGCTTGCCGGCGCGGGCGCGCCGCACCACGTCCTCGTAGGCGTTCCAGAACGCCAGGAAGTCGAGCGTGTCCGCCTTCTTGATGGACGGGACCAGCAGCTGGCGCGAGCCGTCCGGCTTCTCCAGGTCGATCGCGATGCCCAGGTTGACGTGCGCGGGCGTCAGCACGGCGGGCTTGCCGTCCTGCTGGGCGTAGGAGGAGTTCATCACCGGCATGTCCGCCAGCGCCTCCACCAGCGCGAAGCCGATGAGGTGGGTGAAGCTCACCTTGCCGCCGCGGCGGCGCACCAGCTGGTTGTTGGCGACGATCCGGTTGTCGACGAGCAGCTTGGCCGGGACGGTCCGCACGGACGTCGCGGTGGGGATCTCGAGCGACGCCTCCATGTTGGTGATGAGCCGGGCCGCCGGACCGCGCAGGCGCTGCACCTCGTCGGCCCCTTCGGCGGGGGTCTCGTGGCCGGGCAGCTTGGTGACCACCACCTCGGCGTACGGGGCGGTGGCGGGCTGCGCCTCGGCGACCGGGGACGTGACGGTGGCGGGCTCCACGCCGGCGCCGGCGGCGTCCGGGGCGGAGACGGAGTCGGCCGGGGACGAG
>DASWOL010000110.1:0-47992 GCA_036398695.1 Cellulomonas sp. | reverse complement strand
CGTACTCCTTCCAGCCGAGGATCGACTCCTCGAGGAGCACCTCGGTCACCGGAGAGTCATGCAGGCCCTGCCCGACGATGCGGCGCAGGTCGGCCTCGTCGTAGGCGATGCCGCTGCCCAGCCCACCCATGGTGAAGCTGGGCCGCACCACGACCGGCAGGCCGCCCAGCTCGTCGACCGCCGCGAACGCCTCCTCGAGCGTGTGGACGATGCGCGAGGCCGCGCTCTCGGCGCCCGTCTTGGCGACGACGTGCTTGAAGAGCTCGCGGTCCTCGCCCTTGCGGATCGCCTCGATCGAGGCGCCGATCAGCTCGACGCCGTACTTCTCCAGCACGCCCGCCTCGGCGAGAGCGATCGCGGCGTTGAGCGCGGTCTGGCCGCCGAGGGTCGGCAGCAGCGCGTCCGGACGCTCCTTCTCGATGATCGTCGCGATGACGTCGGTGGTGATCGGCTCGACGTACGTCGCGTCGGCGAACTCCGGGTCGGTCATGATCGTCGCCGGGTTGGAGTTCACCAGCACCACGCGGATGCCCTCGGCGCGCAGCACGCGGCACGCCTGGGTACCGGAGTAGTCGAACTCGCAGGCCTGCCCGATGACGATCGGGCCGGAGCCGATCACCAGGACGGAGCGGATGTCGTCGCGGCGCGGCATTACCGGACGCTCCCGGCCTGGGCCGCCCCGGCGTCGGCCGGCTGCGGGGGTCGCATCAGCTCGAGGAACCGGTCGAACAGGTAGGCCGCGTCGTGCGGCCCCGCGGCAGCCTCCGGGTGGTACTGCACCGAGAACGCGGGCAGGTCGAGCGCCTCCAGCCCCTCCACCACGTCGTCGTTGAGGTCGACGTGGCTGACCCGCACGCGCCCGTACCGCCCGCCGTCGTGCGGTGCCGTGACGTCGCCCTCGAGCGGCGCGTCCACGGCGAACCCGTGGTTGTGGGCCGTGATCTCCACCTTCCCCGTCGTCCGGTCCATCACCGGCTGGTTCACCCCGCGGTGACCGAAGGCGAGCTTGTAGGTCCCGAACCCGAGCGCGCGGCCGAAGATCTGGTTGCCGTAGCAGATGCCGAAGAAGGGGATCTTGCGGTCCAGCACCTCGCGCAGCAGGTCGACCTCGTGGGTCGCCGCGCCGGGGTCGCCCGGGCCGTTGGAGAAGAACACGCCGTCCGGCCCCGTGGCGAGGATGTCGTCGATCGTCGCGGTCGCCGGCAGCACGTGGACCTCGATGCCGCGCTCGGACATCCGGTGCGGCGTCATCGCCTTGATGCCGAGGTCGAGCGCCGCGACGCGCGCCAGGGGCTCGGCGAGCGGGCCGCCCTCCGGGCCCTGAGCCGGCACCACGTACGCCGCGTCGGTCGACACCTCGCCGGCGAGGTCCGCGCCGGACATCGGGGCCGCGGCGAGGACCTCGTCGAGCAGCTCGTCGACGGGGCGCTCCTCACCGCGGTCGTCGAGCAGCACCGCGCCGGAGAAGACGCCCGCCCGCATGGCACCGCGCTCGCGCAGGTGCCGGGTGAGTGCACGGGTGTCGATGCCGCTGATGCCGACGATTCCCTGGGCGACCAGCTCGTCGGCCAGCGGGCGCCGCGCGCGCCAGCTCGACACGCGCCGCGCGGGGTCGCGCACCACGTACCCGGCCACCCAGATCCGTCCGGACTCCGGGTCCTCGTCGTTGACCCCGGTGTTGCCGATGTGCGGGGCCGTCATGACGACGATCTGCCGGTGGTAGCTGGGGTCGGTCAACGTCTCCTGGTAGCCGGTCATGCCGGTGGCGAAGACGATCTCCCCCAGCGTGCGCCCGAGCGCGCCGAAGGCGTCTCCGGCGAAGGTCCGGCCGTCCTCGAGGACCAGCAGGGCGGCGCTCATGCCGCCGCCCCCGGGATCAGTGCCTGGACGGCATCCACCAGGGCAGGCCGCTCGCTGCGGTGGCGCACCAGCAGCCCGGTGTCCAGCAGGCGGTCCGTTCCTGGGTCCGCGCCGCCGTCCGCGCCCGTCTCCCAGGTCAGCACGACGAGACCCTCGCCGCCCATGAACTTGCCGGCCATCCCGGGCGCGGTGCCCACCTTGCGCAGAAGGGCGGCCGGGACGAAGACGTCGGTGGCGCCGCGGCGGCGCAGCAGCACGCCCGCGTCGTGCACCTCGACCTGCGCGGCGCTGCGGGCGCCCAGGTCGTGCGCCGCTATCCGGTCCAGCCAGTCGCCGGCCGTGGTCGACGAGACGTACGTCGCCTCCAGCGGGCCGAGGCGGGTGGCGCCCAGCTCCGCCGGCACCGCGGGGATCGCGGGGACGGCGGCCGCAGACGTGCGCGCACGCCGCCGCCAGCCGCGCCACATGCCCCACCCGGCCAGCGCCAGCAGCACGACGAAGATCGAGATCGAGCCCCACTCCGGCATCAGGCCAGCACCTTTCCGTCGTCCACCAGGCAACCGCCGAGCACCGTCGCCCGTCCTCGCAGGAACGTCGCCACCACGGCACCTGGAAGCTCCAGACCCCGGTACGGCGAGTTCACGCTCTTGGTGGCCTGCGTGCGCGGGTCCACCACCCGGCGAGCCGCCGGGTCCACCAGGACGAGGTTCGCCGGCTCGCCGACCGCGATCGGCCGACCGTGCTCCCCGTCCACCCGTCCGATCCGCGCCGGTTCGACCGACATGACGCGCGCGACGTCCGCCCACGTCATGCGTCCGGTGTCGACCATCGTGGCCTGCACCACCGACAACGCCGTCTCCAGGCCCGTCATGCCTGAGGCCGCGGCGGCCCACTCGCAGTCCTTGTCCTCCGCCGGGTGCGGCGCATGGTCGGTGCCGACGGTGTCGATCGTCCCGTCGGCCAGACCGGCGCGCAGCGCCTCGACGTCAGTTGCTGTACGAAGGGGCGGATTGACCTTGTACACGGGGTCGTAGCCTCGCGCGGACTCGTCGGTGAGCAGCAGGTGGTGCGGCGTCGCCTCCGCGGTGACGTGGATCCCGCGCTCCTTGGCCCAGCGGACGATCTCCACGCTGCCGGCGGTCGACACGTGCAGCACGTGCAGCCGCGACCCGACGTGGCCGGCGAGCAGCACGTCGCGCGCGACGATCGCCTCCTCGGCGACGGCGGGCCACCCGGCCAGACCCAGCTCGGCGGAGACGACACCCTCGTGCATCTGCGCGTTCTCGGTGAGTCGCGGCTCCTGCGCGTGCTGCGCCACCACGCCGTCGAACGCCTTGACGTACTCCAGCGCCCGGCGCATCACCACCGGGTCGGCCACGCACCTGCCGTCGTCCGAGAACACCCGCACCCTGGCCGCGGATGCCGCCATCGCACCGAGCTCGGCGAGCCGCTCGCCCTCGAGCCCCACCGTCACGGCGCCCACCGGGTAGACGTCCACCCAGCCCGCGTCGCGCCCCAGACGCCACACCTGCTCGACGACGCCCGCGGTGTCCGCCACCGGCGACGTGTTGGCCATGGCGTGCACCGCGGTGTAGCCACCGAGCGCAGCGGCGCGCGTACCGGTGGCCACCGTCTCGGCATCCTCTCGGCCCGGCTCGCGCAGGTGCGTGTGAAGGTCCACCAGCCCCGGCAGCAGCACCAGACCGGTCCCGTCGATCACGGTGGGCACATCGTCGGCCCCAGGCCCGGAGCCGGGGCCCGAACTCCGCCCGGAACCCAGCCCAGGACCCAGCCCAGCCACCAGGCCGTCCGCGATCAGGACGTCCGTCGGTGCGGCGCCCAGCGGCGCCACGCCCTTCAGCAGGTAGCTCATGCGGACACCTTCAGGTCGTCGTCGGCCACGACCGGCGGCACCGTGTCTCCACGTGCTCCGGCGAGCAGCAGGTAGAGCACCGCCATCCGGACGGCGACCCCGTTGGCCACCTGCTCGACGACCACCGAGCGCGGCGAGTCGGCGGCATCGGCGGAGATCTCCAGGCCCCGGTTCATCGGCCCGGGGTGCATGACGAGCGCATGCTCACCCATCGCGTCGAGCCGCCGCTGGTCCAGTCCGTACAGCCGCGCGTACTCCAGGCCGCTGGGGAAGAACCCGCCGCCCGCGCTGGACATCCGCTCGCGCTGCACGCGCAGCATCATCACCGCGTCGGGCCTGTCGGCGATCGCCTCGTCCAGATGGTAGGAGACCGCGGCGGGCCAGGACCCGACGCCCACCGGCAGCAGCGTGGGCGGGGCGACGAGCGTCACCCGCGCGCCGAGGGTGGTCAGCAGGTCCACGTTCGAGCGCGCCACCCGGCTGTGCAGCACGTCGCCGACGATCGCCACGTGCAGCCCCGCAAGATCTCCGGTGCCGCCGGCCAGGTGCCGGCGGAGGGTGAACGCGTCCAGCAGCGCCTGCGTCGGATGCTGGTGCGTCCCGTCGCCCGCGTTGACCACAGGACAGTCGATCCAGCCCGCGTAGGCCAGGCGGTGCGGCGCCCCCGAGGACTGGTGGCGGACGACGACCGCGTCGGCCCCCATCGCCTGGAGCGTCTGGGCGGTGTCCTTGAGGCTCTCGCCCTTGGACACGCTCGAGCCCTTGGCAGAGAAGTTGAGCACGTCGGCGGACAAGCGCTTCGCGGCGGTCTCGAAGCTGATGCGGGTGCGCGTCGAGTCCTCGAAGAAGAGGTTGACCACCGTGCGGCCGCGCAGCGTCGGGAGCTTCTTGATCTCCCGGGCCTGCGTGGCCGCCATCTGCGCGGCGGTGTCGAGGATGAGCAGCGCCTCGTCGCGCGACAGGTCCTTCGCGGACAGCAGGTGCCTCATCGCCCCTCCCCCGTCGGTCCCTCGATGAGCACGCCGTCCCGGCCGTCGGTCTCCGCCAGCAGCACCCGCACGCGCTCGGTCCTCGCGGTGGGCAGGTTCTTGCCGACGTAGTCGGCGCGGATCGGCAGCTCGCGGTGCCCGCGGTCCACCAGGACGGCGAGCTGGACGGCGCGCGGCCGGCCCAGGTCGCTGATCGCGTCGAGCGCGGCGCGGATGGTGCGGCCGGAGTAGAGCACGTCGTCCACGAGGACGACGACCTTGCCGTCGAGGCCGCCCGGTGGCAGGTGGGTGGTGCCGATCGCCCGGGTGGGATGGTGCGCCAGGTCGTCCCGGTACATGGTCACGTCGAGGCTGCCGGTGATCGCGTCGGCGTCCACACCCTGTTCGACGGCCGCGAGGTTGGCGGCCAGCCTCCGCGCCAGCGGCATGCCCCTCGTCGGGATGCCGAGCACCACGAGCGAGTCGGCGCCCTTGTTGCGCTCGAGGATCTCGTGTGCGATGCGGGTGAGCGCCCGGCCGATGTCGGCCGAGCCGAGCACCTCGGCCTCCGTGTCGCCGGGTGCGCGCATGTCAGGACTCATGTCCACGACTCCTTCCCCGCCTCTCGGGACGGGTCTTAAAGGTGTCTGTCGGGCCCCCACACTACCGGCATTCCCGGCAACGGCCCGACGCGTGTCATCCGACCGTGACGGCTGCGGACGCCGATCCTGGACGGATGCGGATCAAGGCGACGGGGCACGCTGCCGATTCAGCGACGTGAGCATCCCCATCGGCCTGGCGCAGATGGTCGCTGCTGCGGCCGTCTTCTGGCTCCCGGGGCTCGCTCTCCTCGCCGCCCTCGGGATGAAGGGGCGGATGCGCACGGCGGCCCTTGCGCCGGCAGTGACGATCGGGGTGCTCGCGGCGTGCTCGATGGCCGCCGCTCTGGTCGGCGTTCGGTGGAATCTGCTGGTCGCGACGGCGTGCGTCGCAGTCGTCGCCGGGTCTGCCGCACTGCTTCGCCGGAGGCTCGCGCAACCGGGCGCTGCTGGGCGGATCGCCCTCCGTACGTCGATGCGCACGAACAGGCATCTCGTCGCGGTCGTGGCGGCAGTGGTCCTGCTCCAGCTCGGCGTCGTCGCGCAGGCGCTGTTCGTGCGCGACCGCCTGCCGAACACGTGGGACTCCACGTTTCATTTCAACGCGCTGCAGTACGTCCGCCTCCTCGGAGTCGCCGATCCCGCGACCTTCGGGTCGCTGGCGGACTCGTCCGGCGCGACGCCGTTCTATCCGTCGGGCTGGCACGCCGTCGCGGCCCTCGTCCCCGTCTGGCTCGGCACCACCACCACGATGGCCGCGGTCAGCTACGTGCCGGTTGCGATCGCATGGACCATCGGCCTGGCCGCGCTTGCCCGGGAGGTCGTCCCCGCCCACGGCGTCGCGGTGCCGGCGCTCGCCGCGGGCATGGCCGTGTCCGGCCTCGCCACCCCGCTCTGGGTTGCGCTGCACCACGGGATGTTGCCGAACGCGATGGGGATCGCCCTGGTGCCGGGGGCAGCCGCCGTCTTCGTGGCCACGGTCCGCGAGAGGAGCCTGCCGCACCGCCCAATCACGTGGGTCGCCTGGGCAGTGGGTGCCTTCGGGGTGGGCGCCTGCCACCCGGGTGCGCTGGCGGGGCTGATTCTGGTGGTACTGCCCTGGTGCGGCTCTGCCGTCCTTGCATGGTGGCGGGCGGGACGGGCGCGATCGCGCGCCATCGGGGCCACCGTGCTGGTGGCGTCCCTCGCGGCTGTCGCGTCCTTCGTCGCTCGGGACGGCCTCGTCAACGTCGTCCGCGACAGCGACTCCGAGGGTGGTCCCATGCACCTGGGTGGGGCGCTGCTCGGGCTCGCCACGGGGCAGACAGCACAGTCGGCCACCTACGCGATCATTCCGGCCGTCCTCGCCCTGGTCGCGATGGGCGGGCGCATCCGGCGGCACGAAGACCTTCGCCCCATCATCGCCTGGGGACTCATCGCCGTCGTGTACCTCCTGGCCGTCACGAACACGGCATGGGCGGATCCCCTCACCGGACTCTTCTACGGTGAGGGGCGTCGCATCGGCCCGGTGCTTGCGGTGTGGACCTCGGTGCTGGCCGCGGACGGGCTCGCGCGGACCAGCCGCCTGATCGTCCGCCGGATCGAGGTGCCGGCCCGGTTGGGCGCGAGCGGCTCGGCGGCGCTGTTGGCCGGAGTCGTCCTAGTGGTGAGCGCCGTGCCATCGCTCGTCACGTGGCGCGGCGTCGCGGCCAGCGTCTACACGACCGACATCTCCTCGACCGCGGACGACCAGAGCCAGAACCCCTACTTCACGCTCGATGAGCTGGCCATGGCGCGTCGGCTGCCGCAGGAGCTTCCGCCCGGCAGTCGGGTGCTCGGTTCGGGCTTCTCGGGCGCCAGCCATCTGTACGGGCTGGTCGGCATCGACGTGCAGCCGTTCTACCTGCAACCCCCCGCCGATCTCCGGACGGCCGTGGTGCACTTCCACGACCTCGAGACCGATCCGAGCGTCTGTGCGGCGCTCCGCAAGTACGGCGTGACGCATGTCTACGCCGACCCGCTCCTCTCGAAGGGGCTGACGTTCCCCTATGCCTCTGTCCCGTTCTCCGACCTGCCGTCGTCGGGTCTGAGGCTCGTCGACAAGGGCGGCACGGCGGCGGTCTACGCGATCACGGCATGCGGCAGCTGACGGGCCCCGACCCGACGATCACGCGAGCAGCGTGGGCTTCAGCTCCACCACCCGCGCGAGCAGGCCGTTGACGAAGGACGGGGACTCGTCGGTGGACAGCTCCTCCGCCAGCCCCACGGCCTCGGACACGGCGACGGTGTCCGGGACGTCGTCGTTCCAGAGGATCTCCCAGGTGCCGAGGCGCAGCAGGTTCCGGTCGACGGCCGGCATCCGCGCCACCGTCCAGCCGTGCGAGTGCGTGGCGAGGACCTCGTCGATCCGCTCCAGATGCTCCACGACGCCCTCGACGAGGTCGGCGGAGTACTGCGGCACCGGCGCCTGCGTTCCCGGCTCGGCGAGGCGACGGGCGAGGACCGTCAACGGGTCGATGCCGCGTTGATCGGCCTCGAACAGCACGTCGAGGGCGCGCTTGCGGGCCTTGGTCCGAGCGGCCACCTCAGTCGGTCACGCGGCCCAGGTAGCTGCCGTCACGGGTGTCGACCTTGACCTTGGTGCCGGTCTCCAGGAACAGCGGCACCTGGATCTCGTAGCCGGTCTCCACCGTGGCGGGCTTGGTGCCGGCCGACGAGCGGTCGCCCTGCAGGCCCGGCTCGGTGTAGGTGATCTCCAGCACCACCGAGGTGGGCAGCTCGATGTACAGCGGGATGCCGTCGTTCGTCGCGACGATCGCGTTCTGGTTCTCCAGGAGGAAGTGCGCGGCATCGCCGACGACGTCCTCGGCGATGTGCTCCTGGTCGTACGTCACGATGTCCATGAAGACGAAGTTGGGGCCGTCCTTGTAGAGGTACTGCATCTCGCGCTTGTCCACGTTCGCCGTCTCGACCTTGACGCCGGCGTTGAAGGTGCGGTCCACGACCTTGCCAGACAGCACGTTCTTCAGCGTGGTGCGCACGAACGCGGGGCCCTTGCCGGGCTTGACGTGCTGGAACTGCACGACGGTCCACAGCTGCCCGTCGATGCGCAGCACCAGGCCGTTCTTGAGGTCGTTGGTGGTCGCCACTGGTCGTCTTCCTGTCGAGAGGTGGGGTGTTCCGAGCGGTCGCCGCGTCGTCGTCGTCCGCCGTCGGATCCCCTCCGAAGGCTCGTCGTACGATCGCCGCGGCCCGCAGGCCGTCGGCCATCCTACCGTGCGGCCTCCTGCGCCAGCCGCCCGTGCGACGCCGGCACGCTCAGCGCGTCAACAGCCAGCGACCCAGGAACCCGATCGCGGCGGCCCAGGTGAGTGAGGCGAGGCTGCCGACGACGAACCGCTCCGACGCCGCCGGGTGCTCGCGCAGCTCCGGATACCGGCCGAGGCCTTTCACCGCCACGACGACGGCGATGGCCGTCGGTTCGCCCAGCAGCAGGGCGCCGGTGGTGGCGAGCCGCTCGAGCAGCCCGATCCAGGTGCCGCCCCGCAGCGCCGCGAGGGCCACGGGGCCGTCGGGGCCGTCGCCGAAGGGGCCTCTCGTGTCGTCGCCCGCCGCGTCGTGCCTTGCGTCGGGCGTCGTCGCGTCGGGCTCGGGGGCGGCCGCGGTGGTCTCCGTCGCCCCGGCCGCGGTTCGAGTGCTCGTCATGCCACCGGCGTCGGACGAGCGCGACGCGATCCGCAGCACCAGGCGCGTGACCGCCCAGCCGCCGCCCGTGGACACCCCCAGTGCAAGGAGGACGACGAGCGCGCCGAGCCACGGGTTCACGCGGCGACCCTGCCCTCAGCCGGCAGCGGCCGTCAACAGGCGCGCCGCGGCGGGCCGAGCGGCCACCTCCTCGGCCCAGAGCGCGGTGCGCAGCCGCTGGCTCACGGCCTGGACCGTGATGCCGAGCCGGCGGGCGACGGCGGCCTGACCTTCGCCGGCGGCGGCCAGGTCCGCCACCTGCCATCCCGCAGGGGTGCGCCGGGCCATGGTGACGCCGATCAGTGCGAGGACGGCCTCGGCGTCGGACGCCGCGGCCGGGTCCGCGCCGCGGACCGCGAGCGGCACGGAGCGGTGGCGGCCCTTGGCCGCCTCGACAGCCTCACGAGCAAGGATGAACGCCTGACCAGAGGCCTCGCGCGCCGAGGCGGGCAGTGGCTCGTCGACGGGCCCGGCGCCGATGCCGATGCTCCATCCGCCGACGCGCAGCAGGTGCAGGGCGAGGTCGACGGTCTCCCGGCCCTGGTCGAGCACCAGCTGGAGCTCGTCGCCCACCGTGCGCTCCGCCGGGCGCACGACCCCGGCGACCACCGGCATTCCGGCGATCAGGTCGGCGACGCGGTCGCCCACGAGGCGGCTGTCGCGCTGGTCGACGGTCAGAACCCACACAGATCAAGTCTCTCAGCTTGATTCCCTCAATTCAAGCCTCTCTACTTGATTCTCGGGCCCCCGCTCTCCAACTCCGGGGAGGCATGGCACACGAATCGTGGACCAGCACTCACTGGTGTTGGTCGGCAAGCCGCGCAAGCATGGCCCGGACCTGAGCCGCGACCGTGCCGGGCCGCTCGACCAGGTCGAACCCGGTGTAGCGCAGCACCGTGCAACCGGCGGTCACGAGGTGAGACGCGCGGCGTGTGCCTCCGTCACCTCGTCGGCGGGACGGGCGGCGTGCCGCAGCGCTGCACCGGCCACGGGGATCCAGACGCCTCGCCGCACGCGCCAGCCCACCTCGGACTTGGTCATTCCCGCCGCCATCGCCTGCCCGCGCGTGAACGCACCCGCCTGGCGACGTGCCTGTGGAGGCACCCACCTCGCGTCGTGCATGCCCGGAAGGTTGCGCGCTGCCGGGTCCCGGACCACAGGTCTGGCGGCTGGATGGGGTCGTCCTCGGTCATGGGCCGGGCTGTGGGAGCCTCACGCCGACGGACTCACCCCCATGTTGATGAGCCCTGGGCCACGATCGACGGTCCAGGGCTCACCGAACTCGGGCGGGACTAGGTGCGCGCCGCCACAGCGCGCAGCGCCAGGTGGTAGCTGTCGAAACCGAAGCCGGCCACGGTGCCCGTCGCCACGGGCCCGATGACGGACACGTGCCGGAAGGCCTCCCGGGCCAAGGGGTTGGACAGGTGCACCTCGACAAGCACCAGCCCGGCGTCGGTGACCTGCGCGGCGGCGTCGTGCAACGCGTAGGAGTAGTGCGTGAACGCCGCAGGGTTCAGCACCACGTGAACGCGCGCGTCCACCGCCTCGTGCAGCCAGTGCACCAGCTCGGCCTCGTCGTCCGTCTGCCGGACCTCGACGTCCAGGCCGAGCTCGGACCCCCAGGCTGCGGCGGCGGCCGTCAGGTCGGCCAGCGTGGCGGAGCCGTAGACCTCCGGCTCGCGGACACCGAGACGGCCGAGGTTGGGACCGTTGAGGACGAGGACGCTCGTCATGCGGCTCACGCTAGAGGAAGGCGTGACCTGGAGGCCGACGACGCCGCGCTTTGCACCGTCCCCCGGGGTCGAGTCGGGCATCCGACGAGCCGATACCTACGGCGAGGGCGCCCGCCGCGCCCGACGAACCCGCGCGCGCCGACCGGGGAAACGGAGTGAGATGCCGTCCACGCCACCGGGCTGTCCCGGCCAGCCCCAGCAGCCGGTCAGTCCCGACGGCCACTGGTGGTGGGACGGTGCCCAGTGGCGACCGAACCAGGCGCATCCGGTCGGCCCGGACGAGTCGGACCTGGACAACACGCACGCTCCGACGCCTGCCGCCGAGACAGTCCGTTTCCACCCCGGGCCGCCGGCGGTGCCCAACCCCTACGTGCCGCCGCGGCTCGCCGACGGGTCCGGGGTCGACGCCGAACCTTCGGGCGCCCCGCTGGACGACGTCCCGCTCCTGCTCGCGTCCCAGCCGCGCAGCTGGTGGACACCGCAGCGGTTCGTCCTGGCGGTGGCGGGCGTGGTGCTGGCGATCCTGCTCGGCATCGGTCTGCTGTTCTGGCTGTCGATCAACGCGTTCGAGAAGCAGCGGACCGGCGACACCGGACCTCAACCGACTCCGACCTCGGTCGTCACCAGGTCGGACGAGACCGGCTCCCTACCCAGCTGACTAGAGCAGCACGGGGCCACCGGCGGTGCGCTCCGCGGAGACCTCCGCGTAGGCCGCCGCCAGCAGCGAGGGGTCCGGCCCCTCCAGCCGGGCCGGCTTGGCCAGCCCCTCGAGCACCACGAACCTCAGCCGGCTGCCGCGCGTCTTCTTGTCGCGCTGCATCGCGGCCAGCAGCTGCTCCCAGCGGTCGCCGCGGTAGGTCAGTGGCAGGCCCAGGGCGCCGAGCACGGTGCGATGGCGATCGACCACGTCGTCGGTCAGCCGTCCGGCCAGCCGAGCCAGCTCCGCCGCGTAGACCATGCCGACGGACACCGCCGCGCCGTGCCGCCAGCGGTAGCGCTCCACATACTCGATCGCGTGAGCGAAGGTGTGCCCGTAGTTGAGGAACTCGCGCGGTCCCGCCTCGCGCAGGTCCTCCGCGACCACACGGGCCTTCCACGCCACGGCACGGCCCACGAGCTCCAGCAGCACATCGGACGCGGCCGCTGCGACCGGGTCGGTCAGCACCGCGAGGTTGCCCTCGACCAGGTCGAGGATCGCGGGGTCGTCGACGAACCCCGCCTTGACCACCTCCGCGAGGCCGGCGACGAAGTCGAACCGCTCCATCGACTCCAGCGCCGCGAGGTCGCACACCACTCCGGCAGGGTTGTGGAAGGCGCCGACGAGGTTCTTGCCCTCGGCGGTGTTGATGCCGGTCTTGCCGCCCACCGCCGCGTCCACCATCGCCAGCAGCGTCGTCGGCACCTGGACCACGCGCACGCCACGCAACCAGGTGGCGGCCACGAATCCCGCCAGGTCGGTGGTCGCACCCCCGCCCAGTCCCACCACCACGTCCGTGCGCGTGAACCCGGCCTGGCCCAGCACGCCCCAGCAGAAGGCGGCGACCTCGGCGGTCTTGGCGTCCTCGGCATCCGGCACCTCGGCCCCGAACGCCTCGTAGCCGTGCGCCCGCAGATCGTCCAGCACCGCATCCGCGGAGGCGGCCAGCGCGGCCGGGTGCACCACGAGCACCCGGTGCGCGCCGTCGCCGAGCAGGCTGGGGATGGTCCCGAGCAGGTGGTGGCCGATGACGACGTCGTACGGCCGCTCGCCGGCCACCCGGACGGTGCGCTCGACGCTCACCGGTCGCCGCCGTCCGCCGGCGTGCCGGACTCCTGGACGGCGACCCGCGACGGAGGGCTCGCCGGCGCGGGGGCGGCGGCACGACGAGCCGCCAGCTCCGCCTCGATGCGCTCGGCGACACCCGCGGGCCGCAGGTCGTCCGTCGACACGGTGAACGTCGACACCGCCTCGTACACCGGGCGCCGCTCGCCCATCAGCACCTGCCACCGCGCCCGCGGGTTGCCCAGGAGCAGCGGCCGGGACTGGTTGAGACCGACCCGCGGCGCCGCGTGCGCCAGCGTCACGTCGAGGAAGACGACCACCCCACCGCCCGACCGGTACGCCTCCAACGCCGACTGCGTGGCGGGGTCCAGCACCGCTCCCCCGCCCAGTGCCAGCACGCCGTCGTGCTCGGCGAGCGCGCGCCCCACCGCCGCCTGCTCCAGCGCGCGGAAGGCCGCCTCGCCGTCGTCGACGAAGATGTCCGAGATCGGCTTGCCGGCAACGGCCTCGACGTCGTGGTCGGTGTCCCGCGCGGTCAGCTGCCAACGCTCGGCGAGGGCACGCGCAACCGTGGACTTCCCGGACCCGGGCGGCCCGACGAGAACGACGCGCGGCCCACGCGCCGGCGAGGGACTGTTCATGACGCCAGGCTAGTTGCGGGTCCGACGGGCGGACGTCGAACGATCACGGGACGGTCGGCTCGGCCTCCCGTGGCGCGCGTGCGTGCCACGGGACGCGAGCTCGTCGGACAGCTCAGCGCAGCAGGTGCGGGATGGATGCCTGGTAGCCGGCCAGGTTGCGGCGCACCTCCGCCAGCGAGTCGCCGCCCGTCTTCTCCAGGAGGGCGTCGGCCAGGACGAGGGCGACCATCGCCTCGGCGACGACGGCCGCCGGCGGCACGGCGCACACGTCGGACCGCTGGTGCTGTGCCTTGGCCGGCTCGCCGGTGGCGACGTCCACCGTGTCGAGAGCGCGCGGCACCGTGGAGATCGGCTTCATCGCCGCGCGCACGCGGATCACCTCGCCGTTCGACATGCCGCCCTCGAGGCCGCCGGCCCGGTTGGTGCGACGGTGCAGCGCGCCGTCCGAGCCGCGCTCGATCTCGTCGTGCGCCGCCGATCCCCGGCGCGCGGCGGTGCGGAACCCGTCCCCCACCTCGACACCCTTGATCGCCTGGATCGACATCAGCGCGGCGGCGAGGCGGGCGTCGAGCTTCCGGTCGTCCGCGACGTACGTGCCCAGACCGGAGGGCACGCCATAGGCGAGCACCTCCACCACGCCCCCGAGCGTGTCGCCGTCCTTGCGCGCGGCGTCGATCTCCGCGACCATCGCTGCCGACGCGGCCGGGTCGAGGCAGCGGACGGGATCCGCGTCGAGCGCAGCGACGTCGTCCGGGCGAGGTGCGAGCGCCTCGTCGGGCACCGCCACCGAGCCGATTCTCACCACGTGGGAGACGAGCCGGACTCCGGCCGCCTGCTCCAGGAGCGCGGCGGCGACCGCGCCCAGGGCGACGCGGGTCGCGGTCTCGCGGGCGGACGCGCGCTCCAGCACCGGCCGCGCGTCGTCGAACCCGAACTTCCGCATGCCCACGAGATCCGCGTGGCCGGGCCGGGGCCGTGTCAGCGGTGCGTTCCGCGCCCGGTTGAGCACCTCGGGGTCGTCCACCGGGTCGGCAGCCATCACCTCGGCCCACTTGGGCCACTCGGTGTTGGCGATCTCGACGGCGATGGGGCCACCCTGCGTCATCCCGTGCCGGACGCCGCCGAGAAGGCGCACCTCGTCCTGCTCGAACGCCTGCCGTGCGCCGCGGCCGTAGCCCAGTCGACGCCGCGCGAGCGCCGCCGCCACGTGAGCAGTGGTGACCGCGACGCCGGCGGGGACTCCCTCGACGACCCCGACGAGAGCTGGGCCGTGCGACTCCCCCGAGGTCAGCCAACGCAGCATGGCCGCATCTTCCCATGCCGCCCGACTGACGATTCGCTCAGTGCCCGATCGGCTGGAACGGGTTGCGCTGGTCGCCCGGCACCGGGAGCGGCGTGGGCGTCGGACTCGGCTCAGCGGTCGCACCGGGGCTCGGCGTGGCGGAAGGCACCGACGCCGCATCCCCCTGCAGCGTGAGGATGACACCGGTCACCGTGGTCTCGAGGTCGCCCTCGGCGAGAGCCGGCCGGCCGGCTGTCGCGCCCTCGGACTTCTGCGACGTCGCCTCCACCTGGGACAGGACGAACAGCCGGGGCATGCTCTGCTGCAGAGCGTCGATGAACTGGACGGTCTGGGCGTAGCTCCCCAGTGTGGTCACCGACAGCGGGATGCTGTACAGGCCGTCGATCGTGGTCGACTGGGCCGCCGGCGCGGAGGTGCCCGCGCCAGGGTCAGCGGTCTCCGCGTTCGCGTCCGACGTCGCGGTCGGTGCGGGTGCAGGTGCGGCCTGCGCCGACGCAGGTGCGGCGAACGCGCTCGGCGTGCCGGGCTGCACCACCGTGATCGTCACACCCGTCGCCTGGGCCACCGACTGCAGCTCCCGTGCGACCTCCGCGAGGTCCGCCGTCGCCGGCATCTTCGCGCGGATCGCCGCCAGCCGTTGCGTGTAGTCGTCCAGGTGGGCGTACTCCGCCTTGAGCTTGGCGATCTGAGTCTCGAGGATCGAGTTGCGGTTGCTCTGGGCGGAGGCAGCCTGGCGCTGGTTGGCAGCGTTCGACAGGGTCGGCTGGATCACGCCGAACCAGGCGCCCGCGGCCACCACGAGAGCCGCGACGGTCGAGCTGGCGACCCACGCTGTGGTCTTGGTCGAGGCCATCAGGAGTTCCCTCCCGTTGTGCTGTCGGTCGGCTGGGCGGACGGCGTACCGGCCGTGCTTCCACCGCTGCCACCAGCGGTGTCAGGAGCCGACGCGAACCGGTGTGCCAGCGCGGTGGTTCCGATCTGCACCGTTCCGCTCACCTGGTAGTAGGCGGTGCCGTTGTCGTCGGTGAGGGACGCCTGCGTGAACCACGGGTCGGAGAGGCCAGGGATGCTGCGGACCGCGTCCATCCAGGCGCTCATGTCCGTCACCGTCGCCGAGCGGCCGGTGAAGACCAGCTGGCCGACGCTGGGCGCCTGGAGCGGGTCGCCGGACGCCGCTGCGTTCGGGTCGTTCGACACGGTGACCTGCAGCGTGTCGTAGGACACCTGGGCGGGCGTGACGGCCCGGAGAGCTTCGAGGTACGGCTTCCAGAGCACCTCGGTCGCCGTCGCCTGGTCGAGGGCGCTCTGCGTCTTGGACAGCTCGCTCTGGATCTGTGGCACCTCGGCGTACTGCGCCTGCGCGCTGGTCAGTCGGTCGGTGTCGGCCTGGGCGTTGGCCACCTCGGTGTTTGCGTCCCGCAGGGTGAAGAGCGCGTAGACCCAGCCCAGTGCCGAGATGAGGACCACGCCGAGGATCGCGATGACCAGCAGGCGCTTGGTCTGCGCGAGCTTGCGACCGGCACGCACCTCGGGCGGCAGCAGGTCGACCTGGGGCCAGACGTTGGTCACCAGCGCGGTCTTGGGCTTGGTGAGGGAGATGGTGCTCATGCCGCCACCCCCATCGCGAGACCGAGCGGGATGGCGACCATCGCCTGCTCCGGGCCGCTGAGCGCCTGGTCGAGCCCTCGGCCGAGCTTCATACGGGCCGCCGGGCGGGCCAGTGACACCGTGACACGGGAGGCCGACGAGAGGTACTGGCCGAAACCGTTGAGGAAGGAACCCCCGCCGGACAGGACGATCTGCTGCACGGGCTGACCCGGGTTGGCGCTGGCGTAGTAGGCGAGCGTGTTGCGCACCGCGTCGACGAGCGTGCCGGTGACGCTCAGCACGGCATCCCGCGCACCGTCCAGCTCGGGCGGGGTGGCGAAGCCGATACCGACCGCCCGCTTGAGGCGCTCGGCTTCCTCCTTCGGCACGTCGAGCGTGCCGGCGACGGCATCGGTGACGTCCTGGCCGCCGGACGGCAGGATGCGGACGAAACGTGGCTGGCCGTTCGTGATGATCGCGATGTTGGTCACCCGGGCACCGACGTCGATGCAGGCGACGACCCCCTCGCCGTAGCCGGCACTGGCCTGGACACGGGCGAGGGCGAACGCGTTGAGATCGATGAGCATCGGCCGCAGGCCGGCGCGCTCCACGGCGTTGGTGTTCGCCAGCACCGTCTCCTTGGTCGCCGCGACGAGCAGGCCGTGGTACATGGGCCCGTGCTGTCCCGTGAGCGTGCCGGTCGGGTAGTAGTCGAGCACCGCGTCGTCGACGGACAGCGGAAGCATGTCGTTCACCTGGAACGGGAGCGACGCGCGCAGCTGCGGCAGCGGCAGCATCGGCAGGTCCACCTCGCGCACCATGACCCGCTGGTTGCCGACGCCGAGCACCACGTCCTTCGTGGAGAACTTCCGCTCGGACCACAGGTGCTTGATCGCCGTCGCGACCGTCGAGGGTTCGGCGACCTCGCCGTCGCGCACCGCGCCGTCGGGAAGGGGCGTGAACCCGATGTTGACCACCTCGGCCGAGCCGGACGCCGGCCCACCGTTACCGAACTGGACCTCGGCCGCGCGCAGTCCGCTGGTGCCGATGTCGAGACCGATGACTCGTGTCCTTGCCACCTGCGCGGCTCCTCTCGTGCGTCCGGTCGTGTCGTATATCGGGTGGTGCGCCCGGAGACTTGAGCAGGGTCCTCAGGTGAAGGCGCCCAGGTAGGTCCCCCAGAGCCACGGCCCGGCTGCGACCCCGACCAGCGCTCCGGCGAGCATCCAGGGTCCGAACGGGATGCCCGACTTGCGGTGCGCGCGGCGGGCGAGCAGCAGGCCGACGGAGTAGAGGCCGCCGAGCAGGAACGCGGCGAACCATCCGACGATCAGGGCTCCCCAGCCCACCCAGCCGAGGAACAGCCCGAGCACCCCGGCGAGCTTGACGTCGCCGAACCCCATCCCTGCCGGGTAGACGAGCAGCATGACGAAGTAGACGACGAACATGGCCAATGCCCCGACGGCCGCCCGGCCGAGGGCCGGCCAGTCTGAGGCTCCCCCGGGGTTCCAGCTGGCCAGGGCGAGCAGGGCGAGGCCTGCGCCGTACGAGGGCAGCACGATCACGTCCGGCAGCCGGTGCACGTCGATGTCGATGAGCGACAGCGCGACGGCAATGGCCGCGAGGTATGCGAACGCGGGGATGGCCCAGCCCTGGCCGCGGCCGAGCACCAGCCACGCAGCAAGCCCGAACAGGATCGCGGTGCCGGCCTCGACCGCCGGGTAGCGGGCCGAGATCCGCGCTCCGCAGTCGCGGCACTTGGCCCGAAGGACGAGCCACGAGACCACGGGGACGTTGTCATAGGCGCGGATCGCGTGACCGCAGGTCGGGCACGCGCTCGGCGGAGACGCGACGGACTGCCCCCGTGGCACCCGCCAGACGACCACGTTGAGGAACGATCCGATCAGGAGCCCGACGACGGCCGAGAGGGCAACGACGTACGCGTGCGGCATCAGCCTGTGACCCCCGCGGGGGTCGTGATCTCGCCGCTGTACCGCTCGGACCACTCCGAGTTGACCCAGGTCGGGAAGTACGGCGGCCGGGCGTACTTCAGGCGGGTGTCGTACTGGTACAACTTCGCGTAGCCGCTCGTCGGGGTCCCGCCGCCCTGACCCACGATGCCACGCCACTGCTGGGCGATGGAGCCGTTGACCAGCAGCGTCCCCAGCGGGTCGCCTTCGGAGTACTTCTGCACCAGGAAGGAGTGCTGGAGAGTCTGGATCGAGCCCGCGATCTGGATGCCCTTGGTCGGCGTGAACCCACTGGCACCCGGCTCCTTGTACCGGACCGGCCAGCCGGAGACCTCGGTGTCCTGACCCGGGTTGCCCCACTTGTAGGCGCAGTTGCTGTTGCACCCGCTGTTGACCTTCGTGGACGTGACGGTGACGAGCTCCGGGTGGAACACCTCCACGGAGTTGGTCGCCACCAGGCCGAGCATGTCCGGGCCGTTCAGCCCGCCGGCGAGCACCAGGTCCCCCGTGACGATCACGGACTGTGCGGCGGCGATCGTCACTCGGCCGCTGAGAACGCCCTGGGCGTAGAGGTTCCCTTCCTGGCACATCTTCGGCGCCTCGACCATGTTGCTGTCGTACGAGTAGGACTGGTTCGCGCCGGTCGGTGTCGCCGGGGTGGTCGAACTGTAGGTGCCGAGAGGCAGCGCGCCGTCGGAGCCGGACCCGCCGAGCTCGGTCGCGTAGCACTGGCGCTTGGCTCCCGGAGCGGCATCTGCGTAGATCACCATGCCGTCCGGCACGGACAAGAGTTGCCCCTGGGTCGTGTTGAGGTCTACGAGATCGCCGCAGTCCGGCGCCGTCCCGCCTGGCGGGGCGATCGAGACGGGCGCGATGCCGCCATTGACCGTCGTCTTGTTCCAGACCCTCATCGTCCCGTTGGCCTGGAAGATCACGCGGGTCGAGCCGTAGTAGTGGCAACCGGGGTCCGTCGCGAACGCAGCCGAGTTGTCCTCCAGGTAGAGCGGCGGCTCGTACAGCGGCTTGACGCCGTTGAAGTTCGCGGTGCTGCCCGACCGCAGGCATGCGGCGTTCCACGAGAGCGAGCCGGTCGGTGTCCCGCCGTTGACGGTGTCGCCGGCCTTCTGGCAGTTCGGTGACGCGGTCTCGACCCCCTTGAGGAAGCTCGGGTTGCTCGTCGCGTAGATCGTGTCGTTGGTGAACACCGGCCCGTTGAGGGTGTCGGCGCCGATGAAGGTGATCTCCGTGCAGTTGTAGTAGTCGCGCGTGTTTCCGCTGGAGTCCTTCTCGTACCAGTACAGCGCCAGGTCCGGGCCGTTGAGGCCACAGGCGTTCTGCTTGGCGGTCGACCAGCCTGCGGTGGTGTTGGGGTCATAGGCCTGCACGTTCGACGGGTCGGCCGACTCGTAGTTGGTGTAGTAGACGTAGTCCGTGGAACCGCCTTTGCCGACGGCGGTCTCCACGGTGCGGTTCACGCCGTTGACGCGGCCCGTCACCTGGAGTGTGACCGTCCCGGTGGAGTCGCGGAAGGTCGCGTCGACGATGTAGTGGAACCGCGCATGGGTCGGGTCGGTGTCCCCCGGGTCGACGGGCAGCCAGCCGGTGGCGGTCGCCGGGGTCCAGCCGCAGGTGTTGGTCGACGCGTCCATCGGTCCCTGCCATGCCAGGTTGTTGCAGTCCACCTTCTTGCCGTACGTCTCGTCGCGGTTGAGGCGGCTGATGAAGTCGTCCACGCCGGACTGGGCGGCGTTCATCGCCGCCGCGTAGTCCTGGTCGTAGCGGGCGAACTTCTGTCCGGCCACGGCGTAGGTCAGTGTCACGGTTGCCAGCGAGGCCAGGACGAGCATGGTCCCGAGCACGACGACGAGCGCCACGCCCTGGTCGCCGTCACGGCCTCGCAGACGGCGCAGCACCCCACGATCCCACCGGTGGGCGGTCATGACTGGTTGTCCTCCTGGTCCTGGCGCAGCACCGCTTCCGCGTTCGGCAGCGTGATCCGCTGGATGTAGGTGGTCGGGTCCGGCTTGGTGACGTCGGTGCTCTGGACGGTCAGCACCACCTCGATCGACAGGACCTTCTCCAGATCGCCCTCCACGAGCCCCCCGGAGCTCGTGTCCAGTCGCGCACCCGACGCGTCGTAGTACTTGAAGATCGGCGCGTTCGTCTGGACGCCGGCCGCGATACGGCGCACCTTCAGGTGGCCCTTGCACTCCGACGAGGCGTTGGTCGCCTCGGCGTCGCAGTACTGGTATCCGCTGTTCCCAGGCTGTGCGGATTCGGGGGTCTGGAGCTTTTCGACGAGCACGCCGGCGTCGGCACCGCTCGTCGCGACGGTGTAGGTGGTCCGACTCGGCCCGACCGAGTTCCCGGGGTTGTCGATGTTGGCGTAGAACTGGACCGACAGATCGGCCCCCTGCATGAACGCGTCGACGTCCCCGCACCCGGTGCACGTCGAGAGCAGCTGGCTCGGCTTGACTGCGGTGCGCAGTGTCTCCGAGATGCGCTCCACTCCCTGGCGAGCGTCGTCGATCTGCGTCTGGCGCGACGTGTTCTGCGCGTTGGTCCGGGTGAAGCCGATGGACAGCGTCGCTGTGGCAGCGACGATGATGCCGAGGATGAGCATGACCACCGCCAGCTCGGTGAGTGTCATCCCCTCGTCCTGCCCACGCTCGAGCAGACGGCGCAGTGCCCGGCGTGTCATGGGACGGTCACCGAGTAGGCCAGCGACTGCGGCGAGGTGGTCGTCGCCACGATGACGATGCTCCCGGCGGGGCCGCACGTCTTGCCTCCGTTCCTCGTCGGCCATGTGGGCTTCGAGGAGTTCTGGTCGTTGGCGATGAGGTACCACGTCCCGTTGTAGACCGTCCCCGAGGTCGTGGCCTTGGTGCCGTTGGTGTTGTTCGTCCCGCTCAGGGCGAGCGGCACCTGCGTGGTCCCGCCGATGGTGAGCCCCGTGCGGCTGCACACCACGCTGGAGTCGGTCACCGGAACAGGGCTGAGGTAGACCGACGGCCAGTAGTTGATGCTGTTGCTCCTGACGATCGCGCCGATGTTGCTGATGTTGAGCGTGACCGCGTGGTTCGGCCAGGTCAGCGTGTTGGGCCCGCCGTACGCCACAGCGAACGGGTAGCTGTTCGTCGCGCCGGCGATCGGGACCGAACAGGTGGCACCGTTCCGCGCGTAGACGTACCAGGTGCCGGCAGGGATCGTGCTCGCCCCCGTGCCGAGAGTGATCGCCGAGGCGTCGAGCGAGGTGTTCGGGCACGCCGAGCCCAAGTTCCCGGCCTTCGCGGTGTCGAGGGCGTAGCGCGTCCCTGCCGGCACCGTGCCGGCGAGCTGCAGGGTGGTCGTGCCCCACGTCACCCCGTCGTTCGGGCCCGGCCCGAGCGTGATCGGCGACTGGGTTCCGGTGCCGGGGCCGGGTGAGCAGGCGAAGGCGGGGTTCCCCTGGCCCACCGCGAAGAAGCCCCAGTTGCCGGGAAGCAGGCTGATCGCCGCTGGGTTGGGCACGGCCACCGCGCCGGTCACCGTGCACGTCGTCGAGCCGGCCGGCGCGGCGATGACCGCCGTCGTGCCCGAGGGCAGACCGTCGATCGACGTCGTCGCCAGCTGGAGCACGGCGTTGAGGTCGATGGACCCGCCGGGTGCAAGCCTCTTGGAGTCGTAGCCGCTCGGTGGCGCGATGGTGCCGTAGTAGGCGCCGTACTGCGTCGGCCACAAGTTCGTCAGCGAGAGCGTCGGCCCTGTCAGCGTGTAGGTCTTCGCCGGTGACGCCCCGGAGTACTCGGACGCCACGACGGTGACCTTCACCCCGTTGGCCTGCGCGGCCGGTACCGCTGCGCCGGACGAGTCGACCAGGTGGATGGTGGCGGAGCCCGGCTGTGCGACGGTGAAGCTCACGCTGTTGTTGAGCTGGCCCTGGCTGACGTAGCCGACCGCCTTGCTCGGCTGGGGCGTGCTCGAGATGTCCACGTAGCCGGAGTCGGTCACCTGTGCCGTGTACGAGGTGCCGACGCCGACGGCCGGCGCAACCTCGAGGACGGCGCAGCCGTCGGCATCCGTGCTGCCGGTCTTGGTCTGGCTCCCCCCGGTGACCTTGATGCTGCGCCCGACGCTGGGGGCGCCCGTCGAGTCCTTGACCCGAACGGCGATGAACGAGTCGGTGTTCGGGATGCCGGAGCCCTTGTCCGGCGCGAGCTGCGCGGTGCTCACCACCGGGTGGACGGTGCCCATGCGCGGCCAGGTCACGGAGACCGTGACGCCGAGGGTCGGGTAGATGACCAGGCTGCCGCCGTCGCAGGCCGACTGGCCGTTGCCCGTGATGTTCCACTGCACGGAACGGGTGACCGTGTACGGGGTACCGTCGACGACCAGCGGCTGTCCGGCGGTGCCGCCGTCAAGCGGGTGGGCGTCGACGACCGTCCCCAGCTGCGCGATGTCGGTCGGAGCCGTCTTGGTTCGGTGGAATTCGTCCCGGACCATGTCCAGCTCCCGCGCCGCGAGGTTTGCGGCGGCGATGCGCGACCGGTTGGTGACGCTGGCCGACTGCGCCTGCATGATCACCGCCACGATGGCGGCAGACATGATGCCGAGGACGAGGCAGGCGACCATCACCTCGACGAGGCCGAAGCCTGAATCCGAGGCGCGCTTGGTCCGACGGACGAGGTCGCGCACGGTCCCTCCTCGCTGGACGTCCGGGTGAGACTTACCTGTGACGTGCCCTGTGGGGCGGAGGGCAGCGCCCTCCGCCCCACAGGGAGTGACGGTTGATCAGCTCGGCCGGGAGCCGATCAGTGCCGTCGGGACGATGATCAGGAACCCGCGGTCTGGCTCAGGCCCGTAGAGCCGTTGTAGGACACGGACGCCTTCGTGCCACCGGTGTAGGTCATCGTGACGTTGAAGCTCGTCGCGTCGGTACCGGTGACGGCGATGCTGGTGATGTTCGTCTTCAGGACGTTGCTCACCGGGCCGACGAGGGCCTGGTCAGCCGAGATGGCCGGCGTTCCGGTCGCCGTCAGGTTGTACGTGCCGCTGCTGTAGCTGACGCCGGTGACTGCGGGGGTCGAGTTGTCGACGTAGTACGTCGCGATGTCCTTCGCGATGGTCGTCAGGTCCGCGGTGGCGGCCGCGTCCACGGCCTTCTTCCGCTGGTTGAGGAAGATCGGGATGGCGATGGCGGCGAGGATGCCGATGATGATGATGACGACGAGGAGCTCGATGAGCGTGAAGCCCTTGTCCTTCTCGTCGAGGGACTTGCGGATGCGTGCGATCACGGGAGTCTGCCCTTCTGGGGAAGTACGTCGATGCCGGATTTCCGTTGTCGTTTCCAGTCCACGGCCGAGGCCGCGGATCTCACTACGACTGCGGCATCGGGACGGCGCGCGACGGACTTGAGTCCGATTCCTTGCGAGTTGCTGGGATTCACCCGGACGGTCGCACATGCCGATGGCGCGAGCCGCCTCGACCATCACTGGATGAGGTCGAAGATCTTGAAGATCGGCATGTAGAGGGCGATGATCATCGACCCGATGAGGGCGCCGAGCACGGCGATCATCAGGGGCTCGATGAGCGAGGTCAGCGCCTCGGTGGTCGCCTCGACCTCCTGGTCGTAGAACTCAGAGATCTTCTCGAGCATCGTGTCGAGAGCGCCGGTGTCCTCGCCGACCGCCATCATCTGGACCACCATCGGCGGGAAGACGGCGTGCTTGGACAGCGGCGCAGTGAGCGTCTGACCGGTGCGCACGGCGTCCTGCACGTCCTTGACGGCGCGCGCGATCACCACGTTGCCGCTGGTGTCCCCCACGATGTCCAGAGCCTGAAGGAGCGGCACGCCCGAACGGATCATCGTGCCGAAGTTCCGGGTGAAGCGGGAGACCGCGACCTTGCGGAACAGCGTGCCGAACACCGGAAGCTTGAGCTTGAGCGGGTCGAAGAAGTTCCGGACGGCCTCGTCGTTCTTGTGCCTGCGCCACCAGAACGTGAACGCTATGAGAACAACGAGCAGCGGGCCGATCCCCCATTTCACCACCTGCGACAGCATGACCAAGATGCGCGTCGGCAGCGGCAGCTGGCCGCCCAAACTGGCGAACATGCTCGCGAAGACCGGCACGACGAACAACAGCATGCCGATCACGGCGAGTATGGCGATGCAGAATACGACGACCGGGTATGTCATCGCGGACTTGATCTTGCCGCGCAGCTTGACTTCCGCCTCGAAGTTGGTCGCCACGGACAGCAGGACGTCTTCGAGGAAGCCCCCCACCTCGCCGGCCTTGACCATGTTGATCATCAACGGAGGGAACACCTGGGGATGGTGCTCCAGCGAGGCGGAGAGGGACTGGCCGGTCTCGACGTCGTTGCGCACCTGGCCGAGGATCTTGGCCAGCGTCGCACTCTCCGTCTGCTCCGCGAGGATCGACAGCGCGCGGAGAAGCGAGAGGCCCGCCGAGACCATCGTGGCGAGCTGGCGGGCCATGACGGCGAGGTCCTTCTGACTCACCCGCTGCCCACCCAGGTGGATCTCCATGTTGAGGCCGCTGGTGCTGACCTCTTTGATGGCCACCGGGGCCACGCCCATGGTCCGCAGCCGGCCCGAGACGGCGGCCTGCGTGGGTGCCTCGATCCGGCCCTTGACGACCTTGCCCTTGCCGTCACGGGCCTGGTACTCGAAGGTCCGCAGCTCGGCGGCCATCAGCGGTAGCCACCCATCGCGGTCGGCAACGACGCGTCGAGCATCGCGGCGCCCTGGTTCATCGACGTGGTGCGTCCGGTGAGCCGGTTGAAGTCCTCCATGTGGTGGCACTTCTCGAGCCCCACCTCATAGGTGATCTTGCCCGTCCGCACCAGCTCCGCCAGGTGCTGGTCCAACGTGTGCATGCCCTGCTTCGAGCCGGCCTGCATCGACGAGTAGATCTGGTGCGTCTTGCCCTCACGGATGAGGTTCCGCACGGCCGGAGTCGCGATGAGCACCTCGGTGGCGACCACCCGCCCGGCGCCGTGCTGCCGCTTGCACAGCGTCTGGCACACCACTCCTTGGATCGACGCCGCCAGCTGCGTGCGCACCTGGCCCTGCTGCTCGGCCGGGAACACGTCGATGATGCGGTCGATAGTCTGCGCGGCGTCCTGCGTGTGCAGGGTGGCGAACACGAGGTGGCCCGTCTCGGCCGCGGTGAGAGCGACGGAGATGGTCTCCAGGTCGCGCATCTCTCCGACGAGGATGATGTCCGGGTCCTGGCGCAGCACGTGCTTGAGTGCGTTGGCGAAGCTCCAGGTGTCCTGCCCCACCTCGCGCTGGTTGACGATGCACTTCTTGTGCCGGTGGAGGAACTCGATCGGGTCCTCGACCGTGACGATGTGGTCCTCGCGCGTGCGGTTGGCCAGGTCGATGATCGACGCGAGCGTGGTCGACTTGCCGGAGCCCGTGGGGCCGGTGACCAGGACCAGCCCGCGCGGCAGGCCGGCGAAGGAGCCGACGATCGGCGGGACCCCCAGGTCTTCCAGCGCCTTGATCTCGTAGGGGATGACGCGCAGCGCCGCGCCGATGGACTCCCGCTGCTGGTACAGGTTGACGCGGAACCTGGCCAGCCCGCGCACCGAGTACGACAGGTCCAGCTCGAGCTCGGTCTCGAACTGCTCGCGCTGGCGCTGGGTGAGGATCGAGAACAGCACGCGCCGAAGGCTGTCCCCGTCGATGACGGGGAAGCCCTCGAGCGGGTGCAGGGAGCCGGACACGCGCACCATCGGCGGAGCGCCCGTGGTCAGGTGCACGTCAGAGGCGCCCAGGCGCACCATCTCGCGCAGCACGTCGTCCAGCGGGAGGTCGCCCTCGCGCGGCTGGTCGACGCCGAGGCGGGCGCCCTGGACCGCGCTGCGGATCGACTGGTCACCGCGCGGGGCGGACGGCGCGGGCCGCTCGTCGGGCGCCGACGGGGAGACCGGGGCGAGCGGCGGCGCCGACGCCACGGGCGGCGCGGCGACCGTCGGCGGGGCCATGGGTACCGACGGCAGTGAGCCGCTCCCGGGGAACCCGCCCATCGAGGCCGACGGCCCGGTCTGGAACGCAGGGCCGGTGGGCGGCACCGGCCCACTGCCTGGCACCGACCCCGCGGGGCGGAACGCCGGCAGCGGCCTGATCGGCTCGCCCCCGCTGTAGTGCTCGGTCACGGCTTCCTCCTGGTGGTCCCCACACCGGTTCCATGCGACATGTCCGCCAGCGCGCTCATCTGGTCATCGGCCGGGGGCCGCTGCCACTTGAGCCGCGATGCTCGTCAGGCCACCACCCGGAGGATCTCCTCGACCGACGTCTGGCCCATGCGGACCTTGCGCCAGCCGTCGTCGCGCAGCGCGACCATCCCCTGGGCCAGCGCGGTCGCCTGGATCTCCGCGCTCGACGAGTGCGTCACGGCGTGCCGTTCGATCGCCTCGGTCACCTGCATCACCTCGTGCAGGGCCATGCGGCCGTGGTAGCCGGTCTTGGAGCAGGCGACGCAACCCACCGGACGGTAGAGCTTGGGGATCTCCTCCCCCTCGGTCCACGGGAAGCGGGCGGAGGCGAGATCGTCGGGCGTGGGCTGGTACGGCTCCTTGCACTTCTCGCACAGCCGACGCGCCAGGCGCTGCGCAACCACGCAGTCGAGCGCCGAGCCGACGAGGAACGGCTCGATGCCCATCTCGATGAGCCGCGTGATCGCGCTCGGGGCGTCGTTGGTGTGCAGCGTCGAGAGCACGAGGTGGCCGGTGAGGGCGGCCTCGATGGCGATCTGCGCCGTCTCGTGGTCGCGGATCTCACCGAGAAGGACGACGTCCGGGTCGGATCGCAGGATGGACCGCAGCGCGCCGGCGAACGTCAGGCCGGCCTTGGGGTTGACCTGCACCTGGTTGATGTTGGGCAGCCGGTACTCGACAGGGTCCTCGACCGTGATGACGTTGATCTCCGGGCGGGACACCGCGTTGAGCGTGGCGTAGAGGGTGGTCGACTTGCCGGAGCCGGTGGGTCCGGTGACGAGGATCATCCCGTACGGCTTGGTGTATGCCTCGTGGTAGACGGCGTAGTTCTGGTCGAGGAACGACAGGTCACGCAGGTCGAGGCTCGCTGTCGAGTTGTCGAGGATGCGCATGACGATCTTCTCGCCCCACACCGTGGGCAGGGTCGCCACGCGCAGGTCGATCTTCCGTCCGCTGTGGACCACCGACATGCGGCCGTCCTGCGGCTTGCGCTTCTCGGCGATGTCGATGTCGCTCATGATCTTCACGCGGCTGATCACGCCGCCCTGGATGTTCTTGGGCGAGCGCTGCACCTCGTGGAGCACCCCGTCGATGCGGTACCGGACCCGAAGGTCCCGCTCCGTCGGCTCGATGTGGATGTCGGAGGCCCGGTCCGTGATGGCCTGGGTCACCAGGAGGTTGACGTACCGGACGATCGGCGCGTCGTCGTCGATGTAGTCGCCCATCCGGGACAGGTCGGTCTCCGGCGACTCGAGGTCGTCCTCGAACGTGCTGGAGAGGTTCTCCATCTCGTCGTCGGCCCGGCAGAACCGGTCGATCGCGCGCAGCACGTTGTCGTAGGCGGCGACGACCGACTTGACCGGCATGCCGGCGACCGTGCGGACGTCGTCGACCGCCACGACGTTGCCCGGGTCCGCGGTGGCCAGGATGAGCGACCCGTCGGCGATCGCGATGGGCAGCACCGTGTAGCGGCGGCACAACGCACTGGGCACCATCGCCACCGCGGCACGGTCCACCGCGTAGTCGTCGAGGTCGACGTAGGCCATGCCGACCTGCTGCGCCAGCGCCTTGACGAGCTGGCTCTCGTTGAGGAAGCCGAGCTCGACGAGCGTGCGGCCGAGCGAGGAGTTGCGCGAGCCTTGCTCGTCGATGGCCGCCAGGAGCTGGGCCTCGGTGACCAGTCCCTCGTCGAGAAGGATCTCGCCGAGCTGCTTCACGCCACTCTCCCTTCACTGCCGCCGCCCTCCGGCGCCGTCACCTACATCGGCAGACGACTGCCGCGACCTGAGGCCCCACGGTGGCCACCTGTCCGCATTCGTCCGACGACACGGTCGCCGCCCGTCGGACACGCCAGGGGAATGTAGGCAGGCCGCCGTCGACGAAGGAAGACGTGCCCCGGGTGATCCACCTGGGTGAAAACCGCGCGCGCTGGTCAGCCCGTGGCGAGAGCGCGGTCCAGTGCCTGCTCCATCGCGGCGAGCGGGGCCGGGCGACCGGTCATCAGGCGCACCTGCTCGGCCGCCTGGTGCAGCAACATCCGCTCCCCGCCGACGACGACACCGCCGCCGTCCGCCCACGCCGCTGCGAGCGCCGTCGGCCGCGGGTCGTAGACGACGTCGAGAAGCACGCCCCCGACCGGCGCGACCGGCAGGTCCGCCGCTGTGGCGTCTGCGGCGTGCGGGGGCAAGGTGGCGACGACGACGTCCGCGTCGCCGATCTCGTCGGGCGCCCGGTCGAAGCTCCGGAACCGGGGCGCCACGCCCATCCGGTGCGCGGCCCGCACCAGCGCACCGGCCCGGCCGAGCGACCGCACGTAGACGGCGACGTCCGTGACGCCGAGCTGCGCCAGCGCCGCGAGGCACGAGGCGGCGGTGGCTCCCCCACCCAGCACCACCGCGGTCGCGGGCGCACGACCTGCGAGGCCCTCGCCCAGCGCGACGGCGATCCCGTACACATCGGTGTTGGCGCCGACCAGGGAACAGCCGTGGCGTTCCGGCTGCACCAGGACGGTGTTCACCGCTCCGACGACCTCCGCCAGCGGCTCCACGTGGTCGAGCAGCGGCAGCACGGCGTGCTTGAGCGGCATCGTCAACGACAGTCCCGCCCACCCGGTGTCGAGGCCGGCGAGAAACAGGGCGAGGTCGTGCTCGGTGACGTCCTCGGCGCTGTACTGCCAGCCGTCGAGGCCGAGCGCCCGGTACGCCGCCGTGTGCAGCGCAGGGGACAGGGAGTGCGCGATCGGGTGCCCGAGCACGGCCGCGCGTCGGGACGGCGCCACCTGCTAGGGCGTCGCGCTCGGCGTCGCGTTCGCGGCGAGCCAGGCCTTCATCTCGGCGACGTTCTGGTTCTGCTCGTCCAGCGTCGTGGCGAACTTCGTCTCCTTGGTGTCGAAGTTCACGCAGACCCAGAACAGCCAGCTTCCGTCCGCCGGGTTGAGCACGGCGTCGATGGAGCTCGCGCCGGGCGAGGCGATCGGTGTGGGAGGCAGCCCGGTGTGCTTGTAGGTGTTGTAGGGATTCGACGCGTCGTCGGTCTCGGCACCCGTGGGTGCGCTGGTCTTCCCGAGGCCGTAGGACACCGTGGCGTCGACGTCCAGGAACATGTTCTTGGAGAGACGGTTCTCGATGGCACGCGCCATCATCGGACGGTCCTCGTCGCGGCCGGCCTCACGCTCCACCATCGACGCCTCGGTCAGCACGTCCTTCCACTGGTCCTGGGACACGCCCTTCTGGGTGAGCACCTTGACCATCTGGTCGGTCATCTGCTTGAAGACGCTCGCAGCGGTCGCGCCCGGCTCCACCTGGTACGTGGCAGGGAACAGCCAGCCCTCGGCGTTCCCGCCCGCCTCGGCCGGCAGGCCGATCGCCGTCGGGTCCTTGAGAGCGGCGTTGAGATCGTCCACCGGGATCAACGTCACCTCGTTGATGCGCTGGACGATCTGGCTCACCGTGTAGCCCTCGGGGATGGTGACCTTCCACGACACCCGGTTGGCGGGGCTGAGGAGCGCCAGCACCGCGTCGGAGGCCTTCTGCTCCTTGAGGAGGTTGTACGTCCCGGGCTGGATCTTCGAGGCGTCGGGGTTGGCGGCGAACGCGTCGACGAACGACTGGACGGTGGCGACCACTCCGGCCTGCTGGAGCGACTTCGCCATCGCCGCACCCGTGTCGCCCGGGTTGATCTGCACCGACACCGGCGGGTAGGCGCCCGGACCCGGGTAGTCCTGGACCGAGGCCTGGCCGCCGCCGTCGGCGTTGTGCTTGCCGAACACGGACCAGCCCACGTAGACGGCTCCCGCGAGCAGCAGCACGCAGACGACGATCGCGAGGACCGCGTTGCGGCGGGAGTGCGACTTCTCACGGGCCATCCGCTCCCGCTCGCGCGCTCGGCTGCGGCGCGGTGGCTGGGTCGGGGGCACAGGTGCACCGGCACCGCTGGCGGAATGGGCGGTCGACGAGGGCGTGCCCTCGATGGGGGGCCACCAGTCGATGCGGCTGTCGCTCACCAGTCCGTCACTCCCGTGTCGTCAAGCCGGTCCGCGTGCCCCCCATGCGCGCCACCGAGCGGTTCGGCACCGACCCGCTCGCCGGGACGGCGTCCCGTTGCTCGCTCCGCGTCCAACGCGTCCTGCAGGATCACCACTGCCG
The DNA here is from genome assembly GCA_036398695.1 of Cellulomonas sp. GTDB lineage: Bacteria > Actinomycetota > Actinomycetes > Actinomycetales > Cellulomonadaceae > Cellulomonas. The sequence goes on along the minus strand of DASWOL010000110.1, from coordinate 17,605 downwards.
CCGCCTGGTCGACCACGGAGCGGTGCTGGCGCCCGGGCTTGCCGGACTCCGTCAGCGCGCGATGGGCGGACACCGTGCTCATCCGCTCATCGACGAGACGCACCGGAACCGGTGCGACCGCCTGCGCCAGAATAGAAGCGTACGCGCGGGCTGCGGCTGCGGAAGTGCCTTCGGCACCCGACAAGTGCCGCGGCAGGCCGACGTACACCGTCCGCGCACCACGTTCACGCACCTCGGACACGATCGCGGCGACATCCCCGTTCCCCCGTGGCAGCGTGGCGACCGGGGTCGCCAGGACGCCGTCGGGGTCGCTCGTGGCCAGTCCGACGCGCACCGAGCCGACGTCGACCCCCAGCCGCGGCCCCCGTTCGACGAGCTCCGCCGTCACGTCGCGGCCCGGACCGCGGTGGCGATCGCCTCGAGCGCGGCCGTGACCTTCGTGGCGTCCTGACCGCCGCCTTGTGCGACGTCGTCCTTGCCCCCGCCACCACCGCCGAGCACCTGGGACGCCACACGCACCAGCTGGCCCGCACGCAGTCCGGCGTCTCGCGCGGGAGCGTTCGTCGCGACGACGACAACAGGGCGGCCCTTGCTGGTGCCGGCCGCCGCGACCACGGACGGCGCCGCGTCGCCCAGCCGGGCGCGGACGTCGAGGGCGAGGGTGCGCAGGTCGTCCGCAGCGGCGACCTCACCGGCGTCGTGCGCGACGAGGCGGGCGCTGCCCACCACGGTCGGTGCGGCCGCCAGCGAGCCCGCCTGCGCGAGCAGCCTGCCCTGGTGCAGGCCCGCCAGCTGCTTCTCGGACTCCTTGAGGCGGGTGAGCAGAGCCGACACCCGGTCGGCGAGCTCGTCGGGGCGCGCACCCAGCAGGCCGGACAGCTGGCCGACGAGCGCGCGCTCCCGGGCGTGCTGGCTGTACGCGCCGTCCCCGACGAGGGCGTCCACGCGACGGACGCCCGAACCGATGGACGACTCGCCGAGCAGCGTCACCAGGCCGAGCTCGCCCGACTGCTTGACGTGCGTGCCCGCGCACAGCTCGAGCGACCAATCCCCCCCGATCGACACGACGCGGACCACGTTGCCGTACTTCTCGCCGAACAAGGCCATCGCACCGAGCGCACGTGCCTCGTCGATCGGCATGCTCCGATCGGTCACCTCGAGGTTGTCCTGCAGGCGCTCGTTCACCCGGCCCTCGATCTGCGCCAGCGAACCGGCCGGGACGGCCGACCCCGACCGGAAGTCGAACCGCAGCCTGCTGGGTGCGTTCTCCGAACCTGCCTGCGTCGCCGTCGGGCCGAGCTCCTCGCGCAGCGCCTTGTGGACCATGTGCGTCGCCGTGTGCGCGCGGGCGATGGCGCGGCGCCGGTCGGTGTCGATGGACGCGGTGCCCGGCTCGCCGAACGTCACCGTGCCGTCGACGAGGCGGCCGCGGTGCACGTTGAGCCCCTTGATGGGTGCTTGGACGTCGTCGACCTCGACCCGGGCTCCGCCGTCGAACAGGATGACGCCCTGGTCGGCCAGCTGCCCGCCGGCCTCGGCGTAGAACGGCGTGACGTCGAGGATCACCTCGACGTTGGCGGGCGCGGTCGCCGCCGGCGCGGGCTGACCGTCGACGAGCAGGCCGACCACCGTCCCGCGCGCAATCCCGTCGGTGTACCCGACGAACTGGACCGCCCGGCCGGTGTCCCCGAGGAGCCGCTGGTGCACCTCCGAGTAGACCGAGGTGTTGGCGTGGCCCGTCTTCTTCGCCAGCGCGTCGGCGCGGGCGCGCGACTTCTGTTCGGCCATCAGGCTCCGGAACGCGGTCTCGTCGACGTCGACGCCCTGCTCCGCGGCCATCTCCAGCGTCAGGTCGATCGGGAAGCCGTACGTGTCGTGCAGCGTGAAGGCCTGCTCGCCCGACAGGACCGGCGTCGCGCCCTCGACCGTCTGACGGCGCACTGCGGCCACCGCGGTGTCGAGGATCGTCGTGCCGGACTCCAGGGTGCGCAGGAATGCCTCCTCCTCGCCGTACGCCACCTGCGCGATGCGGCTGAAGTCCGCCGCGAGGTTCGGGTAGCTGGGAGCCATCGCGTCCCGGCTGACCGGCAGGAGTTCCGGCAGCACCGACTCGTGCACGCCGAGCAGGCGCATCGAGCGGATCGTCCGGCGCAGCAGCCGGCGCAGCACGTAGCCCCGGCCCTCGTTCGAGGGCGTGACGCCGTCACCGATCAACATGAGCGCGGACCGGACGTGGTCCGCGACGACGCGCATCCGCACGTCCTCGGTCTCGTCCGTGCCGTAGGTGTGCCCGCTGATCTCCTGCGCGCGCAGGATGACGGGGAACACCTCGTCGATCTCGTACAGGTTCCGCTTGCCCTGGAGCAGGAACGCGATGCGCTCCAGGCCGGCGCCGGTGTCGATCGCCTTCTTGTCGAGCTCGCCGAGCAACGGGTAGTCCTTGCCCTGTCCCTCGCCGCGGACGAACTGGTCGAAGACGAGGTTCCAGATCTCCAGGTAGCGGTCCCCGCCCGGGTCCACCGTGCCGCCGACCGCCTCAGGGCCGAACTCGGGACCGCGGTCGACGTGGAACTCCGCGCAAGGACCCGCGGGGCCCGGCTGACCGGTGTCCCAGAAGATCTTCTCGCGGGGCAGCCGCACGATGTGCCGACGGTCGACCCCGACCTTCTGCAGCGCGTCGAGCGAGACGTCGTCCTGGTCCCAGACGGTGACCCAGAGCGTGTCGCCGTCGAACCCGTAGCCGCCGTCCGGCTGAGACGTGGTCAGCAGGTCCCAGGCGAACTCGATGGCGCCTTCCTTGAAGTAGTCGCCGAACGAGAAGTTGCCGTTCATCTGGAAGAACGTGCCGTGCCGGGTGGTCCTGCCGACGTTCTCGATGTCGTTGGTCCGGATGCACTTCTGGACGGAGGCGACACGGGGCCACGGCGGCTCCTGCGTGCCGAGGATGTAGGGGATGAACGGCACCATGCCCGCGATGGTGAACAGGATCGAGGGGTCGGGCGAGATCAGCGGGACCGACGGCACGATGGCGTGGTCCTTGGACTCGAAGTAGTCGAGCCAGCGCTGACGGATCTCGGCGGTGCGCATCATGTCCTCGTCGTTCTCGGCGTGCCCGGCTGCGGGCGCGCATTCACTGGGTCAAGGTTCGCAGACGCCCGAGGGTCCCGGAGAACCCGGTTGACATCCGGGGCGTCCCTCAGAAGAACGCGTAGCCGTCGTCGTCGTCCGGGTCCTCGAGCGGGCCCGAGGCCCACTCGGACGGGACGTGCCGGGCAGGGGCGGCCGAGCCGTGCGTCCCGCGCAGCTCGGCCCAGGCAGCTCGGCCCCGGGCCTTGATCGCGTCCGGGTCGGCGTCCTCGCCGAGCAGCGCGGTGCGCAGCTCGGTCTCGCGCTCGGCCAGGCCGGCGGTAAAGTCGGCGAACACCCCGCGGGCCGTGCGGCCGACCTTGGCGGCCGTGCCGAACGCCCGGGCGGCGTCGTCGGGCACGTACTGCGCGACGAGCCTGCGTCCGTACCGCACCACGACGACGGTCAGCCCAACGCCGACGCCGATCCACAGCAGCCGCCTCATGCCTTGGTCCTCGAGCCGAGGGCCCCCAGCGCCCGGCGCACGCCGTGGGAGAACGCCGCCATCTTGATCATGGGGCCGCCCACCGTGGCGGCGAACAGGGCCGTCAGAGCCGAGACGTTCTGAGACACGTCCGCGGCGGCGGTGGTGATCGTGTCCACCTTCTCCAGCTGGACGTTGCCGGACGCCACGGCCTTCGCGGCCTCGTCGATCACGGGCAGCGTGTGGTCGGTCATCTCGGTGAGCGCCCGGGTCGCGGAGTCGAAGGTGCGGCCGAGCTTCACCAGTGGCACCGCGAGGAACCCGACGAGGGCCGCGAACACGACTGCCGCGATCAAACCGGCGATCTGACCGACCATGCCGCTTCCCTCCTCGTCAGGCTCGGCGCCTGCGCACCACCTGGGACACCCTATCGACCTGCGCGCCTGGGGCCGTGGGGAAACACGACGCCCCGCGTGCCGTCGGCATCGCGGGGCGTCGTGACGACGGCAGGTCAGCGGGCGTAGTACTCGACGACCAGCTGGACCTCGCACGTGACGGGCACCTCGGCCCGCAGCGGCCGACGGACCAGCACCGCGGTCAGCTTCTCGAGCTGCACGTCCAGGTAGCCCGGGACCGTGGGCAGCACGTCGCGGTGCGCACCCGCGGCCGCGATCTGGAACGGCACCGTGGGCTGGCTCTTCGGCTTGATCATGAGGGTCTGGCCCACGGCGACGCGCTGGCTGGGGCGGTCCACGATCTTTCCGTCCAGCAGCACGTGCCGGTGCGTGACCACCTGGCGGGCCTGGAGGATGGTGCGGGCGAAGCCGGCGCGCAGCACCAGCGCGTCCAGCCGGGTCTCGAGGTCCTCGACGAGGGCCTCACCGGTCAGGCCCGGCGCCTTGCGGGCGTTCTCGTACGCCCGGGCGAGCTGCTTCTCGCGCAACGCGTACTGGGCGCGCAGCCGCTGCTTCTCGCGCAGGCGGACCGCGTAGTCCGACTCGGTGCGCCTGCGGGCACGGCCGTGCTCCCCGGGCGGGTAGGGGCGCTTCTCGAAGTGCTTGACGGCCTTGGGCGTCAGGGCCAGGCCGAGCGCGCGACTCAGGCGAACCTGACGACGCGAGCGGGTCACGTTGGTCACAGTGAGGCATTCCTGTCGTTGTAGACGTCACACCCACGGTCGGGCGGGATTGCCCGGTGGGCGTGGGGCCGACCATGTGGTGTCCGCATCAACGGAATCAGCGGACTCGGCTAAGGCCCCAGGCGGCTGGCGTAACGCGCTGCCGCGTTGCACGAGCCCGGCCACTCTACCGGACGCCCCGTGCCTCGCCCAACCCACCCCCTTTCGGTCCCATCCCGCCGCGCGTGTGACTCGTGCGGCCCCCGTGATCCGAGTGACGCCACATCAGCACCATCTGCCTCACTCGTCACAGGGGCGGCGGAATGGAACTGGGGTGGTCTGCTGGCGCGGCGGCGCGCCGGCCGTCGTTGCCGCACCATGGTCACCGTGACGAGCACCCCGGTGGACCGGCCCGGACGCGCGCCGGAGGCCGCCCGGCGTCTCTTCGTGGGACGCCGCCGCCGCTTGGTCGTCGTCCTGGCAGCGGGCCTGGTGGTGGTGCTCGTGGCCGTCTTCGGCGTGCTCACCGTGAAGGTGGAGCACCCCCGCTACGACGCGTTGGGGCCCGCCGACGCCGTCGTGGTGCTGGGACAGCCCGACTCGCAGGCCCTCGACCTGGCGCAGAGCCTCGTCGACCAGGGAATCAGCAGCAAGCTGGTGCTGCTCAGCCCGTGGGGCGAGCCGCCGCAGTGCGCCGATCCCCCGGCCGGGGTGACCGTGACATGCGTGGTGCCGGACCCGAAGACCACCCAGGGCGACGCGCGGGCCATCCGCGACCTCGCGGAGCAGAACGGCTGGCACTCCCTCGTCGTGGTGACATGGGCAACCCACGTCACGCGCTCCCGACGCCTGATCGAGGCCTGCTACTCCGGCACGCTCATGATGACCGGCTACTCCCTCGGCCCGGACGGTGGCGGCCTCGAGGAGCTGGCCCATCAGGTGGGCGGCTACGCCAAGTCGCTCCTGACGCCCGGCTGCTGAGCCGAGCATCGCCGGACCTCGTCAGCGGCCCTCGAGGATCGCACGGATCCGCTGCAGGCGTTCACCGACCTGGCGCTCGAAGCCGCGGTCGTTCGGCTCGTAGTAGCGGGTCCCCACGAGCTCGTCGGGCAGGTACTGCTGCGTGGCGACGGCCTGCGGCTCGTCGTGCGCGTAGCGGTAGCCCTCGCCGTGACCCAGGCGGTCGGCGCCCGCGTAGTGCGCGTCGCGCAGGTGCACGGGCACCGGCCCGAGACGGCCGGCGCGGACATCGCCGAGCGCCTTCTCCAGGCCGAGGTAGGCAGCGTTCGACTTCGGCGCGGTGGCCAGGTGCACCACGGCCTCGGCCAGCACGATCCGGGCCTCGGGCATGCCGATCAGCTGGACCGCCTGGGCCGCGGCGACCGCCGTCTGCAGGGCGCTCGGATCGGCCATGCCGACGTCCTCGGCCGCCGCGATCACGAGGCGCCGGGCGACGAACCTCGGGTCCTCCCCCGCCGCCAGCATCCGGGCGAGGTAGTGCAGGGCGGCGTCGACGTCGGAGCCGCGCATCGACTTGATGAAGGCGCTGATGACGTCGTAGTGCTGGTCGCCGTCGCGGTCGTAGCGCACCGCCGCGACGTCGACCGCCTTCTCCACCGCGGCGAGGTCGACGTGGACCGTGCCCTCGTGGGACTCGAGCAGCGCCGCGCCTGCGGCGGCCTCGAGGATCGTCAAGGCCTTGCGGGCGTCGCCGCCGGACAGCCGCAGCAGGTGGTCCTCGGCGTCGTCGTCCAGGGCCACCGTGCCCGCCAGGCCACGTTCGTCGGCCACCGCCCGGCGCACCAGGCCGCGGACGTCCTGCGTGGACAGCGGGTGCAGCGTCAGCATCAGCGAGCGGGACAGCAACGGGGAGTTCACGGAGAACGACGGGTTCTCGGTGGTGGCGGCGACGAGCGTCACCCAGCGGTTCTCCACGCTCGGCAGCAGGGCGTCCTGCTGGGCCTTGGTGAACCGATGGACCTCGTCGACGAACAGCACCGTCTCGGCACCACCTGTCGCCAGCCGACGACGGGCGTCCTCGATCACCGCGCGGACCTCCTTGACGCCGGCGGTCACCGCGGACATCTCGACGAACCGGCGCCCGGACGTGGCGGCCATCAGGTACGCGAGCGTCGTCTTGCCGGTGCCCGGCGGTCCCCACAGCACCACCGACGCCGGCACGCTGCGTGCGGCGGCAGGGTCCGCGGGCTCCACGAGCCGGCGCAGCGGCGAGCCGGGCTCCAGCAGGTGGTCCTGGCCGGCGACCTCCGCGAGGGTGCGCGGGCGCATCCGCACGGCGAGGGGCGCACCGGGGCCCACCTCGGGCAGCCCGGTGACGGTCGACGTCACGGCGTCGAACAGGTCCACACCGGAACCCTACGCATCCCCACCCCCAGCCCCGTCCCCACGACATCCCGACGCCGCCCACCGTGGTCAGCCCGTAGTCAGCCCCGTGCCAGCCCCCTTCTCCGTCCCTTTCCCGCGCCCTCCCCTGCCGTGCACGAGGCCGCGAGGGGTCGCGGCGGGCGGCCTCGAGCAGGACGTGCGCGCGGTGGCCAATCACTGACACGATGACCAGCGTGTTCGCACGCCTCGGCCGGGCCGTCGGCCGCCATCCGCGGGTCACCGTCGCCGTCTGGCTCGTCCTGGCGGTCGCGGGGTACGCCGTCGCGGTGCTCGGCGTGCACGGCGGCCAGTCGGTCTTCGACCGCGTGACCTCGGGCGCGCCCGACGTCCCCGGCTCCCAGAGCAAGGCGGCCGACGCCCTGCTGGCCCAGATCGACCAGAGCGGGGAGTCGCTCACGCTGGTGCTGTCGGGCCTCGACCCGTCGTCGGTCGCGGTGCAGGCGGCGATGGCACCCGTCCGGGCGGACCTGGCGGCGGTGCCGGGTGTGGTCTCGGTCGTCGACCCGCTCGCGCTGCCCGGCGGCACGGCCAACCCGGCGGCCACCCCCTTGCTGGCACGTGACGGCCGGGGCTTCCTCGTCGTCGTCGGGCTGGACCCCAACCTCGACGCCGACGACGAGCGGACCGCTCTCGACTCGGTCCACACGGTCCTGGACACGGTGCCGGCGCGGCTCGCGGACGCCGCACCGCACGTGGCGGGGATCGTGGGCGGCTCGTCGCTCATCGTCGACGACATCCACGGGCAGGTCGAGGCCGACCTGCGGACCGGCGAGGCGGTGGCGCTGCCGATCGCGCTGGTGGCGATGGTGTTCGTCTTCGGCGGGTTCCTCGCGGCCGGCATGCCGATGGCCGGTGCGCTGGCGTCCATCGGGGTCGGCCTGGCCGCCGTGCTCGGCCTGACCTACCTCATGGACGTCGACGCCTCGACGCTCAACGTGCTCACCGCCCTCGGCATCGGCTTGTCGATCGACTACGGCCTGCTCGTCGTGTCGCGGTTCCGGGAGGAGCTGCACGGGCTGGTGGACGCGGACGGCGGTGCCGGCACCCGTCGGCGTCGCGGCGACGGCACGGTCGCGACGGCGATCGAACGGACGCTGGCGACCGCCGGCCGGACCGTGTCCTTCTCGGCGGTCACCGTGGCGATCTCCATCGCCGGCCTGCTCGTGTTCTCCCCGCCGATCCTGCGCGCGATCGGGGCGGCGTCCGTGGCGCTCGTCGTCATCGCCCTGGCGACAGCGCTGACCCTGGTACCGGCGCTGCTCGTGATGACCGGCCGGCGGCTGTCTCGGCCGAGCCCGGTGCTGCGCGTGCCGGGCCTGCGCCGGGTGATGGCCCACACCTCCGACGTGCAGTCGTCGGAGGGCTTCTTCTCCCGGCTCACCGCTCGGGTCCAGCGGCGCCCGTGGTGGGTGATCGTCGGCTGCGTCGTGGTGCTCGGGCTGACGGCCCTGCCCGCGCGGAGCCTCCAGCTGCGCAACTCCGGTGCCGAGCTGCTGCCCGCCGGCAGCAGCCAGCGCGCCTTCCTCGACGCCGTCGCGGAGAACTACCCGTCGGCGCAGTCCGCGGCGGTGACGGTGCTCGCGGCGACCTCGCTCGACTCAGGTGACGGCTGGGCCCGCCAGCTCGCCACGCTGCCGGGAGTGGCCACGGTGGACGCGCCGCGCGCTGCGGGGTCCTACGTCATCATCGGTGTGCGGCCGGACTCGTCGGACGCCGGCGGTCCCACCGCGCGCCACGTGGTGCAGGAGATCCGCGCGCTCGAGCCCGGCTTCCCCACGTGGGTGACCGGCCAAGCCGCGCACTCGATCGACTTCACCGACGCACTGGCCGCCCGGGTCTGGTGGGTGGTGGGGATCGTCGCGGTGGCGACGATCGTGCTGCTGTTCCTCATGACGGGGTCCGTGGTGATCCCGATCAAGGCACTGCTGACCAACGCGCTGTCTCTGGCGGCCTCGATGGGCGTGCTCGTGTGGGGCTTCCAGGACGGACACTTGGCGGGCGTGCTGGGCTTCGTCGGGGTCGGCGGCATCGAGTCGTACGTGGTGGCGCTGGTCCTCGCCTTCGCGTTCGGGCTGGCGATGGACTACGAGGTCTTCCTGCTGTCCCGCGTCAAGGAGCTGCACGACCAGGGACACCCCACCGACGAGGCCGTGCGGCTGGGTCTGCAACGCTCCGGACGGGTGATCACCTCCGCCGCGGCGATCATCATCGTGGTGTTCGCCGGGTTCGTCGCCGGCAAGCTGCTCATCATCAAGGAGGTCGGGTTCGCCCTGGCGGTCGCGGTGCTGGTCGACGCCACCCTGGTGCGCTGCCTCCTGGTACCCGCCACCATGACCGTGCTCGGCACGTGGAACTGGTGGGCGCCGGCGCCGCTGAAGCGGCTGTACCAGAAGGTGGCGATCACCCACTGACGGGCACGGCGCCGGTGCTGCGGGGTGCCGCGGGCGCGGCGCGACCCCGGCGGCGCTACCTGGGACGGTACGAACGCCCCTGATGGTCGGTGCGGAAGCCCAGGCGCCGGTAGATCCGCAGGGCAGGTTCGTTGGCGGCCCACACACCGAGGGACACCCAGTCGGCGCCCGCGGCGAGGCCTTCGGCCGTCGCCGCGACCATCAGTGCCGTGCCGAGCCCGCCGCGGCGCTCCTGGGGCCGCACGCCGAGGCCGTGCAGGTGCCAGCTGAAGCCGTCGTCCGCCGCTCCGCCGCGCCGGCCGGCGCCGATGACCCCGATCAGCCGCCCGCCGTCGCGCACACCCCACCAGCCCGCCTCGTGAGGGCTCGTCGGGTCGGACTCGGTGGTGGGGTTCGCCGCCGCGAGGCAGTCGAGCACGTCGGGGAGGTCGGTCGCCAGGTCCAGACGAACCACGGCGTCGGTCCCCGGGGCGTCCCCCACGCTCGTCGTGGACATCCAGTCCCAGCCGGGCAGGGGGTCCACGTGCAGCGCGTCACGGACGCGCGGCGGCAGGTCGGCCGCGCGCGGCAGCGACATCCAGCGCAGCGGCGGGCGCAGCTGGCCGGCGTCCACGAGCGACGTGACGATCCCGGCCGCGCGGCCATCGGGTCCGTAGCCGGCCACCGACACACCTGAGGCGCCGTCGGACAGCACGACGATGCCCTCGTCATCGCCGAGCACACGCGCGTCCTGCAGGATGTGGCGGTCGGACAGCACCAGCCGGTCGTCCCGCCAGCGGGGCGGCAGCGCGTCGAGCGCCGCCGTCACTCCCCCGCCGCCTGCTTGGGCTTGAAGTCCACCCCCGCCTCGCGCCGCTGCTCGGCCGAGATCGGCGCCGGGGCGCCCGTCAGGGGGTCGTAGCCGCCGCCGGACTTCGGGAACGCGATCACCTCGCGGATCGAGTCGGCGCCGGTGAGCAGTGCGACAATCCGGTCCCAGCCGAACGCGATCCCCCCGTGCGGCGGGGCGCCGAACTGGAAGGCGTCGAGCAGGAATCCGAACTGCGCCTGGGCCTCGTGGGGCCCGAGGCCCATCACCGCGAAGACCCGCTCCTGCACGTCGCGCCGGTGGATACGAATCGAGCCGCCGCCGATCTCGTTGCCGTTGCAGACGATGTCGTACGCATACGCCAGCGCATGGCCGGGGTCCTGCTCGAAGCGGTCGATCCAGTCCGGGGTCGGTGACGTGAATGCGTGGTGCACCGCGGTCCAGGCACCGGCACCCACCGCGACGTCGTCGTCCTCGCCCGTCGGCTTGAATAACGGAGCGTCGACCACCCACACGAACGACCACTGCGAGTCGTCCACCAGACCGTCCCGGCGCCCGATCTCCAGGCGCGCGGCACCGAGCAGCGCGCGGGCCTCGGATGCCTTCCCGGCGGCGAAGAACACCGCGTCGCCCGGCCGAGCGCCCACGGTCGCGGCCAGCCCCGCCCGCTCATGGTCCGAGATGTTCTTCGCGACGGGACCCGCCAGCTCGCCGTCCTCGCCGACCGTGACGTAGGCCAGACCCTTGGCGCCGCGCTGCTTGGCCCACTCCTGCCAGGCGTCGAAGCCGCGGCGGCTGGTCGACGCGCCGCCCGGCTGGACCACCGCGCCGACGTACGGCGCCTGGAACACACGGAACGGCGTGTCCGCGAAGTAGTCGGTCAGCTCGGTCAGCTCGAGCCCGAAGCGCAGGTCGGGCTTGTCCGAGCCGTAGCGCGCCATCGCGTCGGCGAACGTCATCCGCGGGATGGGCGTGGGGATCGAGTAGCCGACGAGGTCCCACAGCGCGACCAGCACGTCCTCCGCGACCGCGATGACGTCGTCCTGCTCGACGAAGCTCATCTCCACGTCGAGCTGGGTGAACTCCGGCTGCCGGTCGGCGCGGAAGTCCTCGTCGCGGTAGCAGCGGGCGATCTGGTAGTAGCGCTCCATGCCGGCCACCATGAGCAGCTGCTTGAACAGCTGCGGGGACTGCGGGAGCGCGTACCAGGACCCGGGCGACAGGCGGGCCGGCACCACGAAGTCGCGGGCGCCTTCCGGCGTCGAGTGCGTCAGCGTGGGCGTCTCGACCTCGACGAAGTCGTGGGCGTCGAGCACGCGGCGGGCGGCCTGGCTCACCTTCGAGCGCAACCGCAGTGCGTGGGCCGGCGCGGGGCGGCGCAGGTCCAGGTAGCGGTAGCGCAGGCGCACCTCCTCGCCGGGGACCTCGTCGATGGCCGACGAGACCTGGAACGGCAGCGGCGCGGACTCGTTGAGCACGACCACCGTCGAGGCGATCACCTCGATCTGGCCGGTGGGCAGGTGCGGGTTCTCGTTGCCCTCCGGACGGCGGGAGACCTCGCCGGTCACCTGGAGCACGAACTCCGAGCGCAGCGCGTGCGCCACCGACTCGTCGCGGATCACCACCTGCGCGATGCCTGAGGCGTCCCGCAGGTCGACGAACGCCACGCCGCCGTGGTCCCGCCGGCGATCCACCCACCCGGTGAGGGTGACGGTGGCACCGATGTGCTCGGCGCGCAGCGAGCCGGCGGTGTGAGTGCGCAGCACGGAAGGTCCTTCGCTCGTGGTGGACAGTGGTCAAGCAGGCGCCCAGGGCGCCGGACGATCCTACTGGCCGGGCCCGCGTCGCCTCGCCCCTGCGGCCAGCAGGTGGCGACTCGCGACGCAGAGGGCTCGGCCCGGGTCAGCCGCCCGCGCCCAGGTACGGGTTGTGGACGAGCTCCCTCGCCAGGTCGGTCGCAGGGCCGTGGCCCGGCAGCACGCGCGAGCCGTGCGGCAGCGTCTCGACCACCTCGCGCAGCGTGCGGGCCATCACGAGGTCGTCGCCGCCGGGCAGGTCGGTTCGCCCGATGGTGCCGGCGAACAGGACGTCGCCGGTGAGCGCCACGGGCCCCGGGGCGTCGAGCAGGTAGATGGTCGAGCCCTCGGTGTGGCCGGGGGCGTGCCGGGCGACGAGGCTCACAGCCCCCAGGTCCAGGCGCTCGTCGGACGAACGGCCGTCCGGCCCCGGCGGCCCGCCGAAGGTGACCACCTGGGCCGGCCGGACGTAGGAACCAGGGTCGATGTGCGCCTGGCGCAGCACCTGTGCCATGGCGCCCTCGCCACCGGGCGCGGCTCCGCTGAGCGTGCCGAGCGTGCCGAGCGGGTCGTCGAGGCGGTAGGCGTCGGCGGCGTGGAGGAACAGGGGAACGCCGAGCCGGGCGGCGAGCGGGCCGGCGTCCCACGTGTGGTCAAGGTGGCCGTGCGTGGCCAGCAGAGCGACGATGCGCAAGCTCTGCTCGGCGGCGACCGCGAGCACCTCGTCCGCCACCCCGGCCCCCGGATCCACCACCACCGCGACGTCGTCGGCCGCGAGGACGAGGCAACGGGCGCCCAGCACGCGGGACGTGATCTCGACGATCTCCACGCTCGCACGCTAGTCCGGCACCGAAGTGGTGGCTCACCCGCCCCCCTTGCCTAGACTGTGCCGGGTTCCACGGTGCGCACCTGCAGGTCGCCGACCTCGCGCGCGCGGTCTGACGAGGAGAGGGTGTGTCCAGCAAGCGCGAACGGGAGTACGAGCGCCGCCGGCTCGAGCAGTGGCAGGAGCGACAGGCGAAGGCCAGAGCCTCCCGGCACCGCCGGAACGTCGTCGTCGGCAGCATCGTCGGCGCCGCCGTCGTCGTCGCGGCGATCGTCGTCGTGGTGGTGGTGAACTCCGACACGTCCCCCGCCGCGGTGCCCACCAGCACCGCGTCGCCCTCGTCCTCCTCCAGCGCCTCGGCGCTCGACCTCTCGCCGCGCACGGGGAACGGGGGCGTGCTGCCCGCCGCGTCGCTCGCCGAGAACCGCACGTGGACCGGAACCGTCAGCACCAACCGCGGGGACATCTCCGTCGAGCTGTACGGGGACAAGGCGCCGCAGGCCGTGGCGAACTTCGTCGAGCTGGCCAAGGAGGGGTACTTCGACCAGACGAAGTGCCACCGGCTGGTGACCACGGGCATCCACGTGCTGCAGTGCGGCGACCCCACCGCGTCCGGCACCGGTGGGCCCGGCTACAGCTGGGGACCGATCGAGAACGCGCCGGCGGACGGCCAGTACCCCGCCGGTACGCTCGCGATGGCTCGCCAGGCTGAGAACGGCAGCTCGATGGGAAGCCAGTTCTTCTTCGTGTACGCGGACTCGCAGATTCCCTCGGACTCTGCGGGCGGCTACACGGTGTTCGGCAAGGTGACGTCAGGCCTGGACGTGCTGCAGGCCATCGCCGACGAAGGGACGCAGCAGGTGACCCCTGACCTCACCGCGCCCGTCTCCGACGTCATCATCGAGGGAGTGAAGACCCAGTGACGGAGACCCCAGCCACGCCGGCACAGCCCGACGCGCCCGAGCCAGCCCCCGTCACGGCGGAGGAGGTCGCCGCTCCCCAGTCGGTGGCAGCGCCGATCGTCGACGACATTGCCGCAGAGTCGACGGTCGACGAGGATGTCGCCGCCGACGAGCCCGCGGTCGACGAGGTGGTGAGCGTCGAGGTCGTCGTGACCGACGAGGTCGTGGTCATCCACGAGGTCGCGGTCGACGAGGTTGTGGTTGACGAGGTTGTGGTTGACGAGCCCGTGGTCAACGAGGTCGCGGTCGACGAGGTCGTCGCCGACGAGGTCGCGGTCGACGGGGTCGTCGCCGACGAGCCGGCAGTCAACGAGGCGGCCGCCGCGCCGGCGCCCGGTCCGCGCCCGTCGCCCGCGTCGATCCGCCCACGCCCTGTCCCCCGCCCGCCGGCGGGCCCCTCCGCTGCGGCGACCGGTCAGGCGCCGGTGCTCCCGGCGGCGCCCGCGGTGCCGCCCCCTGCCGCCCCGCTCGACCCGGCCGACGTCGCCGCCGCGTCGGCCTTCGGCCGCGTCACGGAGGACGGCACCGTCTTCGTCCGGGATGGCGACGAGGAGCGCGAGGTCGGGCAGGTGCCGGGCGCCGTCGCCGACGACGCGATGGCGCTCTACGTGCGGCGTTTCGTCGACCTCCAGGCGAAGGTGACGCTCTTCGAGGCGCGCCTGACGGCGACCGACCTGTCGGTCAAGGAGATCGACTCGACCCTGAACAAGCTCACCGAGGAGCTCGTCGCCCCGGCGGCCGTTGGCGACCTCGTCGGGCTGCGTGGCCGCCTGGACGGGCTGAGGACCGTCGCCAGCGAGCGTCGCGCCGCTGCAGAGGCTGAGCGGGTCGCCGCCCGTCAGGCCGCTCTGGAAGCGCGCACGGCGATTGTCGAGCAGGCCGAGCAGATTGCCGGCACGGACGCGAGCCGCATCCAGTGGCGGCCCGCCGGCGAGCAGCTACGGGTGCTGCTGGACCAGTGGAAGGACGCCCAGCGGAACGGTCCGCGCCTCGACCGGCCCTCGGAGGAGTCGCTCTGGAAGCGGTTCAGCCACGCCCGCACCACGTTCGACCGGGAACGGCGTCACTTCTTCGCGGAGCTCGAGACGCGCAACGCGTCGGCGAAGAACGAGAAGGAGGCGCTCGTCGCGCAGGCCGAGCGGCTGGCGACCAGCACCGACTGGGCGGGCACGGCCAGCGCGTTCCGCGACCTCATGGCGGAGTGGAAGGCGGCGGGGCGCGCCAGCCGTCCCGTCGACGACGCACTGTGGGCCCGGTTCCGTGCCGCGCAGGACGCCTTCTTCCAGGCGCGCGACGCCGCGGCGGCCGCCACCGACGAGGAGTACCAGGCGAATCTCGTCGTCAAGGAGCGGCTGCTCGCCGAGGCCGAGGCACTGGTGCCGATCAAGGACCTCGGAGCCGCGAAGGCTGCGCTCCGGTCGATCCAGGACCGCTGGGATGCCGCCGGAAAGGTGCCGCGCGGAGACATCCAGCGGGTCGAGGGCAGGCTGCGCACCGTTGAGCAGTCCATCCGCGACGCCGACGAGCACCAGTGGCGCCGCAGCAACCCGGAGACGCGCGCGCGGGCCGAGGGTGCTGCCGCCCAGCTCGAGCAGGCCATCGCGGGTCTCGAGGCCGACCTGGTGAAGGCGAAGGCGGCGGGCGACGCCCGGAAGATCGCCGAGGTCGAGGCGGCGCTCGAGGCTCGCCGGGCCTGGCTGGAGCAGGTGGAGCGCGCCGCGCGGGACGCCCGCGGCTGACCCCCGTCCACAGGCCGCGGAGCGGCACTCGCCCCATCCGCGGCATGCTGCGGCGGTGTCCACAGCCCTGCTCGCCTACCGCCCCACGGGTGCGGACTGCTCGCCCCTGGTGAGGCGCGAGGAGGTCCCCGGTCCGGTGTGGACCGGCATGGTGCTCGACGGTGCGCTCGTGCCGCTGTGGGACGGGGTGGCGGTCCGAGCCGGCGTCGAGGTGACGCCCGCCATCCGCCTTGCTGCGGTTGGCGGGCTGGTGCCGCGCCGCGGCGTCGTCGGGCGCGCGTCGGCGGCGTGGGTGCACGCCGGTGGGCCGCGTCCGGACCGGGTGGACGTGCTCGTGCCGGTCGGCGCCCGGCGGACCGACCCGCATCCCGCACGTCGCGCGGCCGAGGGTCCGCTGCCGGACGAGGATGTGCTGGACCTCGGGCCCGGCCGTGTGACCACGGTGCAGCGCACAGGCCTCGACGTCGCCCGCTACGCGCCGGCGGAGGAGGCGATGGGGCGGCTCGCCGGCCTGATCGCGGTCGGCTTCGAGCCGGGCACCGCTCTCGCGGCGCTCGACCGCCTCCGGGGCGAGCGCGGCACCCTGCGCGCCCGCGCGGTCCTGCTCAGGCTCGGATGACCGGCTGGTCCGGCGTCCTGGCTCCGGTGATCCGGTAGACGTCGTAGACACCCTCGACCTTGCGCACGGCGGCGAGCACCGAGGCCAGGTGCGACGGCTCGGCCATCTCGAAGACGAACCGGGACAGTGCCACCCGGTCCCGCGACGTCGAGACGGTCGCGGACAGGATGTTGACGTGGTGGTCGGACAGCACGCGTGTGACGTCGGACAGCAGCCGCG
This sequence comes from Cellulomonas sp., assembly GCA_036398695.1. Lineage (GTDB taxonomy): Bacteria > Actinomycetota > Actinomycetes > Actinomycetales > Cellulomonadaceae > Cellulomonas. The sequence continues at coordinate 1,152 of DASWOL010000110.1, read as the reverse complement.
ACCGGTCCAGTGCTTCGACCTGGATCTGGACGAGGAAGAGCTGCGACCCGGTGTGGGTCCACTCGACCTCGACCATGCGCTCCGGCTGGCTGGTGCGCAGGCCGCCGACGTTGACGCAGTCCGTGCGGTGCACGCTGACGCCCGCGCCGCGCGTGACGAAGCCGATGATCTCGTCCCCGGGCACCGGGGTGCAGCACTTGGCCAGCTTGACCCAGACGTCCGCGACGCCCTTGACCACCACGCCGGGGTCGCCCTGCCGCACGCTGCGCGCCGAAGGCCCCGGCCGGGTCGCCTCAGCGAGGTCCTCCTCGGCCGCCGGCACGCCGCCGAGGGAGGCCACCAGCCGCTGCACCACCGTGGAGGCCGACACCTGGTTTTCGCCGATCGCGGTGTACAGGGCGGTGACGTCGGGGTATCGCATCTCCGCGGCGAGCCCGACGAGCGCCTCGTGGCTCAGCAGGCGCTGCAACGGCAGGTTCTGCTTGCGCATCGCCTTGGCCAGTGCGTCCTTGCCCCGCTCGACGGCCTCTTCGCGCCGCTCCTTGGTGAACCACTGGCGGATCTTGTTGCGTGCCCGCGGGCTCTTGACGAAGCCGAGCCAGTCGCGGCTCGGTCCGGCAGTCTCGGACTTGGAGGTGAACACGTCGACGACGTCGCCGTTCTCCAGCACCGAGTCCAGCGGCACCAGGCGCCCGTTGACCCGGGCACCCATCGTCCGGTGGCCCACCTCGGTGTGGACGGCGTAGGCGAAGTCCACCGGTGTCGAGCCCTGGGGAAGGGCGATGACGTCGCCCTTGGGCGTGAACACGTAGACCTCGGAGCCGGCGATCTCGAACCGCAGGGAGTCGAGGAACTCGGTCGGGTCGGCGGTCTCCTTCTGCCAGTCGACGAGCTGGCGCAGCCAGCTCATGTCGTTGCCCTGGCTGTCGGTGACGGCGGGCTGGCCGGCGCCCTTGGCGTTCTCCTTGTACTTCCAGTGCGCCGCGACCCCGTACTCCGCGCGCCGGTGCATGTCGTGCGTGCGGATCTGGATCTCCACCGGCTTGCCGCCGGGCCCGATCACCGTGGTGTGCAGCGACTGGTACAGGTTGAACTTGGGCATCGCGATGTAGTCCTTGAACCGGCCGGGGACCGGGTTCCACCGCGCGTGCA